>JAUMVO010000025.1 GCA_030530095.1 Clostridiaceae bacterium
TGATATAATAAACAAGTTATAGATTTTTATCTTTTTCGGAGATATTATGTTCGGTTTTATTTACAAAAAGCTATATCTGCTCGGTCTTTACACGGCGAGATTTCTTTCCCGTCTGTCGAGAAGGCTGATACGCTTCTTAGCTAAGCCCGTCAAGGCGCTTGGCGCTTTGGTGATGGCGGGATTGCTGCTTGTTGACCGTTTCGTAATATCCCATATCCGCAACGTTGCCGCCGAGACGGGTGAACTTTACCGCGAGGCAAGGGCGACAATCAAGGAGATTTTCAGCATATTCAAGGGCGACAAAAAACGCGGCTGGAGTGTGTTCAAGTTCAACGTCAGAAAAGCGTTCAACAAGCACGACACGGTTTTCTCGGTGCTCACGAATGTCGTGGCACCCGCGTTTGCACTCGTTATACTGCTGTTTACCGTACATCACTGGAATTCGCAGCAGCTCGGACTTAAGATAACCTACAACAACTCCGATATAGGCTATGTCAGCTCCGAGTCGGTCTATCTTGCTGCCCAGAGCAAGGCGCAGGAGAGACTTCAGACTGCCATCGTTGCCAACGAGGGCGAGAACGTTATCAAGACCGCCCAGTATAAGATTGCGACGGTCAGCCTTACGGATTACAACGACTCCGAGGCTATTGCGAACAAGCTTATTGAGCGTTCCGACAGTAATATCACAAACGCCTGCGGAATCTATATTGACAACGAATTCCTGTGCGCGGTCAAGAATGAGACCGACGCTATGACGGTCTTTGACAACATACTTGAAAACTACACCGTTGACGACCCGAACGCGATTGTCAGCTTTGTCGAGGATATCTCGTACCGTCAGGGTATGTATCCCGATAACGACAACACCGTATGGGATGCGGTCAAGCTTTCGGACAAGCTCGGCACTAAAAAGAGCGAGGCCATATACTACACCGTGGCTTCGGGCGACACTCCCTCGGGAATTGCCCAGAGGTTCGGCATCTCAACGTCCGAGATTTACGCGCTTAACCCGTCAATCGGCAATGCAATTCACGTCGGCGACAAGATACTCGTCAAGAGCGAGGTCAACTTCGTACGTGTTCAGGTTACCAAGACCGAACAGCACACGGAGCTGTTGCCGTACAGGACGGTTACAATCGAAACATCAAATCTTTATAAGGGCGTCAAGAAGACCGTTCAGAACGGTCAGAAGGGCGAACAGCTCGTCACCGAGCTTGTAACATATATTGACGGCGTACGTGTTTCCGCCAAGGAGATCGGCAGAGTTACGACCAAACAACCCGTTGAGGAAAAGATTCAGGTCGGTACGAAGGCTTATGCGTCCTCGGGCTACGGCTCGGCGAGCTACGGCACCGTCAAGAGCTACGGCGGTAACTTCGTATGGCCTGCAATCGGCGCGTACAATATTTCGTCGTATTTCGGCGGCAGACGCGGCCACGGCGGTATTGATATCGTCAAGGCAGGCGGCAACAGTACGGGCTGTCCCATAGTTGCGGCTGCTTCGGGCAGAGTCGTTTCGGCGAGCTACCACTCTTCGTGGGGCTACAACGTGCTTGTCGACCACGGCAACGGCCTTCAGACGAGATACGCACACATGCTGCCCGGCTCGTTCAAGGTCTCATCCGGCCAGCGCGTTTCGGCAGGTCAGCAGTTAGGTAATATCGGCTCATCCGGTAACGTAACCGGTCCGCACCTTCACTTTGAGGTCTATGTAAACGGACGGCGTGTAAATCCGATGCCGTATCTGGGAAGATAACAGAAAACTACGGGCAGTAATACTGCCCGTTTTTGATAGGAATTAAAATGCTTAAGAAAAACGACGAAATCGAACTTTATATCGACGCTTTTTCCTCTGAGGGAAGCGGTATAGGACGCTTTGAGGGTATGGCTGTATTCGTTGACGGCGCCGCGGCAGGCGACACGGTTACGGCGCATATAATCAAGGTCAAGCCAAACTATGCCGTCGGCAAGCTCGTTAAGGTGTTGAATCCTTCAAAGGACAGAGTTGCGCCCGACTGCCCGCTGACCGCTACCTGCGGCGGCTGCGCTTTCAGGCACATTTCCTATGAAGCGGAAGTCAAAATGAAACGCGAAAAGGTTGAAAACGCCTTTAAGAGAATCGGCGGTATTGAAAAAGATCTTGACTGCTTTATCGAAGCGGAAAGTCCCGTCGGCTACCGCAACAAGGCGCAGTATCCCGTCGGCTTTGACAGGGAGCTGAAAATCGGTTTTTACGCGCTTCACACTCACCGTATAGTCAACTGTGAGAATTGTCTGCTTCAGCCCGAAGCCTTTGCCGATATCGTCGCCGTAATCCGAAAATGGATTGCCGAATTTGGCGTGTCGGTCTATGACGGCGAAACGGGAGATGGCCTGATAAGGCATATTTATATAAGGCAGGGAAGCGTTACAAAGGAAATAATGGTCTGCCTTGTAATTAACGGTGACGAAATCCCGTCCGAAAAGCAGCTTGTTGAGAGGCTGAGCGGATTTACCGATATAAAGAGCATAGTGCTCAATATCAATAAAAAGGACTCGAACGTCATACTCGGCGACGTGTGCAGAACAATTTACGGCTCGGATTATATTTACGACGAGCTGTGCGGCGTTAGGATAAGACTGTCGCCGCTGTCGTTTTATCAGATTAATCACGCTCAGGCGGAGAAGCTCTATGAAAAGGCGGGCGAGTACGCCGACCTTGACGGCAGTGAGACCGTAGTCGATATGTACTGCGGTGCGGGCACGATAGGACTTTCAATGGCGAAAAACGCGAAAAAGATAATCGGCGTTGAGATAGTCGAACCCGCCGTAGAGGACGCTAAGGTCAACGCTGAACTCAACGGTATTGAAAATGCAGAATTTTACTGTATGGACGCCGCCGAAGCGGCGCAGATGCTGAGCGAAAAGGAGATAAAACCCGACGTTGTAATTCTCGACCCGCCGAGAAAGGGCTGCGCGGAAGGCCTTGTTAAAACCGTCAGCGAAATGTCGCCCGACAGAATAGTTTACGTTTCCTGCGACCCTGCAACGCTGGCAAGGGACTGCAAACGATTTGCACAGTTCGGCTATAATGTTGAAAAGCTAACGGCAGTTGACCTGTTCCCGAGGACAATACATGTCGAATGTGTAGCATTACTGACTGATAATAAGGAGTAAAATATGTTAATTGCAATAATAGGTGAAAACTGTTCGGGCAAGTCAACGCTTGCCGAAAAGATAAAGGACTCAATCGGTGCCGAAATAATCAGCGGCAAGGATTATCTTCGCATGGCGAAATCAGAGAGCGAGGCAACCGTGCTTTTTAAGGAAAAGCTCTCGGAATCCGTCAACGGCGAAAATATAGTATACGTTATTACTCAGGCTGAGCATCTTGCGCTTCTGCCCGAAGCGAAGCACGGCTCGTTTGAAGGCGGCGAATACGATTACCGCTATGAAGGCGTGAACGGTGACGCGGATGCACTCTGCGAAGAGCTGAAAGCACGCAGCTTAACGTAAACGGGATTGATATGGACTCTAAGGAAAACTTTATTGAAAAGACCGCCGAAAACAAGCTGATTGTCGGCTACGGCGGCATTGACAAATACTACCGATAACATACATACGGGAGGAAGCAAAAATGAGCGCTTATAAAACCTTTGCGGTTATAATTTACGTCACTCAGACCGAGAAGCAGGCCGCATTGCGTATGTTTGACTGGTCGGAATTTACGCTTGCGGGTGACAGACACGTTTACAGAGAGGCGTTTATCGAAAAGAACGGAAAACGGCTTCGTGTAATCGCCGCGCGTCAGGAAGAAATGGGTATGACGGCGAGCGCTACGCTGACTATGAAAATGATTCACCACTTCGCTCCCGAGTATGTGATTATGCCCGGAATTGCCGCGGGTACGGGACGAATAAACGACAGCGATGACCGTCAGGAGTACGGCGATGTGCTGCTTGCAAGCTCGGTCTGGAACTTTTCAAACGGTAAGTTCGTTTCGCCGCAGGATGCCGAAATAGTTTTCGGCGAAATCGGTTTTAACCCGAGACCTACCGTCGTTGAGATCAAGGGTGATTATCTTAAGCCGATTAAAGAATTTATAAAAAGCGAAAACAACGAGTATTACGTACACGTCGGCCCTATGGCAAGCGGTACGGCGGTCGTAGCAAACAAGGCTGTACTCAAGAAGCAGGTTATCACAAGCTTTAAGGATACCGAGGGCGTTGAGATGGAGGGCTACGGCGTAGCTTATGCGGCCGCCCACTCCTACGACCCGAAGCCGCACGTTATTATAGCAAAGAGCGTCTGCGACTTTGCCGACGAGCGCAAGGATGACAGATATCAGAAGTTTGCCGCGTACACCAGCTGCGGTTTTGTAAAGGAACTGCTTGAAAACGTTCTTGAATACACAGGGGAATAATGAGAGTAATAAGCTTTTTTGACAGTGAAAACAAAGAGCATTGGATTGAAGAAATAAGAAAAAGTGACTGGAACGCGAGTACGTTTCTCGCCAAAATGCTGACGGACGGAACTTTTTTTCGAAACCGTCGGTGAGGGTTCTGAGGTTTTGCTTCTTGTTGACGGCGACGTGCTTGTTTCCCACTGTACGTTTTCAAAGTTTGACGACATTCAGCCGACCGAGCTGACACCGTGGATAGGCTTTGTTTACACTTTTGAAAAGTACAGGGGCAACAGATATGCAGGTTTGCTTTTCAGAGAGGCAGAAAGACTTGCAAAAGAGCGCTCGGTTAAAGAAATCTATCTCTCCACAAATCATACGGGGCTCTATGAAAAGTACGGCTTTGAATACAAGACAATGCTCGACGACATAGAGGGAAACCCGTCAAGAATTTATGTAAAACACATTTGAGGCAACAATATGATACTGCTGACTGAGCGTCTGATGCTTCGTCACTGGAAAGCGAGCGACGCCGAAGACCTTTTTGAATACGCCAAAGACCCCGACGTCGGTCCCGACGCGGGCTGGCCGCCGCATAAAAATGTCAGAGAAAGTCTGAATATAATTAAAACCGTGTTGAACGGACCGGAGGCATATGCCGTCTGTCTTAAAGCCGACGAAAAGCCGATAGGCGCGATTGAGCTTATGCTTGACGAGAAAAAGATGGACGAGTGCGAGCTCGGCTACTGGCTTGCCAAACCCTTCTGGGGACAGGGCATAATACCCGAAGCGGGCCGCGAAATGCTTCGCCGCGCATTTGAAGACCTTGATATGTCAAAGGTCTGGTGCAAATATTATGACTTTAACAAAAAGTCAAAGCGCGTTCAGGAAAAGCTCGGTTTCGTTTATCAGTTCACAAAGGAAAACTGCGACGTTCCCGCGCTGGGCGTTAAGCGAACGGATATAGTAAACTGCATTACAAAAGAGGAATGGATGAAAAGAAATGATAAAGCTTGAAGTAACTTACGTGATGAATCCCGAAGTAAGGGACGAGTTTTACAATGCGATTGTTGAGCAGGGTATAGACGTTGCCGCCGCAAACGAGGAGGGCAATTACGGCTATAAGTTTGAAGTCCCCGCCCGCAGTGAACTTCTGCTGCTTCACGAGCTGTGGAAAGACGAAGCGGCGCTCACCGCTCACGGACAGATGCCGCACTTCAAGGCGCTTGCCGCGCTCAAGGAAAAGTACGGCGTAACGACAAATATAGAAAAGGAAATATTATTGGAAACCGACTGATGAATAAAACAAAAAAATATTTAATAACGGGCGCGGCGCTGATAGCGGCGTTCGTGCTCTGGACCGTTCTTATTATGAGCGTTGACGTTAAGCCCGTCGGGCAAAACGGCACCGACATAGGCTTTTCAACCGTCAATGTTTGGTTTCACGCTCTCACGGGTGAGAATATGACCGTATATACAGTCACCGATTGGCTCGGACTTGTGCCGATTGCAATTTGTATGGGCTACGGATTTCTCGGCCTTTGCGAGCTGATAAAAAGACGCAGTCTATTTAAGGTGGACGCCGATATAATTCTTTTAGGCGTCTACTATATTCTTGTGATTATCGGTTATCTTGTTTTTGAAATGATACCGATAAATTACAGACCGATACCCATAAACGGCTATATGGAGGCGTCCTACCCGTCATCAACTACACTTCTGGTGCTGAGCGTTATGCCCACGCTTGTTTTCCAGACATACCGAAGATCAAAGAGCCTGAAAGTCAGAAGAGCCGTCGCCGCTGCCGCCGTGCTGTTTTCGGCGTTTATGGTGACAGGCCGATTGACCTGCGGCGTACATTGGCTGACGGATATAGTCGGCTCGGTGTTCCTGAGCTTCGGACTGTTTTACGTTTACAGGGGCGCTGTGGAATTTACTGACGGAAGGAAGCGAGATAAAGAGAATGAAAATACTTGTGTTTAACGGAAGTCCCAAAAAAGAAAAAAGCGATACTATGCACATCACCCGCGCGTTTCTGGACGGGATGAATGAAGTGTCGGAAAACGAAATACATATTATTGATGTCATTGACAGAAAAATTGAGTATTGCTCGGGTTGCTTTTCGTGCATGAACAACGGCGGCGACTGCATTTACAACGACGATATGAAGGGAATACTTGAGGAAATACTTGACAGCGATTTGCTCTTGTTCAGCTATCCGCTTTATACCTACGGTATGCCCGCGCCGCTCAAAGCGCTTGTTGACAGAACATTGCCGCTTTCAAGTATGGCAATGAAAAAGGTCGGCGAACGCTACGAACATGTTGCTCAGGCGGATTTTTCACGCCTTCGCTATATAATGATCTGCGGCTGCGGTTTCCCGAACAGTAAGCAGAATTTTGAACCCGCTGTTTTGCAGTTTAAGCTCTGCTTCAGAGGAAACAGTACGGTCATAACCGTTCCCGAAAGTCCGCTTTTCAATGCGCCTTCGGCCGAAGTTGTTACCGTTCCGCGGCTTGAAAAGGTTAAGCAGGCGGGCAGACAGTATGCCGAAAAGGGCGTGATTGACGCAGAGCTTATGAGTGAAATCTGCTCGCCCATGATACCCGAAGAAACCTATGCAAAAATCGTAAACGGCGGTGAATAGAATGTCAAACGAAGAAAAATCAATAAATCCTATTGAGATTGCGGAAAGCCGCAACAAAATCATAATCAGAACGAGCCTTATCGGTATAGCCGCCAATCTGTTTCTGGTCGGCTTCAAGGCGTTCGTGGGACTGCTTTCAAACTCGATAGCGGTCATACTTGATGCGGTTAACAACCTGTCGGACGCGCTCTCGTCGGTAATCACAATTATCGGCACGCGAATTGCCAATAAAAAGCCCGACAAAAAGCATCCCTTAGGTCACGGCAGGGTTGAATACATAAGCGCGATGCTCGTTTCGGCGCTTGTACTCTATGCAGGCATTACCGCCATGGTCGAATCGGTCAAGAAAATAATAAATCCCGTCGAGGCGAATTACTCAAAAACCTCGCTGATAATTATCGCGTCTGCGGTATTAGTTAAATTTTTACTAAGCCGTTATGTTATCGCTCAGGGCAATAAGGCGAACTCACAGTCGCTCGTTGCATCGGGTAAAGACGCGGGCTTTGACGCAATCGTCTCGCTGTCGGTATTGCTTTGCGCGGTTATCTTCCTTATCTGGGGTATTTCGCTTGAAGCATACGTCGGCGTACTGATTTCCGTGCTGATTATCAAGGCGGGCTTTGAAATGCTCTTCGAAACCTTCTCGGACATTCTCGGCAGACGCGCCGATCCCGAGCTGGTTGCGAAAATTCGCGAAATCATCTCAGCCGAGCCTGAGGTCAGGGGAGTATATGATATTATTCTCAACAATTACGGTCCTGAAAGGAACTACGCTTCGCTTCACATTGAGCTTCCCGATTATCTGACCGTTGACAAGGTTGACGTGCTTACGCGCCGGGTTCAGGCTAAGGTCTATATGGGAACGGGTGTAATTCTCACGGGCGTCGGCGTCTATTCCTTTAATACGGGCGACGACAACGCGGCGCAGATGCGCAACACCGTACTTGAAAAGGTTCTGGCGCACGACTGGGCGCTTCAGCTTCACGGTTTCTACGTTGACGAGGAAAAGAAGGAAATGCGCTTCGACGTGGTAATGAGCTTTGACGTTGACCACGATGAAGGACTGAAAATACTTCACGACGAGATATCGGCAATTTATCCCGACTACAGTCTGAGCATAGTTCCCGATGTTGACATTTCGGATCTGGAATAAACTGAAAATCGGATTATTGATAATAAAAGGGCAGGTCAACCGACCTGCCCTTGATTTTTGACTTTTTATAAAGCAAATATTCCGTATGTGATAAGCGACATTATAATTCCCGCAATCAGAACGCCCAGCGTGATTATACCGAGTGAGCGCTTGAAATCGATTCCCAGAAGCGCCGCCATCAGAGCGCCTGTCCAGCCGCCCGTTCCCGGAAGCGGAACGGCAACAAAAAGCAACAGTCCCCACGATTTATAGCGAAGCACCTTCGCCTTGTTGCGTTCGGTTTTTGCTTCAAGTTTAACGATTATCTTTTCAAAGAACTTGAATCTTCTCAGCCATTCGAATATCTTTTCGATGAAAAGAAGTATGAACGGAATCGGCAGCATATTGCCGACAAAGCAGATTGCAAAGGCTTTGAAAAACTCGACCTCGAGCAGTCTCGCCGCTATCATACCGCCGCGCAGTTCGAGTATCGGCATAAGCGATATTACGAAAATCGTAAGCTCGGGAGGAATTTTATCCTTAAAAAGCTCAACGAAAAAGTTAGCTAACGTTTCAGCCATAACAAGCTCCTATATATTATTCTCAATAATGAATTTCTGTGCCGACTCAAGTATTTCCTTATCGTTGGAATAGTTGAGCGTGTTCATTGCCGCGTCGTATTCAAGCCAGATATAGTCCTCAATCTCTTCGGGCTGAATCTTCGTCTGAACGTCGTCGGTAGTCGCAAGGAAAATCGAAACCGTTTTTTCAACTCTGTTTCTTATCGTGTATTCGGACCTGTGCTTGAAGCCGCCGAAAATTCTGATATGAAGTCCCGCTTCTTCGAGCACCTCGCGCTTTGCGGTGTCCTCCTCGGTCTCGCCGACCTCGATATGCCCTTTAGGGAAGCCCCAGTGATTTGAACGCTTATTCTTGATAAGTAGAAAACGCCTTTCGCCGTTAATGAAGCGGAAAACGATTGCTCCGCAAGAGCGTTCATATAAACAGTTTATTGTGTAGTCCTCGCGTTTATACATAAAGTCAAGCTCGTCAACGATGTCATGAATTATGTATCTTTTGCTTTTGGGCGCAACAACGAGATAAATCCCGCCGCGGTTATTAAGCTTAACTACGGCTATAACCCTGCCGTCAAAATTGCGTACGGCGTGGGCAAGTCCTAAAATATACGCTCCCTTAACGGAGCCCCTGCGGTCAAGACCGCTTTCAACAATACCGTAATTGAGCTGCATTACCTGCTCGGTTTCGTTATCAAAGGCGCCCATGGGTTTTGTGACCCGCACTCTGACATATTTACCCAGCATTTACAGTACTCCTTAGGAAAATCTAAAAAGTATTATACAAGAAATGTCAGGCCGTTTCAAGATTTTTTTGCCTTTTGAGTCACAGTTTGTTGTTTTTGAGCGAAAACGGCTGCTTTTTATACAAATATCTGCACTTTTTTTATAAAAACAGTTGAGAAAAAACACAATATATAGTAAAATAATATGGTGTATAACTAAAACGGAGAGGTAAAAATGGATCCTAAAGACTTTAAGTTCAATGACGACGCTTTTGACGATGTGTTCTCCGACGCCCCCGAGCACGGCGACGGAATGGAGGACGTGTATTCCGACTCAAAGGCTGACTCGCAGAGAAGCTTTGAATCTGAATTCGACGATATATTCAGCGGTAAAAAAGAGTTTGAATTTTACGAGATGACCGGCTCGGCTCCCAGGGAGTACACTGAGGACTACTACGAGGAGAACGACGATGACGGCGAGTTCCGTTCCGTCGCCACCCGTCAGCAGACTGCCGACAGCGAACAGCCGTACAGCTACAACTACAACAAGGCTGCCGCGAACAAGGCAAAGCGTGTTTCCCGCGAACGCGAGTTCGACAGTATCGAGGACGACGTTTACTCGGGCAGACAGCCGCGCGAGAAGCAGAAGAAAAAGGTTTCAGGCTCAAAGGTTTTCCTTTGTCTGATTCTTGTCTTTGCGCTGATTGTCGGCGCGCTTTCGGTAGCTGGTTACGCCTACGTAAAATCCCTGACCGAGAGGGTTGACTACAAGCCGCTGGAAACCAATCAGTACATTCCCGCTTCCAAGCTTATGCGCAAGGAAGGCGTACGCAATATCCTTTTGGTAGGCGTTGACGCACGCGAGGGCGAGGAAAACGACCAAACGCGCTCGGATACGATGATGCTTCTGACTATTGACGACAACAATAATCAGATTAAGCTCACGTCTTTCCTTAGAGATACATATATCAACATTCCCGACTATGCGTGGGCGAAGCTTAACGCGGCACAGGCGCGCGGCGGCATACAGCTGCTTGTTGATACGCTTGAATTTAACTACGGCGTTAATATCGACAGCTATGTGCTCGTAAACTTCAGTATGTTTACGACGATTATTGACTCAATCGGCGGTATCGACGTTGAGATTACCGACAAGGAAGCGGACTATATAAACTCAAAGGACCACATGACGCCTGACGAGGAAAAGGCCTTCCCCGAGGAAATCAGCGGCGGTATGAATCATTTCGACGGCGCTCAGGCGCTCTGGTATGCGAGAATCCGCTACCTTGACAGCGACTTTATGAGAACCCAGCGTCAGCGCAAGGTCATTTCCGCTATCATCAGCAAGGCAAAGAAGGCGAATATCAAAACCCTTATGGAAACGGCTGACGGGATAGTTTCGATGGTCGAGACGGACATTGACTCCGACGGACTTATGAACCTCGGACTCAACGGTCTCAAGTACCTTAAATACGACCTCGTTCAGCAGCAGATTCCCGCCGACGGCACCTGGAAAAATGCCACCAAGAATAAGCAGGCAGTTCTCGAAATAGATTTCGAGAAGAATACAGAAATTCTTAAGCAATTCGTCTTTGAAAAGGCGGAAACCAAAAACAAGGAGTAAACCTATGAAAAAAGCAAAACTTTCACTCGTTACTCAGTTCAAGACAGCTAAGATAGACCCGAGAATTTACGGCTCGTTTATTGAGCATCTCGGCAGAGCCGTTTACGGCGGTATCTATGAGCCGACGCATCCGACTGCCGACGAGGACGGTTTCCGTAAGGACGTCATCGACGAGGTCAGGAAGCTCAACGTCCCGATAGTGCGTTATCCCGGCGGCAACTTCGTTTCCGGCTACAACTGGGAGGACGGCGTGGGTCCCGTCAGCGAGAGACCTGCCCGCCTTGAACTTGCATGGGGCGTTATAGAACCCAACAAATTCGGCACAAACGAGTTTGCAAAGTGGTGTAAAAAGGCAAACACCTCCTGTATGATGGCGGTCAATCTCGGACTTCGCGGCGCAGAGGACGCCAAGAATCTGGTTGAGTATTGCAACCATCCCTCAGGTACGAAGTACAGTGATTTGAGAATTAAACACGGTTACAAGGAACCGCATAACATAAAGCTCTGGTGTCTCGGCAACGAGATGGACGGCGACTGGCAGATAGGTCACAAGACCGCCTATGAATACGGCAGGGCTGCCGCCGAAGCGGCCAAGGTTATGAAATGGGTTGACCCGAGCATCGAAACGGTGCTTTCGGGCAGTTCAAATCTCGGAATGAGAACCTTCGGCGACTGGGAGCTTGAAACGCTTGACCTCGCTTACGATAAGGTTGACTACGTTTCGCTTCATCAGTATTACGACAACCGCTCGGGCGATACGGATTCCTTCCTTGCCAAGAGTATGGCAATGGATGAGTTCATCAGGACCGTAATCTGTATATGCGACACCGTAAAGGGCAAGAAGCACTCGAAGAAGCAGATTAACCTTTCCTTTGACGAGTGGAACGTATGGTATCACTCAAACGGCGACTACGTTGAAAAGTGGTCTCAGGCTCCGCATCAGCTTGAGGATTACTATAACTTTGAGGACGCGCTTCTCGTCGGACTTATGCTCATGACGCTGTTGAAACACGCCGACCGCGTCAAGGTTGCGTGTCTGGCTCAGCTCGTAAACGTAATTGCTCCAATAATGACGGAGAATAACGGCGGCGTTTTTGAGCAGACGATATTCTATCCGATTATGCATCTTTCAAACAATGCGCGCGGCTCTGTTCTGGAGAGCAGGGTTGAGTGCGATAAGCACGACACGAAGGAATTCACCGACGTGCCCGATATGGACGCTATCGCTACTATCAGCGACAGCGAGGATGAAATAGTTGTCTTCGCCGTAAACAGATGTCAGACTGAGGATTATCTGCTCGACGTCAATATGCTCGACGTTGACGGCTATAAGTTCTGTGAGCATATCGAGATGGCAGGCTTCAAGGCGACCGACGGCAACAACTTTGTTTCGGCTCCCGTTAAGCCTTCCAACAGGGAAATCACTGACGGCGAAATTAAAATCAAGCCGTTCTCATGGAACGTTCTTAAGTTTAAGAAATAACAATTACAGTATAAAGGACTGATATTATGTCAGCAAAATGTCCCCACTGCGGAAAACCGTTGAGATGGTACAACGTCAAGGCAGAGTGCAAGTATTGCGGCGTGAATATTCCTAACTACAACTGGGAGCAGCGCCTTGAGGATGACTCCGACAAGGCGGAGCACGCCTTCGCAAAGCTTCACTATAAGGTTAACAATTTCAAAAGCGGAACGGTTGGCAATCCCTTCCGAATTGCACGTCTCGTGTTCACGCTACTGCCGCTCGTTGCGCTTGTTGTTCCGCTTCTCAAAATGAAAATGACACTGCCCTTCTATGAGAAGGAGGGTACGGTTTCGTTTTTGACGCTGATACTTGATTACATAACGAAGCTCGACTTCTTCGGCGGCTTCAAGCTTATGAGCGCAACTGCGCTCGGCGCACCGGTCAAGTTTCTTATGCTCGCGATAGTTGCGGCGCTTGTTGCCGTTGCGGCGGGTGTGCTCAACTTCTTCGTTGTGCTTATTGCCGCGATTAATCTGCGGGCGGGCTTCAACGTAATTCTCAACACTGTCGCAATGCTCGGCTGGATCGCCTCGGGCGTACTTCTAAATCAGTTTGTAAACGCCGCGGCGAACAACACAATCAATGTCTTTGAGGGCAGCGTTGTATGGTGGGGATATGCGATAGGAATTGCGCTGTTCGCGGCGAACGTCGTAATCAGCATACTTACCGCAAAGAGCTTCAGAAAACAGCTTAAGGAACAGCCGTCAATGGAAGAGGCGGTTGAAAAAGAACTCGCCGAGCTTCGTAAGGAAGAAGCCGAAAGCGGCATGGACGAAATAAAATAAGTTATAAATTATGTAAAAAACAAAGGACGGCTCGGTGAGCCGTCCTTTAATACTGTATTCTATTATTTCTTATTCCGACTTAAGTCCCTTTTTGACAAGCAGTTCCTTAATCTTGTCAGCGGGGTTAAGCAGCTTGCTTATCGACATATCGTGGTTGAGGGTGTCGATAATGTAGGAAAGATACTTCGACATATCAACCTCGCAGTACCATTCGCGCTTGAGAAGCTCGGGAGTTCTGTAAACGAGGTTTGTCGTGAATACCTTTGTGATGATGCCGTTTGCGAAGCTTTCGTCGAACTTTTCAAGTCCTTCGCAGAAAAGGCCGAATGCCGAGAAAACGAAAATTCTCTTTGCGCCGAGGTCCTTGAGCTTTCCGGCAACGTCGAGCATCGATTCGCCCGAGGAAATCATATCGTCAACTATCATAACATCCTTGCCCGCAACGTCGTGGCCGAGGAATTCGTGAGCGATAATCGGGTTTCTGCCGTTTACGATTTTCGAGTAGTCGCGAAGCTTGTAGAACATGCCCAGTTCAAGACCGAGAACGGTTGAATAGTAGATACATCTGCCCATGCCGCCCTCGTCGGGAGAGATAACCATTGTGTCGGCAGGATCCATGCTGATATCGGGAACGTTGTTGACAAGAGCTTTTATCATCTGATAAACGGGCTGAACGTTCTCAAAGCCCTTGAGCGGGATTGCGTTTTGAACTCTCGGGTCGTGAGCGTCGAAGGTGATGATGTTGTCAACGCCCATAAGATTGCAGAGCTCCTGAAGCGCAAGTGCGCAGTCAAGTGATTCTCTGGAGGTGCGCTTATGCTGTCTGCCCTCATAGAGCATGGGCATAATAACCGTGATTCTGTGAGCCTTACCCGCGACAGCGGCGATAGCGCGCTTTAAGTTTGCGTAATGCTCGTCGGGAGAAAGCGGTACGTCCTGACCGTACATTTTGTGAGTGATGCCGTAGTTGAATACGTCGCAGATAATGAAGAGGTCGTAGCCTCTGACCGATTCCGAAATTGTGCTCTTGCCTTCGCCGGTGCCGAAGCGGGGGAAGGTAGCGTTGATGATGTAGGAATCTCTCTCATAGCCCGCAAAAGCTATTGAATGCTTGTGCTCGGACTGCTTCTGGGCGCGCCATTTAACGAGATAGCGGTCGATTTTGTGCGCAAGCTCCTCACAGCCGGGAAGGGCGATGATACCGAGTGAGCCGTAGGGTATTGTGGTAAACTCTTGTGAATAGTCAGGCATGTTCTTTTCCTCCGAGAAACGTATTTAATTTTGCTTACAGTAACATTCTACTATATAAAGCCAAAATATTAAAGTGATTTTTTGACCTTTTTTCAAATTCTACAAAAGCGTCTTTTTAATTGCAAAAGTTTGGAATTATTTGTACAAATTGACGCATTTTGTCAAAAATAATAAAAAGCCGCATTTTCCAATGCGGCTTTGCTGTTATTTGTTTGTCATGCCGTTAAGGCCTTCCATAAACAGGGTTTTGAGAATAATGGCAATTTCCTCAGAGCTCTTGCGGCTGTCGCTTTCGTCCGAAAGCCAGTAGCGGAGTATTCCGACTGTGCCCGATTCAAAGTAGGAAATGATATAAATGTAGTCGTTTTTGCCGTACGACTTGATATAGTCCTTGGGAACGTTTGAGAAGCAGCGTCTTGAAATGATAGCGCGCATCTTGAGCAGGAAGTTGATATCGCCGTTGTCGCTTAAAAGCGCGTAGCAGATATCGCGGTTTTTGTCAAGGAAATAACAGAAATCGCGGAACACCTTAAGCTCGTCGCCGTTCGATTCCGCAAGGCTTTTTACAAGTACTTCGTCGAACTCCTCGCAAAGCTCGTTTTCAATCTGCTCAACAAGGTCATAGATGTCCTTGTAGTGAAGGTAGAAGGTGCCTCTGTTGATCTCCACGAGATCGGTAAGCTCGCGTACGGAAATCTTCTTGATACTCTTCTGCAGAATGAGCTTCGTTACGCCCTGCTTGAGCAGACGTTTTGTCCTTTTTATTCTGTTATCAATCTTCTGTTCTGCCATAATATCACCTCTTAGAAAACTGTTTGATAATTGACGGATGTATTATAATACACTTTTGTCTATAAATCAACACTTTTTCAAGCATTTTTTTTGAATTTAACCAAATTTTTTTTGA
>JAUMVO010000010.1 GCA_030530095.1 Clostridiaceae bacterium
AAGCAAATTTTGTTCTCTCTGCCATTGAACCGGAAACTATTGTGGCGGCAGTTGCACAGAATACGAGATTAAACACGAACGACGGTGCGTTGCCGTTTTCAAGGAATGAACCGAAATCGGTCAGAATTTTAAGATTAGGTATTCCTATTATTCCGAAAGCATAATCCTCAGCCATCATCAGACTGAAACCGAGAAGAACGAAAACAACTGTACCGATGCAGAAATCCATAAGATTTTTCATTATGATATTTCCTGCATTCTTTGCCCTTGTGAAACCCGTTTCAACCATCGCGAATCCTGCCTGCATAAAGAATACCAGCGCGGCTCCGATTAAGAACCAGACACCGAAAACCTCAGTCGTTGCGGTTTCCTGTATGAGTCGGGTTATTTCTTCTATAGCCATATAAAATCAAATCCCTTACTGTTTATTTCACGCTGAAAAGAATATCGGCATAGGTCGGGAACGGCCAGTAATCCTTCGAGGTGAGCGTTTCGGCCTCGTCGCTCGCCGCACGCAGCTCGCCCATTTTAACGAGCACGCTGTCGCGTATGACGTTAGCCTGCTTGCTGATTTCGGCGTTGGAATCAATGCCCGTTACCGCATCCTCAAGCTCGTCCGCTTTTTCATAGATTGTGTCGGTCAGGTCAGACAGCTTTCTGACAAGCGCCGATTCGTAAGCGCAAGCAAGGTCGCTGTCGAGCGCCTTCTTGGCCGCCGCGGATTTGGCGACCTCGGCACAGTACGCTTCAACCGCGGGCGCAATCTGCGTCTTGGCCATCGAAACCATGGTGTTTGCCTCGATGATTACGGTCTTGACGTAGTTTTCAAGAGTAATCTCATATCTGGACTTGATTTCCGCCTTGGTAAACACTCCCTGAGAGGTAAGCATGTCGACGTTCTTCTTGTCGAGCAGATGCGGAATTGCATCGGCCGTTGTACGGTAGTTGAGAAGTCCTCTCTTAGTTGCTTCTTTAATCCAGCTGTCGTCATAGCCGTTGCCGTTGAAAATGATACGCTTGTGATCCTTGATGGTCTTTACTATCATATCGTGAAGCGCTTTTTCAAAGTCCTTCGCGCCCTCAAGTCTGTCGGAGTAAATCCTGAGCGATTCTGCAACCGCGCTGTTGAGCATAATGTTCGCGCAAGCTATACTGTTTGACGAACCGAGCATGCGGAACTCAAACTTGTTACCCGTAAATGCAAAAGGTGAAGTTCTGTTTCTGTCGGTCGTGTCACGGTTGAATTTCGGAAGCACGTCAACGCCGAGTCTCATCTGCGTTTTTTTGGCTGACTTGTACGGTGTTCCGCTTTCGATAGCGTAAAGTACGGCGTTGAGCTCATCGCCCAGGAAAATCGAAACAACTGCAGGCGGCGCTTCGTTTGCGCCGAGCCTGTGGTCGTTGCCTGCCGTTGCAACCGAAATCCTGAGTAAATCCTGATAATCGTCAACCGCCTTGATAACCGCACACAGGAAAAGCAGGAACTGAGCGTTCTCATAAGGCGTTTCGCCGGGGGAAAGCAGATTCTGCCCCGCGTCGGTAGCAATCGACCAGTTGTTATGCTTACCGCTTCCGTTCACACCCGCAAACGGCTTTTCGTGAAGCAGGCATACAAGTCCGTGATTCGCGGCAACCTTCTGCATAATCTCCATTGTAATCTGGTTGTGGTCTGTCGCTATATTGGTTGTCGTATAGATAGGCGCCAGCTCATGCTGAGCGGGAGCAACCTCGTTGTGCTCCGTCTTCGCAAGGATGCCGAGCTTCCAGAGCTCGTCGTTAAGCTCCTCCATATAAGCGGCAACTCTCGGCTTGATAACGCCGAAGTAGTGGTCGTCCATCTCCTGCCCCTTGGGAGCCTTGGCTCCGAAAAGCGTTCTGCCCGTGAAGCGCAGATCGGGACGTTCGTCGTAAACCTCCTTCGTGATAAGGAAGTATTCCTGCTCGGGACCGACCGAACTTACAACTCTCTTGACCGAATTGTTGCCGAAGAGTCTGAGTATTCTAAGAGCCTGCTTGTTGAGAGCTTCCATCGAGCGAAGCAACGGAGTTTTCTTATCAAGCGCGTGACCGCTGTATGAACAGAACGCAGTCGGGATACAGAGCGTTTTTCCTTTTATAAATGCGTATGATGTCGGGTCCCATGCGGTATAGCCTCTCGCCTCAAACGTTGCGCGAAGTCCGCCTGACGGGAATGACGACGCGTCGGGCTCGCCCTTTATAAGCTCCTTGCCGGAGAATTCCATTATTACTCCGCCGTCGGGCGACGGTGCGATAAAGCTGTCGTGCTTCTCAGCGGTAATGCCTGTAAGCGGCTGGAACCAATGTGTGAAATGTGTTGCTCCGTTGGCAACCGCCCAGTCCTTCATGGCTATAGCAACGGCATTTGCAACGCCTATATCAAGTTCCGTGCCCTCGTCAATGGTCTTTTTCAGTGAATTATAAACATCCGCCGAAAGCATTGACTTCATGTTTCTGTCGTCAAAGACCTTGCTGCCGAAATAATCTGTTACAGTTTTCATAATGAATTCTCCTTTTTGTCTGAATTTTTTGTTTTTGCCTTAAAAACGAGAAAAAGGCACCTTTAATGCTTGAAAAACATTAAAGACACCTTTGCCTTTTATAAAAACATTTGCCAAAAGAGAAAGACGCCTTTGAGAAAAACTCAAAGACGCCATTGCCTTTATGCAGTGCATTATACACCCGCCAAAACCGTTTGTCAACCCCGATTTTTGAATTTTTCAAAATCCGTTCCTGCAAATATTGCGTTTTTGTCAACTTTTTCCTTGACATTTTGCAGGATTTAGTATAGAATACTTGCAAATGAGCAAAGGCGTTCATCCCGATACGTATATTCTGCGTGTCGGGGTGGACCTTTTTTTATTGCCCAGATTACTGATTTATAAAGGGTGGCTTGAAATGATAAAAGAAGGTCAGATAAGAATTCCCTCGGGCTGCGCGATAGCAGCGGTTATCTCGAAGGAGGGTAAGCGCTTTTCGGGCGAAATGATAACCGAGGCAATGAAGCCTATGCATGACCGTTCCAACGGCCTGGGCGGCGGCTTTGCGGCATACGGCATCTATCCCGAATACAGGGATTATTATGCGCTTCACATCTTCTTTGACTGCCGCGATACACGTAAGGCGTGCGAAGCGTTTATAAAGGAACGCTTTGAAATAGTAAAGGGTGAAATCATACCGACCAGAAAGATACCGTCAATTACCGACGAGCCGTTAATCTGGCGTTATTTCGTGGCTCCGCTGAAATCCGAGCTTGCAAACCTTCAGCTTGACGAAAAGGAATTTGTCGCAAGGACGGTCGTAAAAATCAATTCCGATATGAAAGGCGCGTACGTCTTTTCAAGCGGTAAAAACATGGGTACGTTCAAGGCGGTCGGCTATCCCGAGGACGTCGGCGTTTTTTATAAGCTCGACGAGTACGAGGGCTATTCGTGGACGGCACACGGCAGATACCCGACCAACACTCCCGGATGGTGGGGCGGCGCCCATCCGTTCACGCTGCTTGACTGGTCGATAGTTCATAACGGCGAGATTTCATCCTACGACGCGAACAGAAGATATATTGAAATGTTCGGTTACAAATGCACGCTTCAGACCGATACCGAGGTTATAACGTATATAATGGATTACCTTATCCGTGTTCAGGGCTTAACGCTTTGTGAAGCTGCAAGCGTAATTGCCGCACCGTTCTGGGAAACGATAGAGCGAAAAACGGACATAGCAGACAAAAACAAGCACATCTATCTGCGCGGTATGTTCCCGAGTCTGTTGATAACCGGCCCGTTTTCGATAGTGCTCGGCTTCAACGGAGGTCTTATGGCTCTGAATGACAGACTTAAGCTGCGTTCAATGGTTGTCGGCGAAAAGGATGACAGGGTGTTTATCGCGAGCGAGGAAGCGGCGATAAGAACTATGGAGCCCGACGCCGGAAATATCTGGATACCCGCAGGCGGCGAGCCCGTAATAGTTAAAGTAAAGGAGGGTGCGTATTGATGGGCGTTGAATTCATTTTCCCCGAATTCGAGGTTGTAAGAAACGAAAACCGCTGTATTGCCTGCCGCGTATGCGAGAGACAGTGCGCAAACGAAGTTCATACGTTCAGCGCCGAAAAGGACATAATGCTTTCCGACGAAACAAAATGCGTCAACTGTCAGCGTTGTGTTTCGCTTTGTCCGACAAGAGCGCTCAAGATAGTTAAGAGCGACTGTACCCTTCGGGAAAACGCCAACTGGCAGAACGATACGATTAAAGAAATATACAAGCAGGCGAACAGCGGCGGCGTGCTGCTCTCGTCAATGGGCAATCCGAAGCCGTTTCCGGTCTATTGGGACAGGATACTCATAAATGCTTCTCAGGTTACGAATCCGCCTATCGATCCGCTTCGCGAGCCAATGGAAACAAGAGTATTCTTAGGCAAGAAGCCTGCCGGAATCGAACGCGACGAAAACGGACAGCTCAAAAACAATCTGCCCGTTCACCTTGAACTGTCAATGCCGATTATGTTCTCGGCTATGAGCTACGGCTCGATAAGCTACAATGCGCACGCCGCTCTTGCAAGGGCGGCGACAGAGCTCGGCATACTCTACAACACGGGCGAAGGCGGACTGCACGAGGATTTCTACTGCTACGGCGAAAACACTATAGTTCAGGTGGCAAGCGGCCGTTTCGGCGTGCATGAGGACTACCTCAAAGCGGGCGCGGCAATCGAAATCAAAATGGGACAGGGCGCAAAGCCCGGCATCGGCGGTCATCTTCCGGGTGAAAAAATCGTTGACGACGTTTCAAGAACGCGCATGATACCCGAGGGCTCTGACGCTATCTCCCCTGCTCCCCATCACGATATCTACTCAATAGAGGACTTGCGTCAGCTTGTCTTTTCGCTTAAAGAGGCAACTCAATACAGTAAGCCCGTCATAGTCAAGGTTGCGGCGGTTCACAACATCGCCGCCATAGCCAGCGGAATTGCGAGAAGCGGCGCGGACATCATAGCCATTGACGGCTTCCGCGGCGGCACGGGCGCGGCGCCGACAAGGATACGCGACAACGTCGGAATTCCCATTGAACTCGCGCTTGCATCGGTTGACAGAAGACTCCGCGACGAGGGCATACGCAATAACGTTTCGCTCGTGGTCGGCGGCTCCGTGCGAAGCGCGTCGGACGTTGTAAAGGCGATTGCGCTGGGTGCGGACGCCTGCTACATAGCTACTGCGGCACTGCTTGCGCTGGGCTGCCATCTCTGCCGCACCTGTCAGAGCGGCAGATGTAACTGGGGCATAGCCACACAGAAGCCCGAGCTTGTCAAACGTCTTAACCCCGATATCGGCTGTGAAAGGCTTGTTAATCTAATGAACGCGTGGCGTCATGAAATCAAGGAGCTTATGGGCGGTATGGGTATCAACTCCATCGAAGCCTTAAAGGGCAACCGTCTGATGCTTCGCGGCGTAGGTCTTAATCAGAAGGAACTTGAAATACTCGGTATTTCACATGCGGGAGAATAGAAAATGAAAAGAATTTTTGTAAATGAAGACTGGTGTCTCGGATGCCATCTGTGCGAATATAACTGTGCGTTTGCCAATTCGGGACTTACGGATATGACGGACCTGAAGGGAAAACGCATTTACCCGAGAATTCATATCGAGGGCAACGACAGAATTTCCTTTGCCGTTTCCTGCCGTCACTGTACCGACCCGATATGTGTCAAAAGCTGTATCGCAGGGGCAATTTCCAAAGACGGCGAAGTAGTGAAAATCGACAAAGAGAAATGCGTCGGCTGTCTGACCTGCGTGCTGGTTTGTCCGTACGGAGCGCTCGCTCCCAATGAAAACGGAGTTATGCAGAAATGCGAGCTCTGCCTTGAGAATTCCTGCGGAGAGCCTGCCTGTGTAAGCGGCTGTCCGAACAGAGCGATAGTCTATGAACAGCGAGGTGAATAAGGTGAAGCATTACGTTATTATCGGCAACTGTGTTGCGGCCGTCGGATGTATAGAGGGCATCCGCAGTAAGGACAGTGAAGGCGAGATTACCGTTATCTCCGCCGAAAAACGCCCCGCCTACTGCCGTCCGCTTATCTCGTACTATCTTGAAGGGATGACCGATATTGAAAAGATGAGCTACAGACCTGCGGATTTTTATGACAGAATGAAATGCAGGGTAGTTTACGATACGGCAACCGACATCGACTCTAAGCACAAAAAGATTCATACCGAAAACTCGGGTGAATTCGCCTACGATTCGCTTTGTATTGCGACGGGCTCGTCGGCGTTCGTGCCGCCGTTTGAAGGGCTTGAAACGGTGAAAAAGAAGTTTTGCTTTATGACGCTTGACGACGCGCTCGCACTTGAAAATGCGCTTACCGACAAGACAAGGGTTTTCATAGTCGGCGCGGGACTGATAGGTCTTAAATGCGCGGAAGGAATAGCACAAAGAGTCGGAAAAATCACCGTCTGCGATATGGCTGACAGAGTGCTTTCGAGCATACTTGACGAAAGCTGTGCATCTGTTATGCAGAAACAGCTTGAGGAAAACGGCATTGATTTTATGCTCGGCGACAGTGTCGAGCGCTTCGATAAAAATAAAGCATTTATGAAGAACGGCGACGAGATTGAATTTGACATTCTTGTCCTCGCCGTAGGCGTCAGGGCGAGAACGGCGCTCGCCTGCAAGGCGGGCTGCAGGACTGACAGAGGAATTATAATTGACAAATATATGAAAACCGATATTCCCGATATCTTTGCCGCGGGTGACTGCGCTCAGGGCGACGATATGCTTTCAGGCGAAAAGCGTATTATCGCTATAATGCCCAACGCGTATTTTCAGGGCTTTACCGCAGGCGAGAATATGGCGGGCGCATACGAGGCGTTTGACAAGGCAATCGCTATGAATTCCATAGGCTTTTTCGGTCTCAACGTTATGACCGCCGGAAAATACGACGGCGAAAAGTACGTACAGCTTGACAACGGTTCTGTAAAGCAGCTGTACATTAAGGACGGATATCTTAACGGCTTTATTATCATAGGCGGTAAGGAGAGAGCGGGAATCTACACCAATTTCATCCGCGAGAGAATACCGCTTGATACCGTTGATTTTGAGACACTTAAAAGAGTTGCGTCCAATATTGCATTTTCAAACGAAACACGTAGAAAAAAGTTCGGAGGTGTGGTATAATATGATATTAAATGTTCAGGGACTTGACTATACGGCTATAAACGAACTGATCCGTAATCAGAAGCGCGACTGTACGCTCGACAACTGTTGCGGTCAGCGTTTTATCGCGGCGGGTATGGCCGATAAGAAAATCACTCTCAACGGCGTGCCGGGGAATGCTCTGGGAGCTTACCTCAACGGTGCCGTCATAACCGTCAACGGCAACGCGCAGGACGCGGTCGGCGACACCATGAACGAGGGTAAGATTATAGTCAACGGCAATATCGGCGACACCGCCGGCTACGCCATGCGCGGCGGCAGGATTTACGTCAGAGGCAACGCAGGATACCGCGCGGGAATTCATATGAAGGAATACAAAGAAAAGGTTCCTCTTATGATAATCGGCGGAACTGCGGGAAGCTTTCTCGGCGAATATCAGGCAGGCGGAATAATAATTGTGCTTAACCTTGAAAAAAAGGAAAAGATTGTCAGCAATTTCACCTGCACGGGTATGCACGGCGGAAAAATGTATCTGCGTTCGGACTGTAAGAATATTGTTTTTCCGAATCAGGTCACGGCAAAGCGTGCCGATGAAAACGACTTGAAGCAGTTAAGAAAGCATCTTACCGAATACTGCAAACTGTTCTCGCTGAATATCGACGAGGTGCTTGACTCGCCGTTCACGGTCGTCAGCCCCGATTCAAAAAATCCCTACAAGCAAATGTACGTAGCAAATTAGATTTCTTTTCAGGAAGGACTGATTATATGAAGTACTCAAAAAATGAGGTACTGCAATTCGTAAACGAGGAGGACGTTAAGTTCATCCGACTTGCCTTCTGCGACGTTTTCGGCAAGCAGAAGAATATTTCCGTTATGCCCGACGAATTGCCTCGAGCCTTTGAATACGGTATTGCCATTGACGCCTCATCCATTGACGGCTTCGGGGACGAAACGCGTTCCGACCTTTTGCTTCATCCCGATCCCGAAACTCTCATGACGCTTCCGTGGAGACCGGAGCACGGTAAGGTTGTCAGAATGTTCTGCAGCATCACTTATCCCGACGGAAGACCGTTCGAGTGCGACACGAGAAGCCTTCTTAAAAAGGCGGTTGAGGCCGCAGAGGATGCAGGCTTCTGTTTTCAGTTCGGCGCCGAACAGGAATTCTATCTGTTCAACCTTGACGAAAACGGCGATGCGACAAACGTGCCTTACGATAAGGCGAGCTATATGGATATCGCTCCCGAGGACAGGGGCGAGAATATACGCCGTGAAATCTGTCTCACTCTTGAACAGATGGGCATAAAACCCGAGAGCTCGCACCACGAGGACGGCCCCGGACAGAACGAAATAGACTTCCGCTATTCCGATGCGCTTGCCGCCGCCGACAACGCAATCACCTTCCAGAACGTTGTCAGGACAGTTGCGCGCAGAAACGGACTGTACGCCGACTTCAGCGCCAAACCCCTCGAAAACGAACCCGGTAACGGCTTCCATATAAATATGTCCGTCAAGCCGAGCAACAATTCCGAAAACCTCTGCTATATGATAGCGGGCGTGCTTGAAAAGATTAAGGATATCACCGTTTTCCTCAACCCGACCGAAAACTCATACAGGCGTTTCGGTCAGAGCAAGGCTCCGTACTTCGTTTCCTGGTCGAGCGAGAACCGTTCCCAGCTCGTTCGTATTCCCGCCGCTATCGGCGAATACCGCCGCGCAGAGCTGCGCTCACCCGACCCGACGGCAAATCCTTACCTTGCGTTCACACTGCTCATTTACGCCGGTCTGTACGGACTCAAGAATAAGCTTGACCTTCCGCATCCGGTAAACATAAATCTGTTCAAGGCTGGCGAGGATGCCACAAAGGATTTCGACCGCCTTCCGGGCACACTCGCCGAAGCGTGCAAAATTGCAACCGAGAGCGATTTCGTTAAAAAATACGTTCCCGCGGAAATACTCGAAATCTATTCAAAATAACCGACTGAATCAAAACTGACAGAAAGGGGAGAAAGCCATGAGCCTTAAAGAGCAAAGCTACAGCGTGCTGATAATTTCCGCCGCTGAGGGCTTCAGCAGTGCTGTGCGGTCCGTTCTCCCCGAAAACAGCTTTGAACCCGTTCACATCGCTGAAAACGTCAGCCGCGCCAAGCGTATGCTCGCCGAACGCGACTACGATCTGGTAATAATCAATTCACCGCTTCCCGACGACGTCGGTGTGAACCTTTCGATTGACATATGTTCCGACAGCAACTCCGCCGTACTGCTTTTCATCCGCGCGGAACATTTTGAAGAGATTACCGACAAGGTTTCACGCTACGGCGTTTTCACCCTCTCCAAGCCTGCGACCAAGCTTCTGCTGACAACGGCAATCGGCTGGATGACAAGCGTACGCGAACGCCTTCGCAAAAGCGAGAAAAAAGCAATGACGCTTGAGGAAAAGATGGCGGAAATCCGACTCGTCAACAGGGCAAAATGGCTGCTAATCGACAAAAAGAAAATCGATGAGCCCGAAGCTCACCGATATATCGAAAAAGAAGCCATGAACCGCTGTGTCACAAAAGTTCAGATTGCCAGAGAAATCATCGACAGTTATGATTAATATCAAGGCACGGATTTTTCCGTGCCTTGTTTTTTTGCGCGCTGCAAGGGATGGAGTGTTGCCGACCGAACACTTTTAGTTCAGTACCTCCGACCGTTCATTATTGTTTCCCTTATTAAATACTCAAAAAAATCAGATGCAAGGGATTTTTTCGGCGGCAACGCCGCCTTCGCCTCGCGCTTCGCACTCGTTGCCCACGTCGGCGAAAACAGTCCACTGGACTGTTTTCTTCCGCTTCGCTTTGCTCGCTCCCTCCTTGTTCGAATCCCTGCGTTTGTGAAACAAACGAAAAACAAGAGCACAGACATTTTGTCCGTGCTCTTGTTTTTGGCGCGCTGCAAGGGACTCGCAGGCTCTCGCCTGCGAGAAGGTTCGATTTTATGTCCCTTTTGCTTACGCAAAAGATGGACAAGGTTCGAATCCCTTGTCTAAATTTCTACAAACTAAAAACAGGAGCACGGACTAAAGTCCATACTCCTATTTTTGGCGCGCTGCAAGGGATTCGAACCCCTGACCTTTTGGTTCGTAGGATTTTCGATAGCGTCAAAATACGTGTTCTCATGGTTCCCCGAGATAAAATGTCTGGCATAAAAAAGTGCCGAAATCTAAATAAAGTCAAGCGTTGTAAGGGCTCTGCCAAAAAATGAGTGGTCAATGAGTGGTCAATTTGCCCAAATGGTCATACCCTCTTTTTTAGCCGTTTTTCATTCTCAAATGTAAAATGAGTGGTCAAATGGTTGGTCAAAAAACGACAATTTACCAAACAGCCATTTAAGAAAAAAATAAAAGATTAACGGGAGAATCGAGTTCCGCTCTCCCGTTTTTCATTTACCTTTTTGAACGTCAAGCTATGCAACCTTTTGCACCACCCCGGTGCAGCCCACTGCATATAAACAATATTAAGAGCCTTTTGAATCTAATGATTTCTACTTTCATCCCAAGCCGCAGACGGTTTGCAAACTTGTGCGCATAGAAAAACAGGGCTCGGATTCCTTTTTTGGTAAAATCAATCATTCCGCTTCTTTTTTCTATTCCGCCATATAGCATCCACATAGCGACGTTCTCTTCCTGTGAAAAAGAAAAGCATTTTCCGAAATTCACTTTTTGATAATCATCTGAATTAAATTCAGATCTGTCCGAAATATCGTTCCAAGTTTTCCCATTGCTTAGATAAAGAATTTTGTTATCTCGTATATCAATGATACGATCAATTGTTGAATAGCATTTGTAGTTGTTGTGGCTTTTTGCTTTTTTCTTTAGATAATTCCAAAGTTCTTCTGAATTTGATACATTACCAGCCAACGACAGTATGTTTTCCTGCTCTATCATTTCAACACCTTACACTTCTTGTTTCTGTCATTTATAAGTATAAGAAGCTCGTCGGCGTTGGCTTTGGCGAGTTCGTAATCGTCATCATCAACCGCCTGCGAAAAGCTATCGAATTTGAGTGTAATCTGCGACTCAACACCCGAAAGAGCGTCGCTTGACATCGGGTCGGAATAGCGGACTGCTTCATAGACGCGCTTCGCCTCAGCTTTTACCGCATCGGACTTGGCTCTTGACATAGCCGATTCGGCATCAACTGTAAGCATTTTGACAAAAAGAGTCTTTTCCTTGACCTTCTGTCCGAGATTCTGTACCATCTCGGCCGCCGCCGGTGGCATAAATATTTCAAAACAAACAAAGAATCACCCGGGAAGACTCATATTTGAGACTTTTCGGGTGATTTTGTTTTAATATTCCTTTTTGTTCAAGCGCTCTGCATGTTCATCGTCCGGATATCAAGGGACAGGAAAACATCCCGACAAGCGGTCCCGTGATCATTGCAGCGAACCATATAGCAAAAATCGACGTCTGTCTCGGCGTGATATCCTGCAACCGTCCCATCCGGTTCCTTGCCAAGGATACGTTTATGGAGAAGCCGGTTCTGCACCTTCTGTTCAACGGGGTCGGCTGTATCAAGGTAAATTCCTCCGGGAAAAGCACGGAGGCGATCCGGACCGCGGAGGAAACGCTGAAAAAAGGCGCCGTAGTCGGGATCTTCCCTGAAGGAAAGCGAAACAAAGCTTCTTCTGCGCTGCTGCCGTTTCGTTACGGCGCCGTCCGCTTTGCCCGGGACACCGGCGCTCCAATCATCCCCTGCGGCATTTCCGGCGCATACCGGCTGTTCGGGAATTCGCTGCGCGTGCGCTACGGGCAACCGCTGTACGTATCCGAGGAGGAAGACCTGACAGAGGCAAACGAACGATTGAAAAAAGAAATCGAGGCCCTTCGCGGCGGCGAAGAGCCTCGGTAAAATACGAAAATCCACTGGAAGCTTACACGATATGCCGGTCTTTCTTTGACGCCCTGCCCACCAGCGCGAAGGAAACCGCGAACAGCACAATAATAAACGCGAGGAAATACCATCCGCCGGAGGTCCGCTCCATGGTGGCGATATAATCGTAAGCCCCGTGCAGAAGGACCGGAAACAGTACGGACAGAAAACGGCAGGCTTTGGACAGCCCCGGTTTCCCGTAGTTTTCATATTTTCTGGCAAAGCCGTAGAACACGCCCATAAATACACCGAAGCATGCGTGTCCCGGGATTGCGGTCACCGCCCGTACCACCGCCGTGCGGAAGCCGTACTGCAGCACGTAGCTGATGTTTTCCCACAGCCCGAAGCCGAGAGAGGTGAACACCGCGTAGATCACGCCGTCGTACTGCGTTGTAAATTCAGGCGAATTCCAGGAATTGCGCTTCAGAAAAATGTATTTGGAGCTTTCCTCCGCCACGGCGACGATCACGAAATACAGGATCACGTTATATAAAACGGTGTTTTCCGGCACGGCAAGTCCGAGGATCCAGCTGCATACGCGCTCCTCCACCATAGCGAGAAGGGAGGAAAGAATGCCGCCCTTTACAAGCTGCCACATCAGCCACGGGCTTTCTTTCTCATACCGGTCCGCGCGCCATACGCGCACCATCAGGATGATCGCTGGGATCACGGCGGCCGCGATCAGGAAGAAATTATAGGTCATAATGGGTTCCAGCAAATAATAGAACATAAAGAACGGACTCCTTTCTGATTATCGAATTATGATATTGAACGCAAGGGCGTTTCACCGGGCTTTACGTCGGCGGATATGATACGCAGGATCTGATCCGTCGCCGGGTCCACGTCCGCCCGATCGGCGTGATCCGCCAGATACAGCAGCGAACCGGTCAGGCCCCCCACCCGGTAATACTGCAGCAGCGTTCCCTCCGGCGCGCAAACGCCCCAGTCGAGGAGCTTTTGCTGCATACGAACCGTAAATTCCATGCACAGGCGGAACACGCCCTCCGTCAGCCCGGCCTTCTGAATATTCTGCAGAACGGGATCGCCGAGAAGGGTCTCAACGAACATCCTCCAGTTCTCTCTGCGGAGAAAATCCGCCGGTGAACGCATCCTCTCTTCGTGGGACAGCATATAGTCCCGCATCCGTTTCAGCAGGATCTCATCCTTTGTTTCGTAATTCCGGTAAAACGCCATGCGTGAAACACCGGCCCTTTTGGTAATATCGGTGATCGTGATCTCCCGATAGGGTTTGCTTTGCATCAGCAGTACAAGTGCCTCATAGATACAGTCCACCGCAAGGCGGTGCGCGCTGTGCTCCTTTTCCACGTTACAGTTTCCCCTCCCTTGTCACAGTTTCCGCCGACCGTGCCGAACGCCGCGCCGAGCAGCCCGAAGCACAGCAGGGAGAGCCACGAAACGTCGTGGCCCATAATATGTATCACCAGGCAAAAGATCGCCATACCCAGCACGCTGCCGGCGAGGCCGCAAAAGAAGCCCTCCACGGTTTTGTTCGGACTGATATGGGGCGCCAGCTTATGCCTGCCAAAGATCTTTCCTCCGAACTGTGCGCCGGTATCCGCGCTCCACGCCGCAATAAACGGGATCAGAACAATCCGCTTGCCGTTTTCGCCGTCCAGTACTGGCAGTAAAAGGGAGAAGAACGAAGGAAATACGATCGAAGCAAGAAGCAGATACGCTATGGTTTTTGAGCTGTGGTATTGATCTGCGGCGGCAGAATACAGGAACGCGAAGGTCAGCAAACAAAGTGAAAACAGAAGCGTTCCCGTTTCGGCGACGTCAAAGTACCGCAGCCATGGGACCGCAGCTGCCGTAAGTAGGCAGACGATTACGGGAACCGGCTTTTGACAGACGCCGGTGGGTACCAGCAGTTCATAGCAACTCATAACAGAGAGCGCGCACGTGAGAATCGCGGTTCCCCACAGCGGCGTGAAGAACAATATGGATACGGTAAGCGTGATCCCCGCGAGCGCAACGGCTGTTTTGATCAGCATTTTATTCTTTTTCATCCGGAACCCTCCCATACGGTTTTCTTCGGAAAGGATAACACACGCAGATAAACTGAAAAGAAACAAATCGGCCCGTCATTTTCCGCAGTTTCTTTTCAGTTTATAATTGCATGGTATATTTTGTAAAAAAACAGGGGGAGAAACGCTGTGAATGAAGTCAAAAAACCGAAAAAACCGTTGATTTTTTACTATGGGATCGTATTATGCGTCATTCTGCTTGTAAACCTTCTTGTTATGCCGCAGATCTTCAAGGCGCAGATCAGGGAAGTGGATTACGGCGCTTTTATGCAGATGACGCAGGACGGCAAAATCGAGGAAGTGCAGATCGAGGACAATCAGATCCTGTTCAAGCTGAAGGATTCGGAGCAGATCTATAAAACCGGCCTGCTGGAGGATCCGGGCCTGACGGAACGCCTGTTCGCCTCCGGCGCAAAATTCTCCGGCGAGATCGTGGAGGAGACATCTCCCATACTGAGCTTTGTCCTCTCCTGGGTCCTGCCGATCGTGATCTTCTGGGGGCTCGGACAGCTTTTGTCACACCAGCTGATGAAGCGGGCGGGCGGAGCCAATTCCATGATGTTCAACATGGGAAAATCCAACGCGAAGGTGTATGTAAAATCCTCCGGCGGCATCCGTTTTGACGACGTGGCCGGAGAGGATGAGGCAAAGGAGAATCTGTCGGAAATCGTGAACTATCTCCATGATCCCGAAAAATACAAGGGGATCGGCGCTTCCATGCCGAAGGGCATTCTGCTGGTCGGCCCTCCCGGCACCGGCAAAACGATGTTGGCAAAAGCGGTCGCGGGCGAAGCGAACGTTCCGTTTTTCTCCATGTCCGGTTCCGAATTTGTGGAGATGTTCGTGGGCATGGGCGCCTCGAAGGTACGGGACCTGTTCAAACAGGCAAAAGAAAAAGCCCCCTGCATCGTTTTTATCGACGAGATCGACGCCATCGGCGGCAAACGGGACGGCAGGCTCGGCTCCAACGACGAGCGGGAACAGACGCTCAACCAGCTCCTCACGGAAATGGACGGCTTCGAGGGCAATTCCGGCGTAATGATCCTTGCCGCGACGAACCGTCCCGAAATGCTGGATCCCGCTCTGACGCGGCCCGGCCGGTTTGACCGCCGCGTGCCGGTGGAGCTGCCGGATCTCAAGGGCAGGGAAGCGATATTGCGCGTACACGCAAAAAAGGTCAGCGTTGCGCCGGACGTGGATTACGGGCGCATTGCGCGCATGGCGGCGGGCGCTTCCGGCGCAGAGCTTGCCAATATCGTCAACGAGGCTGCGCTGCGCGCCGTCCGGCAGAACCGCAAGGCCGTGACGCAGGCAGATCTGGAGGAAAGCATCGAGGTGGTGATCGCGGGCTATCAGAAAAAGAACGCGATCCTCTCCGACAAAGAGAAAATGATCGTCGCCTATCATGAGATCGGTCACGCCCTTGTGGCCGCGAAGCAGACGAATTCCGCGCCGGTGCAGAAGATCACGATCGTACCCCGTACCTCCGGGGCGCTGGGCTATACCATGCAGGTGGACGAGGGCGAGCATTACCTGATGAGCCGGGAGGAGATCCTCAACAAGATCGCAACGCTCACCGGCGGCAGAGCGGCGGAGGAGGTTGCCTGCCATACGGTGACGACCGGCGCCTCCAACGATATTGAACAGGCGACGAAGCTGGCCCGCGCAATGCTGACCCGCTACGGTATGAGCGAGGAATTCGACATGGTGGCGTTTGAAACCGTGCAGAATCAGTATCTCGGCGGCGACGCCGCGCTGACATGCTCCGCCGAAACCCAGACGAAGATCGACGAACAGGTCGTTTCACTTGTGAAGGAAATGCATGAAAAGGCGCGGAAGATCCTCACGGACAATCGCCGGAAGCTGGATGAGCTGGCGAACTATTTATACGTAAACGAGACGATCACGGGAGAAGCTTTTATGCAGATCCTGAACGCATGATAACGGAGAGAAGCAATGGCAGCGCAAGAAAAGAAGATCCTGATGATCTATAATCCCCGCGCGGGCATGACCGTCCGCCGCCCGAAGGCAGGCGAGATCCTGCGGGAATTCGGCAGCGACGCCGAAAAAACGGACGTGATGGCGACGGCATACCCCGGGCACGCCGGAGAATTGGCCGCCCGCTTCGGCAAGGATTATGATACCGTCGTCTGCTGCGGGGGCGACGGTACGCTGAATGAAGTGGTGAGCGGTCTCAGAAGGGCCGGCGCCGCGGCGGACGTGGGCTATATCCCCTTCGGTTCCACCAATGATTTTGCCTCCAACGTGGGGATCCCCACAAAAATGCCGGACGCGGTGCGCACGGTGAGAACGTCTGAGGCAAGAGCCTGCGACGTGGCGGATTTCAACGACCGCAGCTTTACCTATATCGCGTCCTTCGGGCCGGGAGTATCGGTGTCCTATTCCACGCCGCAGCGGGTGAAGAACGTGCTGGGCTACAGCGCGTATATGCTCAACGGATTCGGACTGCAGCTGATCCCTACGATGAAGGCCCTGAAACCCAAACATATCCGCGTGGAATACGACGGGAACGTGCTGGAAGACGATTTCTATTTCGGCACCGTATCCAATACGCTCTCCGCCGCCGGCATGTTCAAATTCCGCAAGGACGAAGTCCGGTTCAACGACGGAAAATTCGAAGTGGTGCTGATCCGGAAGGTCAGGACCCCGTTTCAGATCTTTTCTCTTCTCAAAAAAATGCGCCGCCATGAGTACGACGGGGAGACGCTGGTGCATTTTCAGGCTTCAAAGCTTCGTTTTACCTTTGAAAAGCCGGAGAGCTGGACGCTGGACGGCGAATGCAGCGGGCCGGTAGACCAAGTACAGATCGACGTAAAAAACAACGCCGTCAGGATCTTCTGCCCGGACAGCGAATACTTTTTATAAACGGTAACGAGGGGAATCATGAAGAAAGACAATAAAATGCTGATAAAAGTTCTGGTGGCGCTGGCGGGGATCACTCTTACCGTATCCATATTGTTCTTCACACCGCTGTGGGGCACCGCGATTCTCACGTGCGCGCTCTCCGTTATGAGCTGCTATGAACTGTTGGTACCCACCGGCGTCTGTAAAAAGCCCGTTCCTATGATCGTATGTCTGTTGACGGCCGCGGCGGTCCCATGGCTGCGGTACTTTGGCGTCGCCGAAACGGGAACGCTGCTGCTTTCTCTTTGTTTGCTGACCTTCGCGTTTCTGTATTCTGCCGCCGCAGGTCAATACCACAGTTCAAAAAACATAGCGTATCTGTTTCTCGCTTCGATCGTATTTCCTTCGTTCTTCTCCCTTTTACTGCCGGTGTTGGGCGGTGAAAACGGCAAGCGGTTTGTGCTGCTCCCGTTCATTGCGGCGTGGAGCGCGGATACCGGCGCACAGTTTGGCGGAAAGCTCTTCGGCAGGCATAAGCTTGCGCCGCGGATCAGCCCGAACAAAACCGTGGAAGGCTTCTTTTGCGGACTCGCCGGCGGCGTGCTGGGTATGGCGATCTATGGTATGGTGATCCATATTATGAGCCAAGACGTTTCGTGGCTCTCCCTGCTGTGCTTCGGGCTGCTCGGCGCGGCGTTCGGCACAGTCGGCGACCTGTTTTTCTCCTATATCAAACGGGAGCACGGGATCAAGGATTTCGCTTCGATCATGCCGGAGCACGGCGGCATTCTGGACCGCTTCGACAGCGTTGTTTTTGTGCTCCCGCTGTTTTACGCTTATGTACAGATTGTTTCCTTTGCATAAGAAACGGCTGCGTTTTGCCCTGAGGCTACGCAGCCGTTTTTTCTATTGCGGGATAGTAACTGTAAATTCCGTCTTGCCGCCGCTGCTTTCCGCTGTGACTTCGCCGCCGTGGAGATGCACAATTCGCTTCACAACGGCAAGGCCGATGCCATTGCCCTTCCCGGAATGGGATTCATCCGCCTGGTAGAATTTATCGAAGATATAGGGCAGGCTCTGCTCCGGGATATTTGGTCCCGTGTTTGCAACGTTGACGCGGATTCTGTTATCCGCCTTTTCTATGGAGATACGAAACGCGCAGTCCGGCTCCGAGAATTTCACGGCGTTGTCGATCAGGTTCAGCCATACTTGTTTTAATAAATCCTCGTCCGCCTCTATCTCGTATTCGTCGAAGATCAGTTCCGGCTCCAGCCCTTTTTCCGTCCACTTCTTCTCCAGCATCAATACGCAGTTGCGGATCTGCTCCGAGAGGTTATACCTGTGCTTTTGACTGAGCACGCTCTGATTCTCGATTTTTGAAAGCTGCAGGATTCCCGCCGCCATATTGGAAAGCCGCCCGGATTCCTCCTCGATCACGTCGATGTATTCCCGCTGTTCCTCCGGGGTGAGGTTGCCGCGCTTCAGGAGCTTTGCGAAGCCCATGATCGAAACGATGGGCGTTTTGAATTCATGCGAAAAATTGTTGACGAAATCGGTGCGCAGGATCTCCGTTTTGTCGAGCCGCGCCGCCATCTGATTGAAGCTGTCCGTGATCTCGATGATCGTCGGGTGGCGGTTCAGGGGCTTGCCGATCTCGAGTCGGGCCTTGTAATCGCCCTCCGCCAGTCGGTTGATCGTATTGATCGTTTTATTGATCGGTCCTGTCAGGATCCGGCTGAGCAGGAAGGAGATCCCCGCGCCGACGATGAGACAGAACAGAATAAAAAGCGCCATGAGCAGCGGACGGTTGATCGCGCCGGTGATCTCCAGCTTCAATACGCCGGTCCCGCTCAGCGTAACCACAATCGCCGCCATCAGCAGCAAAAATAATAGCTCCACCGCAAAGGTGACGCCCGCCAGAAGGAGCGTCAGCGCGAGCCGGGACTTTCTTTCCATTTTTTTGTTCATTCTTTTTTCACCGCCCTGTAACCGAGTCCGCGCACGGATTCGATCGTAAACGCGTTCCAGCCCTCAAACCGTTTGCGCAGCCGCCCGATATGCACCGTCACAGTCTCCCAGCCGGTCTCGCTGTCCGCGCCCCAGATCTCGTCCATGAGCTGAATGCGGGTGAAGATCTTTCCCGGGTAGGAAAGCAGCTTATACAGCAGCAGAAATTCCTTTTGCGGCAGCGTCTGTTTTTCGCCGGAGGAGAAATCCGTTACCGTAAAGCTGTCGTAATCCAGAGTAACGGTTCCGATTACAATTTTCCGTTCGCTGGCGATCTTTGCGCGGCGTAATAACGCCTTGATCCGCAGCAGCATTTCCGTTTCGTCGATGGGCTTCGTCATATAATCGTCCGTGCCGGATTGGAAACCCCTGTGCTTGTCCTCCGGCAGGTGCTTTGCCGTCAGCATCAGGATGGGCAGATCATTGTTCGTCTCCCGCAAAAGCGTCGTCAGCTCATAGCCGTCCATCTTCGGCATCATAATATCCAGCACGATCAGATCCACGTGCGTTTTATCCAGAACAGCCAGCGCGTCTTCTCCGTTTTGGGCCGTGGATACGGAATAATTCTCCGCCTCCAGCACTGCGGTGAGAAGCCGCCGCGTGTTTTTATCGTCATCGACCACCAAAATGTGAAACATCTTCTCGCCTCCGTTCCCGATGCTATATCATTTTCATAAACCGAAGCTAAACAAAAAGGTTCCAGCGCCGTTCGCCGCATCCGGAGCACTCGATTCCCGTACCATTTTATTGGCGGCTGAAACGATTATATCACGAATTCAACCATGTGTCCATTGCCAGTTTCTTTTCATCTACACGCTAAAACGAAAACCTGAAGTCTCTTCCGAACGCCGTCCGGGAAGGGTCTTTTCCCATAAGACAGACTGCATTTGTTTAGAAAAGCCGTCTCGGTTCACAAACCGGGGCGGTCGTTCTGTTCTCTGTGCAGTTTTCATTATGATCTGTATCAGACAAAGATCAGATCATGATGAACAACTTCTCGTGCCATGGCGCTGATTCGGTTCATTTCCTGAACCCAGTGCATCTGGTCCTCCGCTTTCAGTTTTTCGGTTACGCCCTCCCGCGCTGCCATATCTTTTATGAGCCGGGCAAACATATCCTCCGCCTGTACGTTGACGTCCGCAAGGTAGGCATTTAACTTGCCGGAGAGAAAAAGATCGGGATACAGCGGGTTTTTGTGTTGCCGGATCAAGCACAAATGCCGCCGGCCCCATACTCCGATATCGTATTTCTCTTCCGGCTCGTTATCAACCGTTTCCGGCGTCAGAACGCCTTTTTTCATGATCCTGCCGGTTGGGTAATAGTATTCGCCCTTCAGTTCATATTCCCAGCCGGTGCGTTCGTCAATTATGTATTTCTCCATTTCATTTTCCCTCCGCTTTGTTGATGATTTTGAGAATCAGCACGTCAATTGTTATATTCAATTGATCGTGATAAAGTCACATTTATTGCTCTTGGATCTGTATCCATGTTTCACTATGTCGGTAAACTGATTGAAAATAAAACCGAAGAAAACGCAGAGAATGCTCCTCGTGCAACAGACAAAAAAACGAGGCGAAAAATACGAGAAAAGAAAGAATCACAAGGAATGCATCCCACAATGTAAGGAGGTATTATTACGCAAACAACCAGTATTTATCCTCTCATATTTGTTGCCGCCATTATGTTTGCAGTAATCGGCGGCATTACTTTATTTTCACACTGGTACAGTCTGAATCATATCAAAAACAAAACGGTTGGTGACGGTCAACATGGCACGGCTCGGTGGGCTTTGAAGAAGGAAATTCGCTCTATGTATAAAGAGGTTCCCTTCACACCAAAAAAGTGGCGTAATGGCGCTAACCTTCCCAAAGTTGAAGAACAAGGTATCATCGTAGGAAGTAATAACAACAAGAAAAATCTTACTGCTTTAGTCGACACAGGAGATGTTCATGCTCTGATGATTGGTGCAGCCGGTGTTGGTAAAACTGCCTTCTGGATGTACCCGTGTATTGAATATGCCTTGGCAAGCGGTATGAGTTTTTTATCGACAGATACCAAAGGCGATATCATGAGAAATTACGGCTTGATCGCTCAAAAGTATTACGGCTATCACATCTCAGTTATTGACCTAAGAAACCCAACGCGAAGCAACGGTAACAACCTACTTCACTTGGTCAACAAGTACATGGATCTATATATGGCAAACCCCCAAAATTTGGCATATAAGGCGAAAGCAGAACGCTATGCAAAAATCATTTCCAAGACCATTATTCTGCAAGGAACTGATGCTGCTTCCTTCGGTCAGAATGCATATTTCTACGATGCTGCAGAAGGACTTTTAACTGCAACGATACTTCTTGTAGCGGAATTCTGTAGCAAAGAAGAAAGACATATTGTTTCCGTGTTTAAGGTTATTCAGGAACTACTTGCACCATCAAAAAAGAAAGGTCCTAAACAAAAAAAGAATCAGTTTCAAGACCTAATTGATCTGCTTCCTTCAGAACATAAGGCGAAATGGTTTGCCGGTGCAGCCCTTAATACTGCTGAACAGAGTATGGCATCTGTAATGTCAACTGCCTTGTCACGTTTGAATCAGTTCCTTGATTCAGAGCTGGAGCAAATTCTATGCTTTGACACCGAGATAGATGCGGAACAATTCTGCAAAGAAAAGTCTGCCATCTTCCTTATTATGCCCGAAGAAAACCCGAACACCTTCTTCATTATATCGCTGTTCATACAACAGCTTTACAGAGAAATTCTGTCTGTTGCAGATGAGCAAGGTGGCAAACTTGAAAACCGTTGCATATTCTTTTGTGATGAATTCGGTACGCTCCCGAAGATAGAAAGCGCAGAAATGATGTTCTCTGCGTCCAGATCAAGACGACTGCAAATTGTCCCCATTATTCAGTCATTTGCACAGCTCGAAAAGAACTACGGTAAAGAAGGATCGGATATTATTGTCGACAATACACAGCTCACTATATTCGGTGGATTTGCACCTAACAGCTCATCAGCCGAAGTCCTTTCAAAAGCACTTGGCTCAAGAACTGTAATGTCAGGTTCTGTATCAAGAGGAAAAGACAATCCGTCAGAACAATTACAAATGATGGAACGTCCGTTAATGACACCAGACGAATTGAAATCACTTCCGAAGGGAACTTTTATCGTAATGAAAACGGGTTATCATCCAATGAAGGTCAAGCTTCGCTTATTCAACAAATGGGGAATAGAGTTTGAGAAGGAAAAATACTCCGTTCAGGAAAAAGCAAACAGAAGCGTTGCTTATGCGTCAAAAAACGAAATCGAAGACGGTATTCTGCGCAAATACAGACCGGATATACTTGAACAGCGTGAAAAAGATATAGAAGATTCCAGAAATCGTATAAAGCAGAAAGAAAGAATTATGCGATGAATGTGTTATGAATCTGATACTTCTTCGTAGCAGACAAACATATATTAACGAAAAGAGATTAATATTCCCCTCACCAAAAACTCACTGTGAACGCGATCCTGCTTCAATCGTCAGAAAGCTTCACAGAATGCAAAAGCGAGCCGGACTTCCAGAAATAAGATTCCACGATCTCAGACACTCCTTCGCAACGCTGTCACTTGCTCAAGGACAGGACATTAAAACCATATCTCACATGCTCGGTCATACGGATGCCGGATTCACTATGAACACATATATGCATGTCACAGACAATATGCAGGAGAAAGTCGCAGATGCGCTCGGAGATCTTATAAAGGAGAAAGAAAAGCATCCATATTCAAATGTTGTATCATTCACGGCATAAAAAATACCACAAAACCCAAAAAGCAGCATCGGGCATTCCGATGCTGCTTTTTTGCTTTAATACGATGATTAATCGGATGATTGGTCAAGAGATTTTTCACTGAGTGGTCCATGTGTGGTCACAAGCACTTTTTTGAGCCTATTGTGTCTAAAATGTGTCTGACAATAAGAAATCCAAATAGAACAAAACAGTTTAAAAATTGGAACTTATGATAATAAAATTTTGTGTTTGCCAAAAAAATAAAAAGCCTCAAAAACTCAATGTTTTCAAGGCTTCTTGGCGCGCTGTGAGGGACTTGAACCCCCGACCTACTGGTTCGTAGCCAGTCACTCTATCCAGCTGAGCTAACAGCGCAAATTTTCAAAATATTCAGATGTTAACAGTTTATACACATTGCGCCGTTTTGTTTCGTAGCCAAACACTCTATCCAACTGAGCTAGCAGCGCATATTCATTTGTGCTTGAATATATTATCACTAACTTTCCGAATTGTCAACCGAAAAATTCATACGGTAAAATAAAAACGATATATAAAAAGTATTCCATATTTCAATAAAATGTGCTATATTATATTTAACTACGACCTTTTTACGTAAGAAGGATGCTCAACTATGGAAAAACGGTATGACGTGCTCATAGCGGGCAGCGGCGTCGGCGGTCTTTACACGGCGCTCAATCTGCCCGAAAATCTTTCGGTGCTTATGCTCTCGAAAAAGTCGGACACGCTTTCAAACTCCAACCTTGCTCAGGGAGGAGTTGCGGCGGTGCTTGATTTCGAGGACGACAGCTTCGATTTGCACTATAACGACACATTTATCGCCGGCGGTAATGCAAACGACCCCGAGGCGGTAAGGACTCTCGTAACCGAGGGCCCCGACGACGTGCGTAAAATTATGACCTACGGCGTTGATTTTGATAAGAATCCCGACGGCACGGTGCAGAAAACGCTTGAAGGCGGTCACTGCAGACGAAGAATTGTTCACCACAAGGACACTACGGGCGCGGAAATTGTCAAAAAGCTGCTCGAAGAGGTTCACCGCAGAAACAATATCACTCAGATTCCCGATACGCTTATCTATAAGCTTGAAAAAGTTCCCTCAGGCTTCTGTGCGTACGTGCTCGACGCAAACGGCGAGCCTCATACGGTATTCTGCGACTACTGCGTACTTGCTACGGGCGGAATCGGAAGGGTTTACAAATACACAACCAATCCCGCAGTTGCCACGGGTGACGGAATACGTTTTGCCTATGAACTGGGCGTTACGATAAAGCATTTAAGCTACGTTCAGTTCCATCCGACCGCATTCAACGGTCAGGATCAGGAGCAGTTCCTTATCAGCGAGGCCGTCAGAGGCGAGGGCGCGTATCTGCTCAACTGTAACCGGGAACGCTTTATGCACCGCTATGACGAACGCCTGGAACTGGCGCCGAGAGACGTCGTTTCACGCTCAATAATTCTTGAGTCGAGAAAGACTGGCTCAAACAATTTCTATCTCGACATCACACACCGTGACAGAGATTATCTTCTCAACCGTTTCCCCGGCATTTATGCGGGCTGTATGGAGCACGGAGTTGACATAACGAAGGATCTGATTCCCGTATTCCCCTGCCAGCATTATCTGATGGGCGGAATTGACGTTTCGCTCGACGCGGGCACCTCGATGCCGCGTCTTTACGCGGTCGGCGAATGCTCCCACACGGGAGTTCACGGCAAGAACAGACTCGCTTCAAATTCGCTGCTTGAAGCTCTTGTTTTCGGCAGACGTGCGGCGCACGATATTATGAGATGTATCAACATGGGCTTTGCTCACGTTAACGTTACCGAAAAGCCGCTCGATATTTCGGGCGCTCCGATGCCGAAGGGACTTTGCACCGAAATACGCTCGATTATGCAGAGGGCTTATTTCGTAATTCCCGACGAGGACGCCGTGAGAAACGGACTTAAGCGTGTTGATAAAATACTCAAAAGACTTCAGACGGGCAAATTTGCAATTACACCCGACTACTGCGAGGCTTTAAGTCTTGCGACAGTCGCTCACATTATACTCAAGGAGGTTGACGAGGGATGAAGCTACCCCAGTTTTACGTTGACGACATTATTAAGAGAGCCATACTCGAGGATGTCAATTATATCGACGTCGCCGCCGATTATCTGATTGACGAGAATCAGCGCAACGAGGCTTATTTCGTTGCAAAGGCGGACGGCGTGCTTTGCGGCATCGGCGTTGCAATGAGAGTGTTCGAGCTGCTTGACGAAAGCTTTGAGCGTACGGTTCACTTTAAGGACGGCGACAGAATCAAAAAGGGCGATATTATCGCCGAGTTTTCGGGAAAGACCGTCAATCTCTTAAAGGGCGAAAGGACGGCGCTCAATCTCATTCAGCATATGTCTGGCGTTGCAACCGCAACCAACGAAGCCGTTACGCTCTGTGAGGGCACAAACGCACAGGTTACGGACACGAGAAAGACGCTTCCTAATCTCCGCTCGCTCGAGAAATACGCAGTTACCTGCGGCGGCGGAAAGAATCACCGCTTCAATCTTTCGGACTGCGCCATGCTCAAGGACAATCACATTGACGCGGGCGGCGGAATCACAAACGCCGTTAAAACGTTGAGAAGCAAAATCGGACACACCGTTAAAATCGAGGTTGAAACGAGAAACCTCGAAGAAGTTATGGAAGCTGTCAGCGCGGGCGCGGATATCATTATGCTCGACAATATGACAAACGATATGATGCGTCAGGCGGTTGCTCTCATTGACGGCAGAGCAAAGACCGAAGCTTCGGGCGGTATCACGAGCGAAAATATCAGAGAAGTCGCTCTGACGGGCGTTGATATAATTTCGCTGGGCGCAATAACACACTCGGTCAAAGCATTCGATATTTCAATGAAAATGAAGAAATAAGGGGTAAAGTTATGAAAAACAATGTATTCTATTTCGTAGTAGGCTCACAGTTTTTATACGGCGAGGAAACTCTCGTGCTTATCGACAGAGATTCAAAGGCTATGGTTGAGGGGCTTAATGCCGACAAAAATATTCCCTGCACAATAAAATGGTTTCCCTGCGTAAAGACAAGCGAGGAAATCTATAACATAATGAACGAGGCGAACAACGACGACAGCTGCGCAGGCGTTATTACCTGGATGCACACCTTCTCGCCGTCAAAAATGTGGGTTAAGGGCCTTACCGCCCTTCGCAAGCCCTATCTTCACCTCAACACTCAGTTCAACCGTGAAATTCCGTGGAACGAGATTGATATGGACTTTATGAATCTCAATCAGTCCGCTCACGGCGACCGCGAACACGGTTATATCGCCGCGAGACTGCGTATGAACCGCAAGGTTATCGCAGGCTACTGGCAGGATGAGGAATTCACCCGTGAAATCGGCGTATGGATGCGTGCGGCTGTCGGTGCAAAGGAGTCGAGACAGCTTAAGGTGCTTCGTATTTCCGACAATATGCGCAACGTCGCCGTTACCGAGGGCGCGATAAGGTTGAAGCTCTCATCAAGCTCGGCTGGGCGGTTGACCACTACGGCGTGGGCGATATCATCCGCGAGGTTGAGGCTGTTACCGATGCCGAAATCGACGCGCAGATGGCAGAATACAATAAAGACTATATTATGGACACGGACAACATTGAATCCGTCCGTTATCAGGCGAGAGAAGAGGTCGCCTTAAAGAAATTCCTCGACAGAGGTAATTTCAAGGCTTTCCATACAAACTTTGAGGATTTGCAGCAGCTTCGTCAGCTTCCCGGTCTTGCTTCGCAGGATTTGATGCGACAGGGTTACGGCTTCGGCGCAGAGGGCGACTGGAAGGTCGCGGCGATGACGAGAATTATGAAGATTATGGCAGAGGGCATCGGCAAGGGCACCGCCTTTATGGAGGACTACACCTATCATCTTGAAAAGGGCAACGAAATGATACTCGGCGCTCATATGCTTGAGGTCTGCCCGACGCTCGCCGCCGAAAAGCCGAAAATTCAGGTTCATCCGCTGGGCATCGGTGACCGCGAGGACCCCGCAAGAGCCGTTTTCAAGGCGAAGGAAGGTCCTGCAATAGTCGTTTCGCTTATCGATATGGGCGACCGTTTCAGAATGATAGTCAACGATATAGAATGTCAGAAGCAGGAGCACGATATGCCGAAGCTCCCCGTTGCGGGCGTTCTCTGGAAGCCTCTCCCCGACCTCAAGACCTCGGCTACGGCGTGGATTTATGCGGGCGGAGCGCATCACTCGGTACTCTCCTATGACCTGACCGCAGAGCATATGCGCGACTTTGCCGAGATTATGGGCATTGAGTTCGTTCATATAGGTAAGGACACGGAGATTAACAGCTTCCGCAAGGAGCTTGAATACAACGACGTTATCTGGAGGAACAAATAATGCTTGAACAGTTAAAGCAGGACGTTTTCAAGGCCAATTTGCTTCTGAAAGAATACGGGCTTGTCGTTTTAACCTGGGGTAACGTTTCCGCCATTGACAGAGAATCGGGACTTTTCGTTATCAAGCCATCGGGCGTACCCTACGAAACAATGACCGCAGACGATATGGTTGTCGTTGACCTTGAGGGAAAGGTCGTCGAGGGCAGGCTCAACCCCTCGTCCGACACGCCGACTCACCTTGAATTATACCGTCAGTTCCCCGAAATCGGAGCCGTCGTACACACCCACTCTGCGTGGGCGACCTCGTTTGCTCAGGCGGGCAGAGATATCAACGCCTACGGCACGACTCACGCCGACTTTGCAAACCGTTCAATCCCCTGCACAAGGGGCTTGACGAAGGAAGAGGTCGAGGGCGAATATGAGCTTAACACGGGCAAGGTTATCGTCGAGTGCTTTAAGAATGAAGGCATTTCACCCAACGACTGTCCCGCCGTACTGATTCACAGACACGGTCCGTTCTGCTGGGGCAAAAATGCTTTCAAGGCGGTTGAAAATGCGCTCATACTCGAGGAGGTTGCCAAAATGGCATACCGCACCGAGCAGCTGGCGGCATTTGAAAACAAGCAGGCAGGAATTGAAGATTATCTGCTCGACAAGCATTATCAGCGCAAGCACGGCAAAAACGCCTACTACGGTCAAAAATAAATATTCACTTAAACGAAAAACGGACGGTTAAAAAACCGTCCGTTATCTTTTCACATTATCAGAACTGACCTTTTTTCTTCCACGTACTCGGATACAGAAGTATAACTACGGGGTAAAGCTCAAGTCTGCCCATAAGCATAAACACCGAGAGCAGAAGCTTTGACGGGTACGAGAAATTTGCAAAATTGCCCGAGAACTTGCCGAAGCCGAAATACGGTCCGACGTTTGCAAGGCAGGACGCAACGCTTGTCATTGAAGCGGTGAAGTCTATGTCCTTCTCAAGTGATATGAGCAGCGTTCCGAGTGCAAGTGCAAACATTTCAATCTCAAAGAAAACGAGCGTACTGCGAAGCGTTTCTTTTGAAACCGCTTTTTTCTCGATTGCTACGGGATTGAAGGAACGCGGATGAAGCAGGTGCTTCAGCTCAACCTTTGCGGAGCGCACGAGTATAATCAGTCTTGACACCTTCATACCGCCCGCCGTACTGCCGGCGCACGCGCCCATAAACATAAGCAGTGTAAGGACCGTTTTACTGTATTGCGGCCACATTTCGTAAGCGGCGGTGGTATAACCCGTTGTCGAAGCAAACGTGTTTACCTGGAAGAATGAATAGCGCAGCGCCGTTGCCATACTGTTATCGTAAAGATGCCTGATATTAAAGGCAATCGTAACCGTTGCAAACGCAACTACGAACAGATAAACGCGAAGCTCCTCGTTTCTGACAACCGCCCTGAACTTCTTGAGTATCATAAAGAAATAGATGTTGAAGTTTACGCCGAAAAGCATCATGAAAACGGCAATTACTATTTCAACCGACGGCATACCGTAAGCGCCGATGCTTGCGTTCTTTGAGCTGAAGCCGCCCGTGCCCGCCGTACCCATCGCGTGAACGACAGAGTCGTATAGCGGCAGTCCGCAGATTTTAAGCGCGACCGTTTCGGCGAGGGTGATGAATATGTAAATCAAATAAAGTATAATCGAAGTGTGCTGAACCTTCGCGGTCAGCTTGCCCGCTTCGGGACCGGGAACCTCGGCACGCATAATGTACATCGAGTATTCCTCTGACATGGGAACGACAGCCATCATAAAGACCAGTATTCCCATACCGCCTATCCAGTGCGTGAAGCTGCGCCAGAAAAGTATGCCCTTGGGCAGTATTTCGATATCGTTGATTATGCTTGCGCCGGTAGTCGTGAAGCCCGAAATTGTTTCGAAGAAAGCGTTAATATAATTCGGTATAGCCGCTTCTATTACGAAGGGAATCGCGCCGACTGCCGCCATTACAACCCATGACAGGGCAACGCTCGTGAGGCCCTCTTTGGCATAAATGCGGGTATCGCAGTTTTTCGAGATAAGAACCGAAAGACCGAAGAACGCGGCACACGCGGCAATTGAAACAAGGAAGCCCTTCGGAGACTCCTTGAAATACAGAGCGACAGCGGTCGGTATCAACAGTAACGCGCCCTCAATACCGACTACTCTGCCGATTATTTTCAGTATCATCCGATAATTCATCAGCGAGCCTCCACCAGATCCTCAAGCGCAACCACGCCCGAGCGTGTAGTTGAAACGATAACACTGTCGTCCGCCTGAATAACATCGTCGCCGGAAGGAACGATGCACTTGTCCTTGCGGATAATTGCAGCGATGAGTGCGTCGTGCGAAACAGACAGTTCTTTAAGCGGGATGTTTGCGAACTTAAACGTATCCTTGATTCTCAGCTCAAGTATTTCAACATCCATATCAAAGAGATAATACAGCGCATCGATACCGCTGTCGTCATAAGCGTTCTGCATAGAGCGGACATAGCGTACAACTCTCTGCGTAGCAATTGACGAGGGCTGAATAATCGAGTCAAGCTGATTGTTTGAGAGCATCTTGACAATATGGCTCTCCTTGATTTTTGTGATAACCCTGCCAACGCCGAGCGACATGGCATACATCGACGTTATAACGTTGTCGTCATCGTCACCCGTAGTCGCTACAAACGCGTCCGCAACCTTAAGGCCTTCCTCGCCGAGAAGCTCGGGATTGTTGCCGTTGCCGTAAACGACGTTGACCTTCGGGAATGCGTCCTTGATAACGGCGCAGCCCTCTTTTGTCTTCTCGATTATCTTAAGCGAGATATCGGTATTTACAAGCTGCTTTGCAAGATAGTAAGCGGTCGTACCGCCGCCGAATACCATAACCTTCTTGGCGGCATGTCCGTGAGAGCTGATTTTATCGATAAATTTGTTGATTTCCTTAGCTGAACCGATAACGTTTAATCTGTCGCCCGCCTGAATAACAAAATCACCGCGGGGAATGAATACCTCGGCGCCCCTCTTGGCGGCACAGACGAGAACGTCGCCGAACTTAGAACGCAAATCCGACAGCTTTACGTTGCACAGACCGCTGTTTTCAACGACCTTGATTTCAACGGTTTCGGCCTTACTGTTTGCGAAGGACTCAACCTTAAGAGCGATAGGGAATCGGAGTATTCTCGAAATCTCGTTTGCCGTTTCCTCCTCGGGATTGATGGTCATGGAAAGGCCGAGCTCATCCTTAAGGTAAACAGTCTGTCTTAAATAGTCGTTATTTCTTACTCTGGCTATGGTATGTCTTACGCCCATCTTTCTGGCCGCCAGACAGCAGAGCAGATTAACCGCGTCATCTCTGGTAACGGCTATAAGCAAATCCGCGTCCTTTACGCCGGCTTCGACGAGTATGTCGTAACCCGCGGCGTCACCGTGATACGTAAGGACATCCAGGTTGTTCGACACATCCTTAAGACGGATTTCGTTTTGCTCGATTACCGTGATGTCGTGGTTTTCCTTTGCGAGCTCCTGGGCGATGGAATAACCTATGCGCCCTGCTCCTGCAATAATAATTTTCATCATTATTTCCCCTTAAAAAATGTATATGAAAAGGTTGTTTACATAAGTAAAAAAAGCAGTAATAATTATTGAGCACTTGATTGAAGTGTGATATAATACTTCCGTTATGATAAAATGAACTGTATGCTGAATATGAAATCGGCAGGGAGAAATCTATGGCTAAACAGCTACCAAAAAAGAAACGCCTGACTTCGTTTCGGATAATCATATTAGGCTTTATCGGACTGATTCTGCTCGGTTCGGTATTGCTTATGCTGCCCGTTTCAGCCAGAAGCCACACGGTAACACCGTTCAGTCAGGCACTGTTTACCTCCGTCTCTGCTGCGTGCGTAACCGGACTTGTCGTGCAGGACACTGCGACTCACTGGTCGGTATTCGGTCAGGCTGTTATTCTCGTACTCATTCAGATAGGCGGCCTCGGCGTTGTTACAATGATGGCTTCAATAGCCATGCTTTCGGGCAAACGGCTGTCGTTAAGCCAGCGCAGCACCATGCAGAACGCTATTTCGGCGCCTATGTTAGGCGGAATTGTCAGGCTGACAAAGTTTGTCGTTAAAGGTACGGTTATAATTGAACTGTCGGGTGCGGTGCTTATGATGCCCGTGTTTATAAAGGATTACGGGGCAAAGGGTATCTGGATGTCATTTTTCCACTCGATATCCGCTTTCTGTAATGCGGGCTTTGACATTATGGGAACGCCTGACAGCAAGTTCCAGTCAATGACGTCCTATGCCTCAAATCCCTTTATCAATGCGGTTATAATGCTGCTTATTATAATCGGCGGTATAAGCTTCATCACCTGGACGGATGTGGCAAAGTACAAGTTAAAAATCAAGAGATACAAGCTTCAGACAAAGCTCATACTTCTGACATCCGCTCTGCTTATAATTGTTCCGGCTATACTGTTCTTCATCAGCGACTTTAAGTCCCTGCCCGTCGGCGAGAGAATACTCGGTTCACTGTTTCAGTCGGTTACCACAAGGACTGCCGGCTTTAACACCGAGGACCTGACGTCCATGACCGCAACCGGTCAGGCAGTTTCGATTGTTCTGATGCTCATAGGCGGATCGCCGGGGTCAACGGCGGGCGGTATGAAAACCACAACCTTTGCCGTTCTGATTGCAAACGCCGTTGCTTCCTTCAAGCGGAAAGACGACCCGGAAGTGTTCGGACGGCGCATAGGCGCAGCCGCTGTCAGGACCGCTTCTACATTGTTGCTGATGTATATTACGCTGTGCTTTACGGGTGCCGCGATTATCAGCGCGGCGGAAGGGCTTCCGCTTAAATTGAGTGTATTTGAAGCTGCTTCGGCGCTGGGCACAGTCGGTCTTACGCTCGGCATCACACCGCAGCTCGGTCAGCTTTCCCAATGCGTACTGATGACGCTCATGTTCCTGGGCAGAGTCGGCGGACTGACGGTGATTTTCGCAGCAATTTCGACCTCAAGCAAAAAGCTTTCAAGATTGCCTCAGGAAAACGTTACAGTAGGATAAAGGAGATACGTTATGAAATCAATATTACTTATCGGACTCGGAAGATTCGGAAAAAACATCGCGATTCAGCTCAATAATCTCGGCCACGAGGTTATGGGCGTTGACAAGCACGAGGAGCGCGTAAACGACGTGCTCGATATTGTCACGGATGCGAGAATAGGCGACAGCACAAACGAGGCTTTTCTCCGCTCACTCGGTGTGGGCAACTATGACCTGTGCTTTGTTACCGTCAGCAGCGATTTCCAGAGCTCGCTTGAAACCACATATCTGCTCAAAGAGCTCGGTGCAAAGTTTGTAGTCTCGCGTGCAAAACGCGACGGTCAGGAAAAGCTTCTGCTGCGCAACGGCGCCGACAGAGTTATTTTCCCGGAAAAGCAGGTCGCGAAGTGGGCCGCAATAAACTACAGCTCAAGCCATATTCTCGACTATATTGAGCTCGATGAAGACCACGCGCTCTATGAGGTTTCCGTACCCGATGAATGGGTAGGCAAGAGCATCGCTCAGATTGACGTCCGCAAAAAGTATAATCTCTCGATTATCGCGGTCAAGAAAAACGGCTCTCTGAGTTTTGTTGTTACTCCCGATACTCAGCTGACTTCGGACACCGCCCTGCTTGTGCTGGGCGAGTACGGTATGATAAAGAAGCTGTTCCGTATCTGATAACTAAACATTATTATATCATTTATACTATTAAAGTCAATTAAAAAAGGACAACAAAATGCCCGATGCTTTGCATCGGGCCTTTTTATTGGGAGTATTAGAATAATTCGGGAAGTTCGGTGTTCACCACAAGCACCTCACTTATTTCACTTGTATAATAACAACGGATTATTGCAAACCGCGCACAAATTTATGAACAATTTGTTAACAATTTGGCGTATTCATACAGATAAATACTGCTCAAACAAGGCTTGACATCGGTGAATGTATGTTATATAATACTTATACTTTATACAAAAGGGAGGGAATTAAATGAGCCAGGTAAAGGTTAAGGATAACGAGTCTCTGGAGAGCGCTCTTCGCCGTTTCAAGAGACAGACCTCCCGTGACGGAGTAATCCAGGAAGTTCGCAAAAGAGAACATTATGAGAAGCCTTCTGTTAAGAGAAAGAAGAAGTCAGAGGCAGCTCGCAAAAGAAAGTTTAAGTAACAAAAAGCGGGATGCATTCCCGCTTTTTTACTTTTTGAGAAGCTATGAATGATTACAGTATTTTAATGCCGAAATACAGGTTCCGTTCCCTGCTCGACATCACACCCGAGGATCTTCGGAAAATGGGCGCCAAGGCTGTCGGCCTTGACATTGACAACACCGTTGCGCCAGACGGCACATTCCGTTATCTTGAGGGCGTTCGCGAGTGGGTTGACGACATTATCGCGGCGGGAATTCCGATAACGCTTATTACCAACGGCACGCTGATACGGGTATTGCCCGTTTCGAGATTCCTCGGCGGGCTGCCGTTTGTCCACCTCTCGCGCAAGCCGAGTCCCCGTTCGCTGATAAAAGCGGCGAAGCGTATGGGAGTTGAGATAAGCGAGCTTGCCATGCTCGGCGACCAGCTTTTTTCGGATGTCAAGGCGGCGAACCGCTGCGGCGCAATAGCCGTCCGCATAGACCCAATGGACGCGAAAAGCCTCTACCCTCACTACTACGAGTGGAAGGCTAAGCGGGAGCAACCGATTTTGGATGAATTTGAAAAACTACACGGGTACGGTGTTTACGATGATTGAAAAACTGAAAAAACTTATAAAAGAATCCGACTTTGACGCGGCACTTATCGTGTCGCCCGAAAACCGTTTTTATTTCACGGGTTTTAACTCGACAGACGGCTTTCTGCTCGCGAGTGAGAACGACGCGGTATTCATAACCGACTCACGTTATATTGAGGCGGCTCAGAACACAGTCAAAAAATGCAAGGTCGTTTTGCAGCAGCGCGATATAAAGCAGCTTAAAAACGTGCTTGACTCCTTCGGTGCGAAGAACGTAGCCGTAGAAGCGGACCGACTGACCGTTTCAAATCTTGCCCGCTTTACAAAGGCGTTTGAGGAAATCGAGATAATTCCCGACGGCTCGCTCGACAGCGGTATCAACTCGCTTCGCGGCATCAAGGAAAACTCCGAGGTTGAAAAGATTGTCACGGCTCAGAGAATTGCAGAAAAGGGCTTTGAGCACATCTGCAATTTCATCAGGGAAGGCAAGACGGAAAAAGAAATACAGCTTGAGCTCGACTTTTATATGCTCTCGCACGGCGCAGAAGCTCTTTCGTTTGAAACTATTGCCGTCAGCGGCGCAAACGGCTCGATGCCTCACGGCGTGCCGACCGACAAGCCTGTTAAAAATGGCGAGCTTATCACCCTCGACTTCGGCGCGGTTTACAGCGGTTATCACAGCGATATGACCCGCACCGTTGCGCTCGGCTTCGTAAACGACAAACAGAGAGAGGTTTACGAAACAGTCCTCAGGGCTCAGCTTAACTCGATAGCTTCAATCAAAGCGGGAGTTACGGGCAAGGCCGCCGACGAGGCTGCACGTTCGGTTATACGCGACGCGGGCTACGGCGATTACTTCGGCCACGGCACGGGACACGGCGTAGGCGTGGAAATTCACGAGTATCCGAGTGTTTCCCCCGCCAACGAAAAGCCGCTTGAAAAGGGCAATATCGTAACTGTTGAGCCCGGTATATATCTGCCCGGCGAATTCGGCGTTCGTATCGAGGACATGGTGCTCGTCACCGGGGACGGCTGCCGAAATCTCACCGAATGCCCGAAAGAATTGATAATACTGTAAAAAGCACTTGAAAATTCAGTAATTATAGGGTAAAATATAAGCGACAAAAAACATAAATTGGAGGATTAGTTATGATATCAGCAGGTGATTTCAGAAACGGCGTAACCTTTGAAGAGGACGGACAGGTTCTTCAGGTTGTTGAATTCCAGCACGTTAAGCCCGGCAAGGGTGCGGCTTTCGTAAGAACCAAGACCAAGAACGTTCTTACCGGCGCTGTAGTTGAAAAGAGCTACAACCCCACCGCAAAATTCCCGACAGCTTACATTGAAAGAAAAGATATGGAATACTCTTATGAGGACAGCGGTCTTTACTACTTTATGGACCCCGAAACCTATGAGATGACTCCCATTTCGGCAGGCGACCTTCCCGACAACTTCAAGTTTGTCAAGGAGAATATGATCTGTAAGATTCTTTCCTACAAGGGTAAGGTATTCGGCGTTGAGCCGCCCACATTCGTTACTCTTGAGGTTACCAAGACCGAGCCCGGCTTCGCAGGCAACACGGCTACCAACGCCACCAAGCCCGCAACCCTTGAAACCGGCGCCGAAATAAAAGTTCCGCTCTTCATCAACGAGGGCGAAATGATTAACGTTGACACCAGAACAGGCGAATACATGTCAAGAGCATAAGGAGGTTTTTTATGATGACAGTAACTGAGAAAGCCGCTTATTTAAGAGGTCTTGTATCGGGACTTAACCTCGACGAGTCAAAGCCCGAGACAAAGGTTATCAACGAAATGCTTAATGTTATCGACGACCTTGCTCTTTCGGTAGCCGACCTTGAGGACGAGCTTGCGCTCGTTACCGAGCAGCTTGACGCTGTTGACGAGGACCTTGACCAGCTTGAGGAATTCGTTTACGAGGGCGAGTGCTGCGAGGGTTGCGACTGCTGCGACGATTATGACGACGAGGACGGAATCATGTACGACGTAGAGTGCCCCGCTTGTCATGAGGTTGTCAGCTTCGACGAGGAATCGTTACTCGAAGGCTTTGCCGAGTGCCCGAACTGCGGCGAGAAGCTTGAGTTCGACTTTGAGTGCGACTGCGACGAGTGCGCAGACGAGGAAGAAGAATAATTAAACCGTTAAAAAACGGCTTCGTATGAAGCCGTTTTTCTTTTTCTCTTTTATTCCGATAACATATCGTCAAGCGTCTTTGCCGCGAACCAGACCAGTTCGCCGCAGGGGCGCTTTTTGTAGTACTCAGCCGTTCTCGCCTCGGGATTTGCACCGTCGGTTTTCGGCACGCCAGCGAGAAGCTCGCGGCAGATTATAGAACCGTTCTCCTCTTTATAGCGGCGGGCAAACTCCTGAATGTTTTCATAGTGCGCGTGCTTTTCGTCTGTTGCCGTCGGATCCGAGTAACCCTGCTTTATGCCCATTACCATCAGCGCGCCGCTGACCGCACCGCAGACCTCGCGCATCCTGCCCATACCGCCGCCGAACGAGCTGGAAAGCTTCGCCGCCGTTTCGGTATCAAGTCCCGTCACGTCCTCAAACGCCAGCAGTACAGCCTGAGCGCAGTTATAACCCTGTTCAAACAATTCCTTTGCCTTGTCAGCGTGATTTGTCATATCCTTACTCCTTAAAAGAAATTCCATTTTGACAGCAGCCAGCCGGGTACAACAACTATAATGAAGAACGCCCAGCTGATAAGTGTAAATGTCTTGATAAACTTCCAACCGTTTTCGGGGTACTCGCGCACGTAGATACGGTAATTGATAACCGACGCGAGCGAACCGATAAGCGAGCACAGTCCCGCCGTGTCCGCGCCGTAGATAAGTCCCGCGAAATTCTTCGAAAACGGATAAAGCACTATTGACGCGGGTACATTTGAGATAAGCTGACTTAAGCCTATCGCCCACTGGTATTCATGGCCCGCAACCGCCTTTTCGAGCACGCCTGCTATGGACGGATTTGCCGTAATTGACGACGAAAAAACAAAAAAACATAAAAACGTGATTATCAGCACGTAGTCCACCTTTAAGAAAAGCTTCCTGTCAACCAACGCAATTCCTGCAAGCACAACGGCAAGCGCTATATACCAGTACTGCGTTCTCGTTACTATAACCCCGATTATGAGTATAAACAGAGCTATATACGCCGTCTTTTTCACCCTGTTGTTTTCTGTTGCGTCCTCGCCCTCATTGACAGCAACTGCTTCGCGAAGGTTTTTGCGGTACATAACAAGCACGAACACCACGAGCAGCACTGCCGATGTCACGCAAAGCGGAAGCATGTGAAGCATAAAGTGCCACACGCTGATATTCGCCTGACCGTATAAAAACAGATTCTGCGGACTGCCGAAGGGCATAAGCAGCGAGCCGCGTATTGCAGCGATATTCTCCATCGAAATCACGGGCAGTATGTACTGCTCGGTTCCCGCATTCCTGAAAATCAGTATCGTCAGCGGAACGAAAATAATAAGCGAAACGTCATTTGTAACGAACATTGACGTAAAGAACACGCCGAAAATAAGAAACAGCGACAGAGTCACCGAGGTTTTTAAGTTTGACGCCAGCCTCACCAGCGGACGAAGCACTCTTTCCTGCTTGAAGCCCTCAAGCACGCACAGCATCATCAGAAGTGTGCCGAGCGTACGCCAGTCAATTTCGCTTAAAAGCACCTTGCTCGGAGGCGTGATAATCATACCTGCGATTGCGGCGGCAAGCGATACGGTGAGCATTAACTCCTTCTTCAGATATCTTAGAAGTTTTTTAACTAAACTATCTTTTGGTTTTTCGGCTTCTCTGTTTTTCCAATCGCCGAAAAGCTTTTCGGCATCGCTTACCGTGATTTCTCCCTGCCCTGCGGCGTATTCGACCATGCGGCAGAAATCCTCAGCGTCGTATGTATAACCCGTAATCGAAGCAACCTTGTTATTCTTCGCGAATTCGTCAAGCACAACCGACGGGTCAAAAGCATTGTGAACAACGGTCGTATTGCCGTCCGCATCGGTAATATACAGGCACGGCTCGTAAGGATGGCAGGTCAGAATATACTCTTTTTCCCCTGTCATGATACACGGCAGTCCGCCCTTTTGACCGAAGACAAAGTGTTCGTCACGGTAAACGGCTGTCGCCTCAAGCTCTTCTTCCTTTGCACGTTCAAGCAGATTGTAAATCCCGTCCTCCGAGAGCACTCCGCGCTTCACGTAATCAGGAAGGAGCCCCGCTTCGTCGGCTTCAAAGTCCTGCTTCCACTCGTCGCTCGCGTAATACGCTTCAAGCGCCGACAGAAGCCCGCTGAGTTTACCGCCGAACTGCTTTGAGTCAAGCAACCTTGTCGCTTCGTTGCGCTTATTCTCGTATTCAGTTATACGCTTTATCTGCTCAAAGCCCGCTTGACGCATTTCATATTCCCTTCAAATTTATGCTTTTAGTTAAATTCTATCTATTGCATCCAAATCATCCGTTCTTAAACGGTTTTATTCTTTTTCAGTATGTCCAATGTATGATTTGACGCGCCGATTAAATCCTGACGCTCACAGTTCTTATTTTGCGCTTAGCTTTCCGCTGTCGTCAATACTGACGTTTTTGGAAATTGATTCCAGACGGTCAAACAGCGCGCGCTGTCCGGCAGCGTCGGAAACGTAAGCGGTCTTACAGCCCTTCTGAAGCGCGGGTACAACCGAAACCTCAAGATGCTTTTCGGTATCGTCTCCGTAGCAGTGAACGCTGATAAGCATGGTATCAAGCGTTTTTTCGTTGAACCAGTAATTGCCGAGGCTGTAAACTATCGGCGCGCCGTTATAGAATTCAAAGCCCTGAAGGCAGTGGGTGTGCGCCCCGATTATAATATCTGCGCCCGCGTCAATGTATTCGCGGGCAGTCTGCTCCTGAACGGGTTCAAGCACGGTGGAATACTCCGTTCCCCAGTGAGGCAGAGCAATTACTATATCGGCGTTTTTATCCGCTTCGGCAATAGCCTCTTTGAAAAGAGCGGTGTCGTAGCAGCGCAGAATGCCCGGTTCCGTATCGGTCGCCTGCGGAGTCAGCTTGTACTTTTCCGCGCGCGAAGCCGCGACAAAGGCGACGGTTTTTCCGTCCGCCTGCATATATACGGGGCTCTTTGCCGCGTCGAGATTTCTGCCCGCGCCGACATAGGGTATGCACGCCTCGTCAAGCGTATCGAGCGTGTCGAAGAAGGCGTCCTTTCCGTAGTCGTAAACGTGATTGTTGGCAAGGCCGACAATGTCCACGCCGAGCTTTTTGAGATTTTCCACTCTGGCGGGATTTGCACGGAAGGTGTACATCTTTCCGTTCATGGCGCTGCCGCGTGTGCTGTAGGTAAACTCGTTGTTCAGCCACATAATGTCCGCGCCCTGCATTATTTCAACCAGCTCGGGTGAAATGCAGTCGTAAATCCCGTTTTCGCAGGTGTCAAGATGCTTCGTCGTGTACCAGTTTTCGTCAAGATTGATATCCCCCGCAAAGCAGAGGGTAAAATCGTATTTGCCGTCACTTTCGGTGAGCGGCTCGGTTCTGACTTCGGTTGTCAGAGCCGAATCGGAAGGCTCAACCGTACCGTTGTTTGAACATGCGCAAAGCAACAGACTTGCGCATACAAACAGCAGAAGCAGTATTCTCAATGTGCGCTTCACGTCGGTTTCGCCCTCCTTTCCGTCAATTAATTATGGTTTATTGGTTATTCTGCAAAGCAGTGCCGCAGAACTGACAGAAGTTTCCGTCACCTGCGGGCGCGCCGCAATTCGGGCAGAACTTCGGCGCAGGCTTCTGAGCCGGAATATCGCCTGCCGCAATCTTAGCTGCGTCGTCAATGAGCTTCTGCATCGAGGCGGCATCGTCCTCAATGGCCTTCTGAGCCTTGATCTGAGCCTGCTCGCGCTCCTCGGGAGTCATACTGTCGAGCTTTTCCTGAAGCTCCTTCTGCGCCTTTTCAAGCAGAGCCTGAAGCTCTTCGGGAGTGTAATTCATATTAGTATCCATATTGCAGCTCCTTTAAGGAAATCGTCGCTTTTAATTTCGTGTATCAGTCAAAGGGATTCTCTGTCGGGTAAGGCAGCGCCTTAGGCTGATTGTATGCTATGTCGCCGATTCCAAGGAAACGGAACACCTCATAAAGCGCCTTGCCATAGTGTCCGAAGGCAACTGCGCCGTGATGCGGGAAGTGCTTTTCGATAAGCACGTGACGGTAGAATCTGCCCATCTCGGGAATGGCAAAAATGCCGATACCGCCGAAAGAGCCCGTCGGTACGTCAAGAACCTCTCCCTGAGCTATGTATGAGCGAAGAACGCCTTCGCTGTCGCACTGAAGTCTGAAGAAGGTGATGTCGCCTGCCGCAATGTCGCCCTCAAGAGTGCCTCTTGTAAAATCGGGCTCGCTGCCTGCAGGCTCAAGCAATCTGTGCTGAATAAGCTGATACTTGACAGCTCTGTCGGCGCACATCTTGCACGACGGAGTGTTTCCGCAATGGAAGCCCATAAATGTGTCTGTAAGGGCATAATTGCTCTTTCCCCTGATTTCCTTTTCGTAAAGCGAAGCGGGAACGGAATTGTTGATGTCAAGCAGAGTTACCGCATCCTCGGAAACGCATGCGCCTATGTACTCCGAAAGTGCGCCGTATATGTCAACCTCGCACGAAACGGGAATGCCTCTTGAAGCAAGTCTTGAATTTACGAAGCAGGGCTCAAAGCCGAACTGCTCGGGGAAAGCGGGCCAGCACTTGTCCGCAAAGGCAACGTATTTTCTTGCGCCCTTATGCTGTTCTGCCCAGTCAAGAAGAGTAAGCTCAAACTGAGCCATTCTCGGCAGCATATCGGGATAGTTGTTACCCTTGACGCCAAGCTCATTTGCCATATCCTCGCAGACTGCGGGAATACGCTCATCGTTTGCGTGCGCCTTGTAAGAAACAAGCAGATCAAGCTCCGAGTTTTCCTCAATTTCAACGCCTATTTCGTAAAGTCCCTTGATCGGAGCGTTGCAGGCAAAGAAGTCCTGCGGACGGGGTCCGAAGGTTATAATTTTAAGATTCTTAACGCCGATAACCGCTCTTGCAACGGGGATGAAGTCGGCAATCATAGCCGAAATATCCTGCGCCGTTCCGACGGGATATGAGGGAATGTAGCCCTTCAGATGACGCATTGCGAGATTGTACGAGCAGTTGAGCATTCCGCAGTATGCGTCGCCTCTGCCGTTAATCAGGTCGCCGTCGCCCTCCGCAGCTGCAACGAACATAACGGGGCCGTCGAATTTTTCGGCTATAAGCGTTTCGGGAGTTTCGGGACCGAAGTTTCCGAGGAAAACGACAAGCGCGTTGCAATCTTTTGCCGTAACGTCCTTTACCGCTTCGAGCATATCCGCTTCGTTTTCAACGGTTACGGGACATTCGTAAATGTCGCCGCTGTAAGCCTTTACAATAGCCTCACGCCTTTTAATTGACAGCTCAATCGGGAAGCAGTCACGGCTTACGGCGATAATTCCGAGTTTTACATCGGGTGTGTTTTTCATAATTAGTCCTCCTTATAAAAGCCCTTCAACAAGGGATAAAGTTGCCTGTATTTTTTATATTTTCCGGCGTACAAACCGGCAAGAGCCTTATCGGGTGAAACCGTATATTTGATTTCCGGTTTTGTTTTTATGCCTGCCGCCAGAAGCGCTCCGCCGTATGCGGGGCCTTCGTTGTCAATAACGGACAGTTCAATTCCGAGTATGTCTGCGAGAATCTGCATCCACGGCCTGTTCTTGGTTCCGCCGCCGCAAACCGTGGCTTTTGTGATTTCATTCGGGCAAAGCTCAACGCAGTCCTTAATCGCAAACGAAACGCCTTCAAAAACCGCTCTCTGCATATCCTCCCTCGAGGTAGCGTGCGTAAGGCCGATAAATGCGCCCTTCACGTCGCCGTCGTTGTGCGGACAGCGCTCGCCCGACAGATACGGAAGAAAATACAAATCATTGTTTTCACCCGTGCCGATATTATATCCGCTCTCAAACACGGTTTCATTTAGCCATTTGTTACAGCTTGCCGCTGATAAAATACAACCCATAAGGTGATATTTACCGTTTGCGTGGCAGAAGGAGTGCAAGGCGGGATTTTCCGTCTTAACGTAAGCGTCTGTCGGGATGAAAACCGTTCCGCTTGTGCCAAGTGAAATGTTGCACTGTCCTTCGTTCACGGTATTTGTGCCTATTGCGGCGGCTGCATTGTCGCCTGCGCCGGCAACGACGTCACAGTCAAGGCCGAACAAATTTGTTCTGCCGATAACCTCATAGCTTTCAAAAACAGTCGGTAGATATTTTTTATCTATTCCGATTATGCCGAGCATTTCGTCCGACCAGTTTCTGTTTTCAACATCAAAGTACAGAGTGCCCGAAGCGTCGCTGACATCGGTTGCGAACACGCCTGTAAGTCTGTAATTGATATAGTCTTTAGGCAGACAGATTTTTCGGCATTTTGAAAATGCTTCGGGCTCGTTTTCCTTAACCCAGAGAATTTTCGGTGCGGTAAAGCCCGCAAACGCTATATTGCCCGTCAGCTCCTGCAAACGCTCTTTGCCGATAACGTTGTTGAGAAAATCGGTCTGCTTTTCCGTTCTTGTGTCGTTCCAGAGAATTGCAGGGCGAAGCACGTTGTCATTCCCGTCGAGCATAACAAGTCCGTGCATCTGACCGCCGACGCCTATACCCTTTATTTCGCCCTTGTCAAAGCCGTCTGTCAGCTCGGTGATTCCCTCGCAGACGGCGTTCCACCAGTCTTCGGGATTCTGCTCGCTCCATTTGGGATGCGGAAAATAAAGAGGATATTCCTTTGAAACGGTTTTGAGTATAGCGGCATTTTCGTCGCACAGTATCAGTTTTACCGCCGAGGTGCCCAGATCAATTCCGATATAAAGGCTCACAGTTTCACCTCCGTAACGTCTTCGCTGTTCTGTCCGACAAAGAATGTGTATTTATCTTCAAGATACCATTCTTTATTTTCGGGATTATAGAACTTTAGATTATTTTTGTCTATTGCGATTTTTACGCTTTCGTTTTCGCCCGCTTTGACGAACACCTTCTTAAAGCCTTTGAGCAGTTTTACGGTATGCTCGCCCTCCGCGCCGGCGTAAACCTGAACAACCGTCTTGCCGTCACGTCCGCCCTTGTTGGCGACGTTAAGCGAGATTTCAACGCTGTCTCCCGTATCCTTCGCTTTGATTTTTGTGTACCTGAATTCCGTATATGACAGACCGAAGCCGAAGGGATAAGCCGCCTTTTTTTGCTCCTTATCAAGCAGGGTATAGCCGTGATAATAACCGTAGGTAATATCTCTCGTCTTTGCGCTCGGGAAAAGGAAATCAGGATAATCGTTTTCATCCTTCGCCATTGTAAACGGAAGATGTCCCGAGGGATTAACCTTGCCCGAAATCAGCTCTGCGAGCGCATTTCCGCCCTCCATACCGCTGTAAAACGAATGAAGTATTGCGTTTGCGCCGTCCTTCCATTCCTCAATTATATAAGCGCTGCCGCCGATAATATTAACTATAACCTTATCAAATACTCTGCAGGCGGAATGTATCAGTCTAACCTCATCCTCGGGTATGCGAAGCGAATATCTGTCGCCGCCCATAGCTTTCTGAGTAGTCTTGTCGCTCTTTGAGAAGTTGGCGAGATTTTCGCCCTCCTGCTTATAATCGCTGCCGACGCAAACGACAACTGCGTCGCAGGCTTTCAGCTTCGGAATGCCCGGTGAAAAAGCCGTACCCTCGAAAAGAACAACGTTTTCTTTGCCGTAAAGGTTGCAAAGTCCCTCGTACGGCGTAACCGTATAAGGCGCAAAGACCGAGCTTGAGCCGTGGTCGCCGACGTTGATTTTATTTGCATATCTGCCGATAATGCCGACTTTTGAGCCCTGTGCAAGCGGAAGCACGCCGTCGTTTTTGAGCAGTACCGTACCTTCAAGCGCCGCCTTTTTTGCAAGCTGAGTGTGCTTTTTGCAGGCGACAACCGATTTCGGCGTGTCCTTCAATTTCGGAGTAATTTTGATTAAACCCCGTAAAATGCTCTGCACCGATGCATCAATGTCGTCCATTGACACCTTGCCCGTTTTCAGGTCAAGCGGCAGCGTCGCATAGTGCATAATCTGCGGCATTTCAATATCAAGTCCTGCCTTAAGCGCCTTCGGGGCGTTTCTGACGCCCATAAGGAAGTCGGAAATAGTGAAACCCGTGAAGCCCCACTCATCTCTGAGCTCATCTTTGAGCAGATATTTGCTCTCGCAGCAATGCTCGCCTCTGAAAAGATTATAAGCGCCCATTATCGACATTGCGCCTGCGTCGATACAAGCCTTGAAATGCGGGAGGTAAACCTCGTGAAGCGTCTTGTCGTCGCACAGCACATTTACGTCAAAGCGGATATTCTCAATACTGTTGACTGCATAGTGCTTCGGGCACGCTATAATGCCCTTGTCCTGCACCGCCCTTGTAAGCGCCGCGCCCATTCTGCCGAGCAGATACGGATCCTCGCCGTAGGTTTCCTGCGCTCTGCCCCAGCGGGGATTGCGAAGCAGATTAATGCAGATACCTGCGAAATAATTTCCGCCCTGAGCCGCAACCTCGTCGGCTATTGCAGAGCCGATTTCGTATTCAAGCTCATCGTCAAACGATGCGCCCCTGAGCATTGAAACGGGGAAGCAGGTACTGTTTCCCATAACAACTCCTCTCGGGCCGTCGGAAAAGGCAACCTCGGGTATGCCGAGTCTTTTCACACCGCCCGCAATACACGGACGGCAGTTGTACTTCTGTCCTTTGGTAATCAGGTCAACGCCGTTGCGAAGGAAAAAGCGCTTGCCCGAAAGCATGTGAAGCTTTTCGGCGGTTTTCAGCTGACTGCAAAGCTCACGTGCAACTGAGTACAGGTTTTCATCCGTGGGATTCTGATTGTATTTTTTTACCGCATCGTTAAAATTCATGCGCCCGATTCACCCCTTGCCATATCCGTATTTTAGCATAAATCACCGACGACTTCAACAGTGAAGCGAAGGCGTTATGTCGGCTTTATCTGTAAACCTTCAGGGTCTTGATTTCAAACGGTTCAAATTCAAGACTGACGGTATTATCCTTAACGCTCAGTCTTTCCTTTTCATCCTCAAGCAGATTTGTAAGAACCGCTCCCGAAACCGATTCGGATAACTTAACATAGGTTACGGTCTTTGAGCCCTCGCATTCATAGAGCCTGAGCACAAAGGCGTTGCTGCCGTCCTCGGCGGGTTTAACCGCTTCGACTATGATATTCGGTGCGCTCAGCGAAGCAAACTGCTTTGCGTCCGCCCTGCCGTTTACGGCAAACAGCGGAACATTCAGCTCATACGCGGGATAAACAACCGCTTCGGCACAGTAGGCGCTGTTGTGTATAAGCAGTGAATAGGTCAGCTTATGAACTCCTCTGTCGCCCGAGCCGTCGGGATGAGTGCCGCCCTTAAGAAGGGAAAGGCAAAGATTGCAGTTTCTGACGGAAATACCGTATTTACAGTCATTGAGCACGGCGGCGCCGAAACGCGGCTCGCTGATGTCGGTATAATTTCGGTTGCACACCTCGAATTTTGAAACCTCAAGGCTGTTATTGGCGGTAACGGGCCGCTCAATTGCACCGAACTGAATTTCGCTTCTCGCCGTTTTTGCCTTGACGTCAAGGTCAAAGCCCGCTTTAAGAAAGCGGTGCGGAGTTTTCCAGTCAATCTGAGTTTCAAAATCAATTCTCGGGGAATCCGCATAGCAGACAAGGTCCTGAATGATAACGTTGCCTTCTATATTAAACTCACTTCTAAGGCGTATTTCAACCGCTCCGTCGCTGACAAGTTCCCTGCCGATAAAACCGTTGACGGGCTTAAGATTTTCAAATACGTCCCAATCAAAATCCCAGTTGTCATAGGACTCGGGTACGTCCTCGCCGAAGAGGAATACGCCGAGAGGCTCACCGTCCTTCTTGCGAAGCTGTCTGCCCGATTTTTTGTCAACAAGCGACGAAATATATCCGTTTTCGTTGAAGGTGATTTCGGCAAACGGGGTTTTGAGAACAGTGCCGTCATATTCAAACGGAGAATCTGATGAAACGGGAACGTCGGACGGCTCAATCGACACGCAGGAAAAAGCAGGCACCTTAATTCCTCCTACGGCAAGGCGCTCTTTTCCGTCAATATCGGTATAACGCTGAGAAGGATAGTCCTTTGCATATCCCTTAAATTCAATATCGGCAACGTCGTTTCTGTCAAACGAAAGCGTATTGAACAGCGTTACGGCGCGGCTGCCGTCGGTAAGACCTTCGGCGTACTGCGCGGCTGCGTTTTTATAGTTCTCTATCAGCTCGTCCATTTCCCTGTGGAACACCTCGTACACGGGTGCGATACACGTACCGGGAAGTATATCGTGGAACTGATTTTTAAGCAGCGTTTTAAGCCATTTGTCGCTCTGAGCATTACGCTCCTTGCCGCTCAAAACGTTGAAATATTCCATATCGCGAAGCGCATATTCCGCTTTTCTGTTTTTGCGTTTAACCTCATGAAGCGAGGTAAGCGTGCCTCTGTGCAGCTCAAGATAAAGCTCGTTGTCATATACGGGAAGCTTATCCTTTCCGCCTTCAAGCTCCTTCATAAAGTCGGAAACCGTCATGCATTCGACTTCGGGCATACCGTCCATTGACGATATTCTCTCGGCAGCCTCAATCATTGCGGGGGTCGGTCCGCCGCCGCCGTCGCCGAAGCCGTAAGCAATAAGGCGCATATCCGAAGAATCCTTGTTCTGAATATCTCTTATACTGGTTACCGCGTCATATACATTCGGCCAGCAATGTGTTCTGTTAAAGTGAGTAAGCACCTCGCTGCCGTCAATACCCTTCCAGACAAAGCTCTCAAAGGGGAAACGGTTATTGTCGTTCCAGCTGATTTTTGTCGTATAGAAGTATTTCACTTCGCTCTGACGCATAATTTGCGGAATATTGCCGTTGTAGCCAAAGGTGTCGGGCAGCCAGAAGCTGTCGGCAGTGTAGTTGAAGTTCTCACGGGTAAACTGCTGTCCCTTCAGGAACTGTCTTGCCATCAGCTCGCCCGAGGTGATATTGCAGTCGCACTCGACGTAAACTCCGCCGTTGGGCTCGTAACGTCCCTCAGCGACACGCTTTTTCATTTCGCTGAAAATGTCGGGATAATAGTCCTTCATCCACTCCGAATGAAGTGCAGAGGACTGAATGAATTTATAATCGGGATACTGCTCCATAAGGTGAAGGGCGTTTGAATAAGTTCTCGCGCATTTTCTTACCGTTTCCGAAACGGGCCAGAGCCACGCCGTGTCCATATGGGAGTGACCTATCACGCCGACCTTTCCGAAAAGGCGGCTGTTCTGTCCTTTGAAGAATTCTCTTGAAATTGCAAGCGCCTTTCTTACGCCGTCCGCAAAGCCCTGAGCGTCAATGTCGTTAGGCGAAAGAGGAAGAACGGCATTGATTTCAAGAAGCGCATTTTCCGCCCTTGCGGCAAGAAAACTGTCCTTATCAAAAGCATGAATTATTCCCAGAAGCTCCTTGAGATCAAAAATCAGAGTGAAAAGCTCATCGTTCCTTACACAGATTTTTACGCCGTTATAGCAATGCGAAAAGGTCTGACTTCTGTCGGGTTCAAAGTAATTATTGTAAGGGTCGGTATCAGGGTCATAATGTCCCGCGTAACATTCAAATGCGAGCTCAAAACGCTCCCCTTTCCCGAAAGTGCCTATATACTGAGAGCAGTGAACACCGCCGATATATTCGCGGTTTTTGCTGTTGAATATACCCTTCGGAACGCCGTTGATAAAGAAAAGCTGTTCAACGCCGCCGCATTCCGACAATGCATAAACCGGTTGTCCCGCCAGCTCTTCGGTAATTTCGAACGAGCCTTTAACCCAGAGCGAGCCCCACTCGTCGCCCCAGGTTGTTCCTTTTGCTATCGGCTCAGTTACCGAGTCGGGAACGCTTCTGAAATGCTCATGAGTATAAAGCGCCTTAACGTCCCGAAGCTGACCGACCTCGGTGAAAAGCAATCTCTCGTAAATTCTCAGTGAATTTTCAAGCTTTGAAAAAACGCGTCTTTTCATTTTTTCGTTATACATAGAGCAACCTCCGTGCGCTTATTATATTTCAAGCGTTAATGAACCCTCGCAGAAGCCGGGCTGACCGTCTCCGATGTAAAGCGTAATACAGCCGTCGGGCGTTACCCGCTCCCCGTTTTCAAGCACTGCCTTTAACCAGAACTTGTCAATAACAAGCTCGGCGGTCTGCGTCTCACCGCCCTTAAGATACAGCGGGGCAACCGCGCAAAGCTGAAGTTTCGGTGTTTCGGTGCGGCTGTCGTCAAAATGAGCATAACACTGTACCTTTATTGCACTGTCAACCGCTCCCGTGTTTGACACCTCGACGCTTACAACCGCCGCTTCGCCGTCATTCTTTACAACGGTCGGATTTTTGAATTCAAAACTTGTATAGCTCAGACCGTAGCCGAACGGATACAGCGGTCTGATATCCGAAAAGCGATATGTTCTGTTTTTCATTGAGTAATCGGTTATGTCGGGAAGCTCATCGCTTTCGTGATAAAACGTAATCGGCAAACGTCCGCACGGCGAAAATCTGCCCGCAATAAGTCCTGCAATTGCCAGACCGCCGAGAGCGCCGGGATACCAGCCGTGAATTACGGTCTTTGCCTTGCTTCTTACGTTTTCGCCGAGATCCGCGCAACTGCCGCATAAAACAACAACAATAACATTGTCGCAAACCTCACAAACCGCCTCGGCAAGTCTTTGCTGATTTTCGGGAAGCGCCATCGACACTCTGTCGCCGCAATCGGTAAAATCGTTTCCGAAGCCGAGGTCCTCGCCCTCGATTGTGCGGTCAAGTCCGAGACAGAGCACCGTGACGTCTGCCTCCTCAGCGGCGGCAACGCCCTCGCTGAGAAGCTCGGAAAAGTCGTTCCAGCGCGCTGAATTAACGCCCCTTATTGCAGCGCCGTCAGCCACGGTAACGCTTGCATTCTTAAACACTCTTCTGATACCGTCGGCAACCGTAATATACTCGTCGGCGTGACCGTTATAGTTTCCCTCAAGAGCCAGACGGCTCATGGAATTCGGTCCGACTACGGCGATTTTTATTTCGCTGTTTTCGTCAAGCGGAAGGAAAGAGTCTTTGTTTTCAAGTAAGACAAGCGACTCCTTCGCCGCTCTGAGATTTAACTGCTTATGCTCCTTACAGCAAACCTTGCTGTAGGGTATATCGCTGTACGGTCTGTTTTCTTCAAACTCGCCGAGCATTGTGCGGATTGTAAACAGTCTTACTGCCGATTCGGTAATATCGCCGTCGGAAACAAGACCGTGTTTATAAGCGTCTTTGAGCGCAATATATGCCTCGCCGCAGTTCAGGTTACAGCCTGCCTTGAGCGCAGTTGCCGCCGCCTGTTCAAGCGAGTCTGTAAACTTATGTCCCTCGTAAATGTCGTTGATTGCACCGCAGTCGGAAACAAAGTAGCCGTTAAAGCCCCACTTGTTTCTGAGTATATCCATAAGGAAGCTGTTTGCGCAGCAGGGCTCGCCGTTAAGCCTGTTATAAGCGCCCATAACGCCGGCGACTCCGCTCTCAACCGCCTTCTCGAAGGCGGGCAGATAAGTCTCCGCCAAATCTTTTTTCGTAACCTTCGCATCAAAGCCGTGACGCTCTCCCTCGGGGCCGGAATGTGCGGCAAAATGCTTTGCGCACGCAGCCGCCTTCAGAAATTCGCCTTCGCCCTGAAGTCCCTTAATGTACTCGGTTGCAATCTGTGAGGTCAAGAACGGGTCCTCGCCGCAGGTCTCCTGCCCTCTGCCCCAACGCGGATCGCGGAAAATATTTATGTTAGGCGCCCAGTAGGTAAGTCCCTTATAAATATCACGGTCGCCGTGAGCGACGCTTTTGTTGTACTTTGCTCTGCCCTCGGTCGATACAGCCTCGGCAACCTCTCTTACAAGAGACGGATTGAAGCTCGCCGCCATTGCTATTGACTGCGGAAAAACCGTTGCCACGCCTGCTCTCGCTACGCCGTGACACGCCTCGTTCCACCAGTTGTAAGATGAAATATTAAGGCGTTCGACGGCAGGAGAATTGAACAGCAGCTGTGACATCTTTTCCTCTGCCGTCATCTGCGAGACTATTTTTTTGGCTCTTATTCTCGCTGTTTCATAATTCATTTTGCACCTCGCAAGCCGTTAAAGCACAGCCGCAGATTTACAGCGGCACTGTTTTAAAATCAGATGTTCAGATAATCCTTACGGTAATCAACGCCGAAGAACTCTGCAAGCTCCTTGAGCTGGCTGTCCTCAATCGTATTGACTTGAGGTAAATGTGCGGTCAGCATATACTGCTTCGCCGCCTTCTCGACTGTTTCAATAAGTCCGAAGGTTTCGTCCATATCCCTGCCCGCTCCGTAAATGCCGTGAAGCGTCCAGACGACAAGGCGGTATTTCTTCATCTTTTCGGCAGTCGCCTCGCCTATTTCATTCGTGCCGCAGACCATCCACGGCAAAACGCCCAGACCGTCGGGAAATACCACTATGCTCTCGGTCATCTGTTTCCAGAGCGTGCGTGTAAGCGCCCTTTCGTCCATCTCGTGTACCTGCGTCATGGCAAGCGTGTAATCGGGATGGCAGTGCATTATAATTCTGTTTTCGGGATTGACGGAAAGCCTTGAAATATGGCTCATCAGGTGCGCAGGTAATTCGCTTGTGAATCTGCCGCCGTCGGCATAACCCCAGAGAAGCTCGGCGGTTGCGCCGTCGTCTGCAATTCTAATAATACCGAGGTTGTTTTCGGGGTCCTTTTCAATGTTTTTGAAATATTTACCCGTACCCGTTACGATAAAAATTCTGCCGATAAGCTCGTTTGCCTGAAATCCCGTCGGAATGGTACGTATAACCTTATTTAAGTCAAGATACTGCGCTACCTCGTTTTCGTCGAGTAAGTAACTGATATTGCCGCCGTTTCTTTCATCCCAGCCGAGACGGTACATATTGGACGCAGTCTCGCACATTTTCTTCAAAAACGGTGCGTCAAATATATTTTTCATCTTAACGAAAGCACCTCCTGCTCATATTTTTTAATCTCCGTGTAGTATTCGGAAGGCTTGTTTTCCCTTGCGAGAAATTCCTGCCAAACGTCGTAAAACGGCGCAGTTTTAAGCTCCTCCTGCATAACCATTAACTGTGTGAAATCAGACGCGTCCTGCAGTTCCTTCAACTTATCGTTAGGCTGAAGAAGCGCAAACAGAAGCGACTTTTGCAGATTGCGTACGCCCGTTACCCATGCGGAAATTCTGTTTATACTTGCGTCAAAGTAGTCAAGCGCAATATTCACCTTACCGTCAAGACCGCCGCAACGTACGATTTCCCTGCAGATTTCCTTCGTCTCGTCGTCAAACAGTACAACGTGGTCGCTGTCCCAGCGGATAGGCCTTGTAACGTGAAGCGCAATTTCGGGGAAGAACGCAAGCAGCGCGGGAATCTTATCGCTGACAACCTCGGTCGGATGATAGTGACCGTTGTCCATAAGCGGAATACATTTATCCATATTAGCCGCCGCGTAGCTTAAAGCAAATTCCGCCGAGCCGACAGTGTATGCTTCAACGCCTATGCCGAAAACTTTACTTTCAATGCAGGGCTTTACCAGTTTGAAATCGTAAGGTTCGGACAAAATTTCGTCAATAGCTTCCTTATATCTCACTCTCGGTCCGATGCGGTCGGCGGGAATGTCCTTGAAGCCGTCTCCCGTCCAGATATTCATAACGCAGGGCTGACCTAATTCCTCGGCAAGATACTGCGAAATTCTGATACTCGCCTTGCCGTGCTCAATCCAGAATTTTCTCGTCTCCTCATTCGGGGATGAGAGTGTCAGCGGGTCGCATTTCGGATGCGAAAAGAAGGTCGGGTTAAAGTCACAGCCGAGTCCCCTCGCCTTGCAGAAATCAACCCATTTTTTAAAGTGCTTCGGCTCTAATTTGTCTCGGTCAACCCACGGATTTTCCTCGTCAAAAATCGCGTATGAAGCGTGCAGATTCATTTTGATTTTACCGGGGACAAGCTTTAAGACCTCGTCAATATCGGTCATCAACTCCTCGGGCGTTCTCGCTCTTCCGGGATAGTTGCCCGTGGTCTGAATACCGCCCGTAAGCGGCTTAGACGGATCGGTGTCAAAACCTCTTACGTCGTCGCCCTGCCAGCAGTGAAGCGACACGGAAACGTTTTTAAGCACGTCGAGCGCCTTATCGGTATCGACACCGAAATCGGCATAAATCTTCTTAGCCTCCGAATATGACATCATTTTACCTCCGAAGTATCAAATGATTTTTCTACAAGATCTCTTGCCTCTTCGAGCGAAGCGACCTCGCCCGAATACAGAAGCTGAGATATAAGATTGCCCGTAGCGGTGGCTTCTACGGGACCCGCAAGCACGCGTTTGCCTGTGTATTGAGCGGTCAGCTCGTTGAGATAGCCGTCCTTACTGCCGCCGCCGACAATATTTATCACATTAACTGTCTTGCCGCTTATTCTTTCAATGTCCTTTACAACATCCGCATATGTCCTTGCGAGCGAATGATAGACAGAATTGATAGCCGCTTCGTCACAAAGCTCCGCGTCGCCGAGATAAGTCCGTATGGCGTCAAGCATATTGTCCGGTGCAGTGAAAAGCGGTGAATTGGGATCGATTATCTTAAACTCTCCGCAAGCCTTAGCCATATACATCATCTCGTCATAGGAATAGCGCTTGCCGAGATTTTTACGTATATTCTGCAGCAGCCACATTCCCATAATGTTTTTAAGAAAACGGAAGCGGTAATTGATTCCGCCCTCGTTGGTGAAATTGGCTTCAAGTGCTTCGGCGGTCAATACGGGCTGTAAGTTTTCCGTACCGATTAAACTCCACGTGCCCGATGAAATGTAAACGCCGTTATCGCCTACCGAGCAGGCGGCAACCGCGCTTGCCGTGTCGTGCGTCGGTGCAAGAATTACCTTGCTTTCAAAGTCGAAGCCGTCAAGCGGTCCGACCTCGGTGCAGGGCAGCGAAATATCGCTGAATATTTCCCTCTTTATGCCGATCTTATCTATGATATCAAAATCCCAGGTTTTGGTTTCGGCATTCACAAGATTGGTCGTTGTGGCGTCTGTGTATTCATTTTTTATAACGCCCGTAAGCTTAAACGCAAGATAATCGGGCATCATCAGGAAGTACTCAGCCCCGTCAAGCTTACCGCTTTTCTTATCGCAGTAAAGCTGATAGACGGTGTTGAACTCAGCCTTCTGTATGCCCGTTTTCGCATACAGCTCCCTCTGTGTGATGATTTGCGAGAATTCCTCCTGAATGAGTGAAGTTCTCGGATCGCGGTAAGCGACGCACGGCAGAATTTCCCGTCTGTCCCCGTCGAGCAGAACATAGTCAACTCCCCAAGTGTCAATAGCGATTGTTTCCGGAATTTTGCCGAGCTGTGCGCATTTCGCAATACCCGCCTTAACCTCTGCGACGAGCTTTTCGATATCCCATTCAAGAGAGCCGTTCTTATTGAGAAGATAATCTTCGAATCGGTATATCTCCTCAAGCTTCAGCTTCCCGTGTTCAACATATCCGAGTATATGCCTTCCGCTTGAAGCACCGATATCAATTGCAAGATAGTACTTCATATTCATCACCTTAATCAGCTTAGGGTTTCATTTACCCCTTTATTATAATATTTTTTTGACATTTATCAATAGCATAAGGAAATTGAAAGTTGAAAAAATTCCAAACTGTGATAGAATTAAATATATGAAAATTGCAAATTCGGGTAGGATAATTATGAAAAAAGCATTGAAAAAAACAGGCAAAATCATCGGCATAACGCTTGCGGCAATCGTAGGCTTTCTTGCGCTGCTGTGCATAATTACGCTTATCTGGGGCGCAGTTCAGCGCTCGCGCGGAAGCGTTTACAATATGCTTCCCGAAACGCCTGCCGACTTCAAGCCGACTGTTCGTCTGGTTGTTTTCACCGATACTCACAACGAAAACGACAATGTGGCCGATGCCATCGACACCTCGTATGAACTATTCGACAATGACGAAACCTACAAGGGCGTTGACGCGTTCGTCTGCCTCGGCGATATTTCGAGCATCGGCGGCGGCAACGACTATGCCGCATATAAGGAAACTCTCGACGCGCACGTCAGAGAGGAAACGCCCTGCATCACAATTCACGGCAATCACGAGTTTAAGCAAAAAAATGATTATTACAACATCTTTAAGGACACCTTCGGCTATGAGCCCAACGGCGTTTACGACATCAACGGTTTTTCGTGCATCGCCTTTTCGGGTGAGCGTTCGCTTACGGAATGGACCTTTACTCCCAAGAGCCTGAAATGGCTGGACGACAGGATTGACGAAGCTGAGGCAAAGGCTGACGGCAAGGCGATATTCGTATTCCAGCATCCGCATCCGTGGGGTACGGTTTACGGAAGTACTGTCTGGGGCGACCCGCAGATTAACGTTGTACTTAACGGACACACCAGTGTAGTCGATTTTTCGGGACATTCGCATTTCCCGCTCAACGACCCGAGAAGCATAAATCAGGCTTCATATACCGCAGTCGGTTGCGGCGCAATGGCGAGATTCGAGCTCGACAACAATTATATCGTAGGTCAGCATCCCGACGGCTATGAGGACGCGGAGCAGGTCTGCGTTGTTGAGGCCGACAATGACGGAAGCGTAAGAATTCGCGGTTACGACCTCCTGTCCGACGCGTATTTCTGCGACTACTACATTGACAACGTAAACGAAAAGTCCGAATTCCCCTACACCTTCAAGAACATGAAGGCGCACGACGCCGCTCCGGTCTTTGAGCCCGACACCAAGGCGAGAGCATTTAAGAACGACGACGGCGAATGGGTAATTTCATTTGACGAGGCAAGAGCGGCTGAAGGCTATATCGTTCACGATTACAAGGTTGTAATAAAGGACGAAAGCGGCAAAAAGATTTTCTCAAAGAACTTTATTGACGACTACTACGTAATCGACGGCGACAGCACCGCAGATTTCAGAATCGGAAACGACACGCTTGAATCGGGCAAGACCTACACCCTGAAGGTCCGTGCCGAGAGTGCGTATCATCTTTATTCCGAGCCGATTGAACTGACGTTTACTGCCGAATAAAAGCAAATATATTACCACACAAAAGAGCCCGAAAAAATCGGGCTCTTTTGTTGTTTTATTGTTGATTTTCACTAAAATGTAATATATAATTAATTTATATATAAGCAATATGGGGCACTTGATGTATGAGAAAAGGGGAAAAATGGTCAGTTGCGCCGGATTATAATATTCAATTTGCGGCAAATCAGCTCGGTTAAAAAGCCGAGTCGCTGATTTGCGGCATTTTTCTTTTTTAATACATAAAATGAGGTTTATATGAACAAGGGTTATTTTGATACAACTATGCCAAGAGCGGTGCTTGAATACTATCTTTCACATGCTTCCACCGCACAGTGGCTGTATCTGAGCAACACACTCGACGACGACATCCGTGCGATAGTAAACGCGGGCGTAAAGTTTCTCGGCAGAGCGTCGGGAATCTGGAAGGGCGAAATGCCCGAGGAGGAGCATTTTGAAAAAACGCGTATTCTCGCCGAAAAGGTACACGCCGCCGATCCCGAAATAATTCTTCAGGCGTGCATTTTTGAAGCGATTTACCGCAAGGATACGGAAAGTGTAAAAATACCGCGGTTTGTTTTCGACGCGTTCAATCTTCCGTTTGAGGACAGATGCTTCGACTTCGACCGTTGCGTTTTCGGTTCTTCCGAAAAGAAAGACAGCGGTATGCCCGACATTTCAAGCCTTGAAACTCAGCTGTGGTTTTACTACAGAGGCGTGAGATATATCGACTGCGGCTTCGAAGCTTTTCACATGGGGCAGATTCATCTGTACACCTTCCGCGACCGCGCTTACACGGCAATCGGCAGAGTTATTGAAATGCTCCGCAAATACGGCGAAAAGTATGCCAGACGGCACAAGGTCATATTCGACGCTCATTCGCATTCGCTCGTCGTAAACGGCAAAAGCCTTCTTGATTACAACGCCATGCCGCTGACGCGCTTTCCGCTACTCGACAGAGACGGGGAAAAGCTCGTCCTTGTCCGTGAGGGCAAATCGGGCGGCGGAATTTCACCTGAGGGCATTTATGAAAAGGCTCTCCCCTTCCTGTACGAATACGATAACTGGGGCGGCAGAGACGTCTGGGCTCAGGAAAACCTCAGCTATGAGGAACGCGCATGGTCACAGTGGTGGGGCGGCGACCAGATTTCATGGTTTGCGCACCAGCCCGAAGATGAGAGAAACAAATTCCTTGAATATACGTTTAAGTGGACTGCAATAAACAATCCCGACGCCTACTTTGCTTTTCCCGTACGCAGACCGCTCGGCAGCGGCGAGGTAGTCGGAACATATCCCTACTATCAGTTCAACACCCGCTCGCCGCACTGCGAAAACGGTTACTCGCAGGAGGAAACGGTTAAGCGGCTTTTGTCGGAGGGTTACGAAAAATACAGAAAATACGCCAACCCTTCCGATATACTCGACTTCGGCGGAAAAGACATTGACGACCCCGAAACAGGTGTCAGACTTCCCGAAAAAGTTGTGCTTTACGGCAGCTTTCAGCCGTACGTCGGCGCAGTCGCAAACGACTCAAACAGCGAAATCACAAGGATGTACTATATCGGCGACGGCAAATATTCGCTCAGCTTCATAATGCCGTATAAGGGCGAATACGATTTTGCCGTATCCACCTGGGGTACACTGTCGGCGTGTGTAAGTCCCGCCGAGCCTTTTGCCTTCAGCGGTACGGGCGGCAAGGCAAAGCTCGTCATTCCCGAAGATAATACGGTAGTAAAAATCACATTTACATATATGACAAACGAAATCACCACTGAAATAATACCGTGAAAGGAAAAGGGTTATGGATAAGAAATACGATATCAACAAGCTCATAAGACAGAGTGCCTGCGAGGGTGCGGTCCTTCTGAAGAACGACGGTCTGCTTCCGTTTGATAAGGGAACGAAGCTTTCGCTGTTTTCGAGAGTCAGCGAAGCGTGGTTTTTCAGAGGCGTAGGCTCGGGCGGCACGGTCAGATGTAAGGATGAGCGAAATCTCACGGTTGCCGTAAGGGAATGCGAAGGGCTTGAACTCAACGAAGAACTTGCCGAAATCTATTCAAGGTTTAATAAGGAAAATCCCGTTGAGCAGATAGACGAGGTTTTTAATCTGGACGAGATGGAGGTCACTTTCGAAATTGCAAAGCGAGCCGCCGAAATCAGCGACGCGGCGGTTGTCACAATCGGCAGACATTGCGGCGAGGGCCACGAGGGCGCTGCCGAAAAAGGCTGTTACTACTTAACTGACAAGGAAATCCGGATGCTTCGCAACGTCTGCGACGCGTTTGACAAGGTTGCGGTTATTATCAACTGCTGTGCGATAATAGACATGAGCGAGTTTGAAAAGCTCGGCGACAAAATCGGCGCAATAATGTACGTGTGGCTCGGCGGCAATCAGCCGGGCGATGCGGTTTGCGATATGCTCAGCGGCAAGGTAAGTCCCTCAGGCAAACTCGTCGATACGATTGCACACGGTTATACCGATTATCCGTCAAGCGCAAACTTCGGCGGCAGGAATTTCAATTACTATAAAGAGGATATTTACGTAGGCTACAGATATTTTGAAACCTTTGCAAAGGATAAGGTTGCCTACCCCTTCGGTTTCGGTCTTACCTATACCGAATTTGAGTATTCCGATATTTCGGCTGCAAGTGCCGAAGGCGGCTTTGACGTTTCGGTAACGGTTAAAAACGTCGGCAGCTTCCCTGCAAAGGAAACAGCACAGGTCTATCTCGAAAAGCCCTGCGGAAAGCTCGGCAATCCGTCGAGGTCGCTCGTCGCCTTCGGTAAGACGAAGGAGCTTGCGCCGAACGAGAGCGAAACGCTCACAATGTTTGTTTCCGATTACCAGCTCACGTCATACGACGACAGCGGCGTGACGGGTTATCCCTTCGCCTACGTAACCGAGCAGGGCGAGTATAATTTCTATGTCGGTAAAAACGTAAGAGACGCCGAAAAGGCATTTTCATACTATCAGGAAAAGACGGAGCTTTTTGTTCAGCTGACTCAGGCGGGCGCACCGCAGCAGGACTTCGACGTCATCTGTGCCGAAGAGAAAGACGGCAAAAGAGTTATGGCAACAAGGCCCGTTACAACCCGTCAGTATTCGCTTCGTCAGAGAATTCTCGACAATCTTCCCGAAGCGGTCCCCTTCACGGGCGACAGGGGAATCAAGCTTAAGGACGTTAAGGACGGCAAAAACACTCTCGACGAGTTTGTCGCTCAGCTTACCGTTGACGAGCTTGACCTGCTGACAAGGGGCGATTATCACACCGAGGAGAATCTTAAGCCCTACGGCGGCGCAGGCGGCTTCGGCGGAGTTACAAAGGAGCTTATCGCCAAGGGCGTTCCGCTTACCATAACCTGCGACGGACCCGCCGGAGTTACACTCGATTACGAGTCATCACTGATTCCTTCGGCTACGCTTCTCGCCTGCACGTATAACGAGCAGCTTGTTGAGAAACTGCACTGCGCGGTTGCCGAAGAGCTTAAGGAAAGACTTGCTGACGTATTCCTTGCCCCTGCGCTGAACATCCACCGCAACCCTATATGCGGCAGAAACTTTGAGTATTACTCGGAGGATCCGTTAATCAGCGGCAGAATGGCGGCCGCAGCGGTCAGAGGCTCGCAGAGTCTCGGCGGCTCAGCGTGTATCAAGCACTTCGCCTGCAACAATCAGGAATACAACAGAACGAGGAACGATTCAAGGCTCTCGGAAAGGGCGCTGCGTGAGATTTACCTAAAGGGCTTTGAAATCGCAGTTAAGGAAAGCGAGCCGAAAAACCTCATGACCTCGTACAATCTTATCAACGGCGTTTGGGGACATTACAACTACGACCTTGTAACCGTAATCCTCAGAGGTGAGTGGGGTTATAAGGGCAGCGTTATGACCGACTGGTTTATACAGTATTACGAAAGTCCCGACTTTGAAAACATCTGGAATAACGCGTACAGAATCAGAGGCGGCATTGATTTGTATATGCCCGGCGCGCAGTGGCAGGACAGAGACAACATCGACAAGTCAATCGTCGAGTCTTACAACAGCAAGGACGGTATCACTCTCGGCGAGCTTCAGCGCTGTGCAAAGCACATCCTGAGCATGATTATTGAAATTAAATATTAATCAAATATAAATATCATAAAAAGGAGAATAAAATATGTTCAGTCTTTTGAAAGCAATGTGGATTAAATCCAAGGTTAACAACGGCGATGCCGCGACAGACTTTTTCAGAACGGTAAAAATTGATAAGGATGTCAAAAGCGCTCAGCTTCACATTACGGCTCACGGCGTATTCGAAGCGTTTATCAACTCGAAGCGTGTCAGCGACGATGTTCTTATGCCCGGCTGGACTTCCTTTACCAAGCGTCTGAGATATATGACGTACGACGTAACCGATTTGCTCAGACAGGGCAACAACTACATTAAAATCGGCGTCGGCAAGGGCTGGTTCTTTCACAACGTAGACTGCTGGGGAACGGACGAGCTTAAGCACGACGAGTCGGCGCTGACCTGCGCCCTTGAAATATTCTACACGGACGGAACGAGGGATGAAATCCTCTCCAACCGCGACTGGAAAACCGCGAAGAGCAATATTGTTTACAACAATATCTATAACGGCGAAACCCTTGACCTCAGACTTAAGGGAATGAAAAAGAGTCCTGCGGTTGAATTCAGCTTTATGAGAAATCAGCTCATCCCATTTGAGGGAGTGCCCATTCGCGAGCAGGAACGGCTGACAGGCGTTAAGCTTATCGTAACGCCAAAGGGCGAAAAGGTTATCGACTTCGGTCAGGAGATTACTGGCTACGTTGAGTTTTCCGCAAAAGCGGCAAAGAACAAAAAGATTATAATTAAGCATTTTGAGGTGCTCGATAAGGACGGCAACGTCTATACCGAGAATCTGAGAGGGGCGAAGGCGACCTATACCGTAATTTCCGACGGTAAGCCCTTCACCGTCAAGCCGTCGTACACCTTCTACGGCTTCAGATACATTCAGGTAATCGGACTGGGTGACATTAAGCCGGAAAACTTCACGGCTATAGTTGTACATTCCGAGATGAAGCGCACGGGCTATTTCAACTGCTCGAACGAGCTGCTCGACAAATTTGCTCAGAACGTCGTCTGGGGCCAGAAGGGTAACTTCCTCGACATCCCCACCGACTGTCCTCAGCGTGACGAGCGTCTCGGCTGGACGGGCGACGCGGCTATGTTCTCGCGTACTGCGGCCGTCAATTTTGACGTAAGGGACTTCTTCGACAAGTGGCTTAATGACCTTGAAGCAGACCAGCTTGCCGACGGCTCGGTTCCTCACGTCGTACCGTATTGCAACGTTTACTGGAGCGGTCCCGACGGGTACAACGCCTCTGCCTGGTCCGACGTTGCGGTTATCGCGCCGTGGGAAATGTACGTCGCATACGGCGACAAGAAAATACTTGCCGACCATTATAACGCGATGAAAAAATGGGTCGGTTATATGATAGCGGAATGTGAAAGAAACGGCGGCGGTGAGATTAAGCACCCATGGACCGACGGCGGCTACGGCGACTGGCTGAGCCTTGAAAACCTTGAAAGCGAAGAGGCCATCGGCACCACCGACAGAGGCCTTATCGCAACGGCGTTCTTTATAAACGGCGTCAGAGCACTGATGAAGGTCAACCGTATTCTCGGTTACAAGGACGACAGAGATTACGAAACCATTCTCAACGACGCAATAAGCTTCTTCAGAAAAACTTATATGAAGAACGGCAAAATGAAGCAGGATACCCAGACTGCCGCGACACTTGCTATAGTTTTCGACATCACCGATAAGCCCGACGTCACTATGGCACAGCTTGTTAAAAACGTCAAGAAGCACGGACGCATCACTACGGGATTTGTCGGCACGACCTACCTGCTTTACGCTCTGACTATGGCGGGCGCGGATAAGCTTGCGGTTGACCTGTTGCTGAGGACGGAGTACCCCTCGTGGCTCTACCCCGTAACCAAGGGCGCAACTACCGTGTGGGAGCGCTGGAACGGCATATTCCCCGACGGACGCTTTGCAAACGCGGGAATGAATTCGTTTAACCACTACGCCTACGGAAGCGTGCTTTCATGGATGTTCAGACACCTTGCGGGTATCTGTCCCGACGAGGAGAAGCCGGGCTATAAGAATATTACATTCTGCCCCTCCCCCGACAAGAGAATTGAATGGGTTAAGGCGTCGCTGGACACGGTTTGCGGCGAGGCTGTTTCGTATTACAAAAAGACCAAGGGCGGCTGGGATTTCGAATTCACCGTACCCAAGGGCTCAAAGGCAACTGCCGTTATCTTCGGCAAGGAATATCAGCTTAAAAAGGGCCTGAATAAAATTTCAGTCAAACAGAAATAAGATGATTCTTAAAACAAAAGGCGGTAACGCTTATGAATAAAACGTCGTTTTATCTGCTGACCGACTCCCATTACGTATCGAAGAAAAACTGGGTTGAAGGCAATCCGTTCACGTTTCGTGAGCGAAGCGACCAGATAGCGCTGAAAGCCACGCCCGAAATACTTGACACGTTTATCGACAAGGTACTTGCCGACAGCGAAACCGACACCGTACTTTTCACGGGCGACAATGTCAACAACTGCGATATGAATTCCCATTACGAATTCAGGGAGAGACTTGAAAGGCTTACGGCGGCGGGCAAAAAAGTATATGTAATCTATGCCACTCACGACTACAGCGGCGGCGGCGAGGACAACAACCGGTTCCAGTCCTGCCGCTATACCGAAACGGGTACCGAGCCGATTGAGTCGATGAACAGGGGCGGTCTTTTCGGTTTCTATTACGATTACGGTCCGAAGCAGGCGCTGAGCGTCCACCGTGAAAGCGGATCGTATACAGTTAAGCTCGGCGACGGAGTGCGGCTGATTGCAATCGTTGACAACGGCGACGGCGGCGGATACTGCGGTCTGTTTGAGGACGGCGTGGAATGGCTGAAAAACGAAATCGAAGAAGCTAAGAAAAGCGGAGATTACGTTCTGCTTGCCACACACCACCCCGTGCTTCCTCCATGGGAAGTTTACCGCCATCTTGCGGACAACGAAATGTACGGCGGTTACCGTGAACTCTGGAAAATAATGTGCGACAATAACGTAAGGGTTGTTTTCACGGGTCACACACATATTCAGAACATCCGCAAATACGCCGACGAAAACGGAAGTTGGTTTGTTGACATTTCCACTGTCGCGCTTGCAAATTCCGCGGGTAAGATGAGGAAAATCTGCGTTGATGCCGAAAGCGGAAACGTAAGCGTAACGAGTATCGGCATCGATACGCTCAACGGTATTGACACGGGCGGCAAATCCGCTTACGGATATCTGTATCATCTCAATTTCCCCGGTATATGGGAAAAGCTTATTCCGCTTGCGGCAAGTGATTTTGACAGCTTTCTGAAGCTTGCCGAGGGTTATCTGCCGACAGATAAGCTTAAAAAGCACAAAACTCTCATACGAATGCTGGCAAAAAAGGTGCTTAAGCTTAAACTCTCAACTGCCGCGAAGCTCGGCAGGGCATGGAAGAAGTTAACCCCTGCAGAAAAGCAGGAGGCAAAGAATAAAAAACTGATTGATGCCGCCTATGAGATTCTCAGGCACATCTTCACGGGCAACGCCCCGTTTACGCCCGATACGACGGAGTATAAGGCACTCGACGGTCTTGCGGCGCGTGCCGACAGAATAGTTAACCGATTTAACATAAAGCCCGTAAAGAGCTTAATTCCCGAAGGCTCGTCGCTGAGGGAAATGGCTCAGGATTTTCTGTATAACTGCAGAACGGGCGACGATGATGAAATTAAATTCAGCTTAAAATAATTCTGTGGAAAAGGAGAAAGGGATAAATGAAATGTCCAAAATGCGGCGGCGAAATACCGTTTTACGACTTAAAGCCGAACTGCAAGCACTGCGGAGTTAATATTCTGTATTATACTCAGGACTATCTGCTTGAACGCGACGCAAAGCGTACCGAGCTTGAATCGGCGGTTTTGCGTATGCTCGTAGCGAGAGTCAAGGCGGTTTTTATAGGAAGTCTGCCTGCAATATTCAGAATGGTATTTCTCGTCGGCGCAATCTGCGCGATGATGATTCCCTTCTGCTCGGTCAGCTATAAGCTTCCGTTTTACGGCGAGAGCTTATCGGTCGGACTGATAGGTCTCATAAGCGCGTATTCAGACGGCCTTCTGCTGTCGTTACCGAACTTCTTCAAGAGTGCGCTTTTTGAAAACGCCACACTCGGCGCTCTTATCGTGACTGCAATTTTTGCAGTTCTGGCAATAGTTGACGTAGTTCTGTTCGTCATCTATCTGTTGAGCTTCTTGCGCCCCGATAAGACAGCTAAAATGCTGAGAAACTGCTCGGTTGTCGCCTGCGTTCTCGCGCTCTGCGCTCAGATTGCCGCGTTCGTCTGTAATTCGGCAATAGTCGCCGACACGCCCTATGCACAGTTCAGTGTCGGCTTCGGAGGCTTTGCGTGCTTTGCTCTTCATCTTATTCTGATATTCATTAATGTGAAGATGCTCAGAAAAGGTATTGAGCCGGTTTACCGTGAATTCGACCCGAAACGTAAAGAGCTTCTCAAAAAAGTGAAAGCCGGCGAGGTCAATCTCGACGATTTGTCGTTGCCGATTTTCGAAAGCGAAGAAGAATACGCAACGAGAATGAAGGAATTCCAGCAGGCAATGGAAGAGGAAGCAGAGGCTGAGCTTGAAGCTAAGATTCAGGAAAAGGCTAAAAAAGAGGAAGAGGAGGCGAGCGCAAAGTGAAAAAACCGATGAAGATTTTTCTCGGAGTTTTAGGCATTCTGGCGCTCGTGGGTACCGCTTTCGGCTGCCTTGCGATATACGCTAAAAAGGAAATACTCAAGCCTAAGTTTGAAATCCCCGAACCGCCCGAGACAGTTGCGGTCAGCTCCCTGCCCGCTTCGAAGCAGGAAGCGTTTGATTACGTAAACGGTCTGTTTACCGAGCGCGTCAGCTGTAACGATGCGGAAATCAGCGAGCATACGGGAATCAGTCTCGGCGGGGAAAAGCAAACGCCGTTTTCCGATGCTGACAGCACTCTGTTCTCAAGGGCGCTTGAGCAGGCGCAGGGAAAAATCAGCGAGTTGTATCCGACGCTTGAAAGCGTTCCCGTTACCAAGCTTGACAAAGCTCCCGAACTCGGTTTCACGTCGGACGATATAATAGATTTCACCGCTGAAAAGGGTGTTACCGATGAAAACGGTGAAACCAACGACGACGGTTACTACTACATATCGTTCGAGCTTAAGCCCGATGCGATTGACACCGAAGCGATGCTTTCAAGCCAGGTCGAAAAGGCGGTCGCTGAGCAGCTCGACGCAATTCTCGGCATCTCATCCGCCGAAATCGTTCCCGACAGCTTTACGGCGAGGTTCAGAATCAGATATGCCACCGACTCGCTCGAGCAAATAGAAATAAAGCAAAACGTTACCGTCAAGGCAGAAGTCGAATTCAAGGACGATTACAAACGTCTGTCTCAAGGACCTGCAAGGCTGGAACTTCCCCTTGAAAAGACAAGACGCATCGACGTATTCAGCTACGGACTTCGCTTTATCGAGAAGCAGTTAGCCCTTCAGACGGGCAGAACCTTGGCGCTTCCGCTTGAGGTAAGAGTCAATTCGGAAACTACCAAGGATGATTACAAAATCAATTTCACGGCGTCTGAGGACGGCATACTCGATATTGACGCCGACGGCGTTATGGAGGTTGTCGGTGCATCGGAAAAGCCCGTTACGGTTACCGCGACACTCGAATATGACGGACACACTTATTCGGACAGTATTACTGTCTATGCTACGGACCTGGAGGTGAAGACAGATGAGCCCTAAATTAGGCGGGCAGGTACATGCCAACAACTCAAGAGAACTCAGGGCGCAGGCAAACGTTTACCGCAGCTTTAACTATGTCGGCTCCAAGGAAACACTTGCCTATCTGTTCAACGATTTCTCAAATTCGTTCCACATCAACAACTTCAGAGAACGTTTCATCTGGGACGTAGTTAAAATCGACTTCGGCATTTCAGCCATCGTAAACATCTTCACCGGCGCATGGGACGTTATCAACGATACGGTTATAGCGACGCTGGTCGACAACACCCGTACAAGGCTCGGTAAGTTCAGACCTTACCTTGTCGGCTTCCAGATTCCGCTTACCCTTATCGGTCTGCTTTTCTGGTTTATACCGTATTTCTTCCCGAACACGGGCGCAACCTTCGTTCCGAAGCTGATATTCTACTTTGCCTTCAACGTAATAACCGAGACGGCAGGTACGTTTACGAGCGTCGCTAAAAGCGGATATATGTCAACAATCACGCCCAACCCGAATGAACGTATCAGGCTTATCACCCTCGCCGAGCTGCTGACAGGCTGGATGGGTGAGGATATGCCCGGCTACATAATGGGCTTTTTGTACGATATGGTTACCACGGGCAAGCTCAACGTTCCGCTGAGAAGCGTTTTTGCAGGTATGGGTACCTCAACAGCGCTTATCTCGTGCGCATTTACGCTGTGGTTCTTCCTTATTTCAAGGGAACGTGTTCCGCAGTCGATTGAGCGCCCGAGCGTAAAGGAAGGTCTGAGAGCCATCTTTACCAACTACCCTGTATTGCTTATGTGCCTTTCCGACTTCCTCGGCGGCTTCGGCGTCGGATCGGATGAGCGCAACTACTGGATTGACGTTCACGGCGGCAAGTCGATGATCAACACGATTCTCGCACTTGTCAGCGGTATTTCAGGCCCCGTCGGCAGCATCAGCTACGCCTTCGTAGCTCCCGTCCGCAAGCGTTTTTCGTCACGTGCAATCTGGGCAGGTTCCGATATGTACGGCGATATGGTATTGCTCGGATTCTTCCTGTTCGGTATGCATAATAAAAATTATCTGAAGCTTAAACCTATGCTGGTCGCATACGGCTTCCGCGAATTCTTCTCCAAGCTGCTGTTCGGTGTAAACAAGGTTATCAACACCGACCTCTGGAACGAGGCGATGGACTACTGCGAATGGAAGCACGGCTACCGTATGGAGGCGACGACAGGCGTCGCGCGAGGGCTTGTGCTTAAACTTCAGGGTGTTGCCATGGGCACGGTGCGTACGCTGATTATGAAGAAAATCGGTTACGTTCAGGGACTTAAAATCGGTACTCAGGACGACAGAACAAAGTTCTGGCTGTTCGCGCTTTGTACGGTTGTTCCGCTTGTCACGAGCGCACTCGGAATTATTCCCAAGTTCATGTGGCCCATCAATAAGAAGACAAGGGAAACAATGTACTATGAACTCGCTGAACGCAGAAAGCAGCGTGTTGAGGATTATCTCGAAACAGTTTCCGACGAGGACGACGGCGGTTCACCCGATCCCGTAACGGCACAGTAGGCAGGAATACAATGAATTACACCGAAAAACTTGAAAACATAAAAATACTCGAAAACACCTGGCAGACCGCAATAAATCAGAGCGAAATGTATGCGCTTGTTATGCAGCATTTTTACACCCCTCTGCCCGAGGGCAAAAAGGTGAAAAAGGCGATAGTTATCGGCTACGACGGCTGCACCTGCGAGATGCTCAACTGTCTCGGCGGCATTGAGAGAGGCGCAATCAAGTATCTGATTGCAAACGGCGGACACGGCGTTTTCAGCTACGCGGGCGGCGCGCCTTACCCCGAGCCGATTACTCAGGACACCTCGACCGCTCCGGGCTGGTGCACAATGCTGACGGCAAATCTGGCGCAGAACAGCGGCATCTATTCCAACGGCACGACCAAGGAGGTTGACCCCAAGTCGCTGATAATCAAGCTCGTTGAGGACAGAGCGATTAAGAAAAGCTCTTTCTGCGTTTCGTGGGAGGGACACTTCTCCGAAGAAGGCGCAACCTACCTCAAGGAAAAGGCCTATGCCGAAGAAAAGCAGCTGAACTGTCAATTCCTCTGTGCAAAGGACGACGACGGCACGCGGCATAACGTGCTTGACGACCTTTCGTCAGACGATTGCTCCGATTTCATTTTCAGTATTCTCGAATACACCGACCACTTCGGTCACGAGGTTGACTATCTGCCCGAGAAGCCCGGATATATGCAGGCGTTCAGATCGGCGGAGCAGACGGGTATGGACTTCGTCAATGCCGTTATGAACAGACCGACCTACGGCGAGGAGGACTGGCTGATTCTTGTCACAAGCGATCACGGCGGATATCAGTGCGGTCACGGCGGACCTACGCTTCAGGAGCGCATTACCTACATTATTTCCAACAAGGAAATTGTCACTCAGCTTGACACGCTGAAGAAGTTGAGCTTTATGGACAATACCCTTGAAACAGCTCTTCCGCAGACGGTTGTCTATAACATACTCGAGAAGCATTTCAAGGCTCCCCTGCCCGAGGGCAAAAAGAAAAAGAAGGCCATCGTACTCGGCTACGACGGACTTCGTACCGATATGCTGCTTCATCTTGACTCAGTTGAGGCAGGCGCCGCAAAGAAGCTTCTCGCAAACGGCGGACACGCGATTTTCACCTATGCGGGCGGCACGCCCTATCCTCAGCCGATTGCTCACGAAACCGACACGGGTCCCGGCTGGGGCGCGATGCTGACGGGCCTTCAATCGAAGGAAAGCACGATATATTATAACAATGCCGTAAAGCAGGTTGAGCCGCGAAGCTCAATTCTCGCCTTCGTCGAGGACGGGCTGACGGACAGTACGGCTTTCTATGTTTCGTGGGGCGGTCACTTCACCGACGAGGAATCAACCTACCGTCTGGAGAAGGAATACGCCGAAAGCAATGGCATCAATGCGCTGTATCTGCGCGCCGGAAACGACGACGGAACACTTGAAAATGCCTTGAAGGACGTTAAGAGTCCCGACTGCTCGGATTACATATTCACGATATTTGAATACCCCGACGCTCTGGGGCATGGCAACGGCTTCTCGCCCGGTATCGAAAAATACATGGATTCGCTTATACTTTCGGAGAAGGCAGGAATAACTCTGCTTGACGCAATCGAAAGCAGGCCCACGTATAACGAAGAGGACTGGCTGATACTCGTTACTCCCGACCACGGCGGAATCGGACGCGCGCACAGCGGCCCGACACTCGAGGAACGAATCACCTTTATCGTTTCCAACAAAGAATTGCTTTAAGCATTAATTAAAAACCACCTTCGGACAGTGTCCGCAAGGCGGTTTTATTTTTCATTCTATTTGTGTGCCTGAATTACAGACACACTTTTCAAGCGTAAGAAACTCAAATCAAAGACCTTTCCTTATTGCGTATTGTCAATCTCTCTCAAACCGGGTAGTAAAAATACGGCAAGCGCA
>JAUMVO010000026.1 GCA_030530095.1 Clostridiaceae bacterium
CTTTGACAAGGGAGGCTGGTGTTCTATCAAGCTTTCTCCCCACAAACTCAAATTTGCACAATAAAAAGGCTCCCTTGAAAAAGGGAGCTTTAACAGCGTAAATTTATTTAATTATGCTCTTTCAAAATCGGACTTAATGAATATCTTCATACCGAGCACAACGCACAGGAACATAATCGTTCCGCCGCAAAGAACGTCTGAGAAGAAGTGAGCGCCGCAGACGATTCTCGAAACGGCTACGATACCCGTAACGAGTACTGAAACGAGCACAAGGCAGGTTTTCCAGAACTTCGTGTTGTACTTCGTCAGAAGCTTCGGCAGGCAGAGAAGCGCATAAACCGTTGCCGCTGCGTTGGTATGGCCCGACGGGAATGAACGGTAAGCGTCGTGTCCGACCTTGGTTGCGCCGACAAAGCCGAAGTAGAGCGGATCGCCTTCCTCGGGCATTACCGACTTCTGGAACCACTTATGGAAGTTCGTGAACTCATAGTCCCCGAGATACCACATTGCTCTGTATCTCGGACGGCACATAACGTTCTTGATAACGATATTGATAAGGATGTTTGAAAGAATAACTGCAAAAATCGTCACAAACGCAAACTTAAGAAGAGCGCCCTGAGTTTTCGGATCAAGCTTGTTGAAGAACCAGCAGAGATACTCGGCAAACGCCGCAAAGACAAAGCAGAAAACGATTTTGATATAGAGCTGATGGAAAACCGTCTGGTCGCCGAAATGCTTTGTGATATATCTTACGGTGTCAAATACTATATAAACCGAAGCCGCAACGGATGCGATGTTGGCCGCTATACCGCCGACAATACTCAGCGCCTTGTTCGGGGAACGTCTGATATTGGCATAGATGATTGCAAATGCCGCCGAAAGGAAAAGGTATGCAGGCCACGAACCGATACACGCGAACAGCGAGCCGAATGGATCGGCGGTGTAATACTGACCGGGTTCAAGCTTCACGAGAGCCTTGCTTATCGGCAGGTCGTAAACGGTTGCCAGCGCGAGCAGGCCGCCGAATATTACGACAAAAAGGCAAATGCAGATTATCGAATTTCTTCTGGAAACTGATTTTTCCATTATATCCCTCTTTTCAGAATTGATATAAAAATTTTATCACATTTAATTAAATATTACAAGACGGATTTTACATTGACAAAGCACGGTGTTTTTGATAAAATACCTCTTGCAATTTGATATGCGCCTGTAGCTCAGCCGGATAGAGCGTCCGCCTCCTAAGCGGAAGGTCGGGGATTCGAATTCCTTCAGGCGCGCCAAGAAAGCCACCCTTGAAAAAGGGTGGCTTTCTTGGCGAATTACAGACTGAAGGGCATAGGGGCCCCCGAAAAATCGCAGATTTTTTGGGGAGAGGAGGAGCAAACGAAGCTCCTTTACGGGATTTTCACAGTAAATTCCGTCGGGAGCGGAGAATGCGACGACGAAGGCGCGCCAAGAGTAGTTGTTGCAAATGCAACAACTACTTTTTGATTTATCACGCTTGCTATTTCAAATTAACTATGCTATGATTTAAACGGATGTTAAAAAAGGAGGTTATTTTATGGCGTTAATCAATTGTCCGTTTTGCGGAAATGCAGTAAGTGACAAGGCTGAAATTTGTCCGAACTGCGGAGAAACTCTTATCAACAAGGAAGAACAAAAAAGCGAGGTAGAGTTTTGTGCTGATTGTGGAACACCGATTCCTGAGGGAGCTTTAACCTGCCCAAAATGTGGTTGCCCAGTTGAGACTGAATCTAAGGAGTCAGAAGAAGTGCAGCCGCAAAAGGTCGAAATAACGGCGGTAAATATGCCCACAGTTAAAAAATCTGCAAAAAAGTATGTTGCGATTGTCGTGAGCATAGTTGTTTTAATTGCTATTGGGTTGGTAGTAGCATTTGTAATTAAAGGGGCTAATGAAAAAAAGGCAAAAGAAGAATACTCCAAAAATTTAAAAGCTGCGAGCTTGTTGATGCTTACCGGTGCAGCTCAGGCAGAGGAAGCGGGTAATCTTACTAAAGCTGTTTGGTACAATACTATATACGAAAAGCGTGATTCCAAAACCGATAAATATACTAGAAGCAATGGATATTGGTTTAATGATGATTTTAACGATTCGTTGAATGCTTTGTTTTCAGACAGTGATTTCCAAAGCAAATTATCGAGTATTAAATCTAATCAGGAATCAGTTGCAAGTTTAATGAAACTACTGCAAAATCCGCCTGATGAGTTTGATGAAGCATATCAGGCGATAAAAGAATACTATAATGCTTATTTAGCATTGATCGATCTTGCAATTAATCCTACAGGAAGCTATCAAACGTTTTCAAGCAATTTCAATGATGCGGATTCGGAAGTTAGCAGATGTTATAAGGCTATGGACGTATACATTAACTAATTGTTTTATTAAAAAGCCGTTACCAATTTGGTAACGGCTTTTTATATTCAATTCTCAACGAAATACTTTTCGTACCATAGTATGAAGGAATAGACCGACCAGATTTTTTTCATATTGTGCGCCGAACCCGACTTGTGGTCGTCGAGGAGCTTCATAATATAATCGGTATTGAAGTATTCCTTCGCAACGTCGCCGTTGAATTTTTCCTTTACCATATTATAGAATTCGTCACGCTTCAGCCAGTCGTTAAGAGGGGTGAGGAAGCCGGTCTTACGCATCTTTGAGGTTTCCTCGGGCAGCTCTCTTGCGGCGGCATGGCGAAGGGCAACCTTCGTTGTTTCGTCGTCAATTCTGTATTTTGCAGGTATCTGCAAAGCGACCTTAAGCATTTCCTTGTCGAGGAAGGGAACTCTCAGCTCAAGGGAATTTGCCATACTCATTCTGTCAGCCTTGACAAGTATGTCCTGAACGAGCCATGTGCGGATGTCGGCATACTGCATCTTGGTAATATCATCCTCGCCCTGAGCCTCGTCAAAAATCGGCTTGGTGTAAACCCACGGCTCCTTTGACGGAATCTTTTTGCCTAAGACCTTGTCAACCTCGGAATGATTGTAAACGTAGTTGCATCTGATAAAGCGCTGTTCAATCGGGTATCTGCCTCTGGTTAAGAAGCGCTTGCCGTGGAAGTTCGGCAGCTTCTGAGCAACATTACCGAGCAGATTTCTTATACCCTGCGGAACCTTCATATATTTTTCAAAGTCAAGCGGCTCTCTGTAATAGTGATAACCGCCGAAAAGCTCGTCGGCGCCCTCGCCCGAAAGCACAACCTTTACCTGCTCGGCGGCAAGTCTTGCAAGGAAGTACAGCGCGATAGCCGACGGATTGGGGAGAGGCTCGTCCATATAATACTGCACCATGGGCGTTACGTCGAAGTATTCCTCGGCGGTGATTTCCTTGGTGTAATTTCTTACGCCCTCGTGCTCGGCAAATTTAACTGCGCGGTCAAGCTCGGAGTATTTCTTCTCGGCATAGCCGACCGAGAAGGTACGCACGTCGTTGCGCTTCGCCATTTCGTGAACAACGTAGCTGGAGTCAACGCCGCTTGAAAGGAAGCAGCCGACCTCAACGTCCGCGATGCCGTGAGCGACGGTCGAGCCCTTGAAGGTCTCGTCGATAAGATTTTCCCAGTACGCCATATCCTTTTCGTTGTCGATATCATACTTGGGAGTGAAATATCTTTCGGTTGTGAACTTGCCGTCCTTGTATTCAAACCAGCTGCCCGGCTCCATTTTATAGACGTTCTTGAACATAGTCTCGGTCGTCGGGATATACTCGAAGCAGAGATAGTCGGGAAGTCTTTCCTCGTTGAATTCCTTTTTGAAAAGCGGATTGTCAAGAAAGCTCTTGATTTCCGAGCCGAAAAGGAAATTGCCCTCGTTGAGATAGTAGAAAAACGGCTTTATACCGAAAATATCCCTTGCGCCGTAGAGCTTGTTTTCGTTCTTGTCCCAGATGACAAAGGCGAACATTCCGCGAAGCTTTACAAGTAAATCTTTGCCGTACTCCTCGTAGCCGTGAAGCAGTATTTCCGAGTCGGTCTTTGTCTTGAAGGTATGTCCCTTTTTAATCAGATCCTCACGGAACTCCTGATAATTGTAAATCTCACCGTTGAAAACAAGCACCTTCGAGCCGTCCTCGTTGGTGATCGGCTGACTGCCGCCGTCAAGGTCGATAATCGAAAGACGGCGGAAACCGAGCGAAACCTTATCGTCAACGTAGTAGTCATCCTGATCGGGACCTCTGTGAACGATACGGTCAGCCATTTTCCGTATTATCTGCTGATTCTTTTCAATGTCGTTTTCGGCGTTAACGTAGCCAACAAATCCGCACATATTTTACCTCTTAATTTTCCTTTAACTTTTTATCGCAGGCGAGTATGCTCGCCCTTGCAAGACATTCCATCGAGTCAACGATATCAACTCTCTGAATGTCGAAATCCTTTTTAATAATTGAAAGCTCGGTGCAACCGAGAATAATCGCGTCGCAGCCCTGCTTCTTAAGCTCGCCTATGATGCGGTGGAACTCAAAAATATCGACTTCCTTGCCCGCCTTGACCTGATTGTAAATGATGTTCATCAGCGATTTTTGGTCCTCGTCGGACGGAACAACGCATTCAAGACCGTGCTTCTCGATAATGTCCTGATAGGCGTGCGATTTAACCGTGCCCTCGGTCGCAAGCACGCCGATTTTTTTGAGATTCGGCACGCATTCCTGACAGCGCTTTACCGTTTCTTCAAGGATATTGATAATCGGAATGTTTACGTTTTTCTGGATTTCCTCGTAGAAGAAATGCGCGGTATTACAGGGGATAACGATATAATCGCAGCCGTCCTCCTCGAGCATTTTTGCATCCTTTGCCATTACGGGAACGGGATTGGGCTTTGACTTGTCAAGAATGTAGTCGGTTCTGTCGGGAATCGAGGCGTGATTAAGAATGACCATCGCGATATGCTCCTGGTCGGTTGCGGCGTCCGTCATTTTAACGACCAAGTCCGCAAAATAAATCGTTGCCAGCGGTCCGACGCCGCCGAGTACGCCTAAAATTTTCTCTTTCATAATTTTTAACCTTTATTAAAAATACTTTTTGAACTTTCTGAACTGATTGAGCAGCGCCGCACGGGCATAGAAATTATGCTTGAAATTTTTGTCCTCTTTATAAAGCAGGGGATAGGTAACCTTACCCTCTTTGAAAAGCTTTCTCGCAAGGTCTTTGAAATCGCTCTCGGGAACGTATTTCATAATTACGCCCTTGGGAACGACCGAATAAAGATTGATATTGTCGGCAACGGTGTAGTCCTCAAGGTTGTCGTAGATGTAGTCGTTTACAATCCACTTGACCGTGTTGAAGCCGCTGCCCGTAACGTAGAAATTGCTTCTGCCGAGGCGTACATTGATTTCAAAGAACTTGTACTTTCCGTCGCGCTCGTCGTACTTGATGTCGAAATTCGCAAAGCCGACGTAGCCGATATGCTCAAGGAATTTCGTAGCCGCCGCAACGATATCGGGATTGACCTCGTTGATAATTGCAACGGGATTGCCGATAGCCGAGGGAGTGTGATCTTCGAGCAGAGTTCTGCCCAGCGAGGCGAAGCGGACCTTTGAATTCCTGTCGCAGTAGCAGGTCAGCACTCTCATATACGTATCGTCGCCGGGAATCTTGTCCTGAATGAGGAATTTGTAATTGTAGCTTGAGCCCTCGAGGTTTTTGAGCATCTTGCGAAGGTCCTCCTCGTTGTCAAACGAGAACACCTTTTTCTTGCCCTCGAACTTGGCGTAGTGATACATTGCCGAGTTGGCGGGCTTTGCGATTACGGGGTAGTCAAAATCAAATTTGAGGTCGTTTTCCTTTCCGCACTCGTAAACGTAGGTTTTCGGGTAGTCCAGACCGAGCTCCTCAAAGATCTCATAGAACTTGTCCTTGAGAACTATCTTGTTGAGCAGGTCCTCATCTATGTAAGGCACGATATAATAAGGCTCGAGAACTTTCTTCGACTCGATAAGCGCCCTGACGTACCAGTCGCCGCAGCCGAGTACGATAAGCTTCTTCTTACCTTCGAACTCCTTGCCGATTTCGAGCAGATGCTTAACGAGAACGTCCTTGTTTTCAAGACCGGGGAAAATGCGGTTTTCAATAATGTCGGAATTTGCGATATAGCCGCCCTCGGACATACTCAGAACGAGCGACTTGATTTTATACTCCTCGTGGAAGCTTCTCGCCAGCGAATAAGCCGTGATGTCCGCGCCGAGTATTACGGGTAAAAATTCTCTTTCCTCAAATTTCATAATAAGCCTTCTTTACACAATATATGTATCATTTAATTATAGAATATAACTATATATATTGTCAAGGACTTTACAAATCGGAGTTTATCGGGGAGATTGATAAAACTCTTTCGTTCCTTCCCCTCTCAGGGGAAGGGGGACCGCCGTAAGGCGGTGGATGAGGTAAACTACGACCTCATCAGTCTTTTTGCTTCGCAAAAATCCAGCTTCCCCTACAAGGGGAAGCAACGTTTGGCGATAAACCAAACTCCCCGCTAAACTCAGTTTTAATTGTTATCCCAGAAAAGCTTTCATCTTTTGCACCGAGTCCTCTTCGAAGCTGATGAGGTCCTCGGCAATTCTTCGGTAGCCGTCGGGAATTTCCGAATATTCCTTCAGCAGCCTTGTAAGGTCGATAACTCCCATAACGGCGCCCTGTATCACGATTTCCGCGAGCTTATCGTTGCTGCGCGAGGTAAGGGTATTCAGCTGAATTCCCGACCACAGACCGAGCTTTGAAAACGCGCCCTGCTTTTCGGGGTCAAGGCCCTCGGCGGCAAGCGCTTCGATGGCGGCCTTGGCGTGCTTGCCGTAGTCATCATACTCACGCTGTAATTCGGACATCATTTTGTCGTCCTCAACCTTTTCAAAGAGCATCTTGACGGCTTCGGCGCCCATCACCGCATTTTCCAGCACCTTGTTCAGAAATTCGGCGCTTCTGCTTTGTTCGTTCATATATTGCTTTCTCCTTTGATTTTTCTTTTATTATCGGTAAAAAGCTTTAGTTTATACTGTTTACATTTTCGACAGATTGTTCTATAATATTTTCGTTAATTTTAATCGGAGGGATAAATATGGCAGAAATCAACAACAGATTTGTAGCATTTATGGCAAACCTCGTAAAACCCGCAATCAGCAAGGCTTTTTACAAGAGCATGAGAAAGAAGCCGATTCAGCCCATGAAGCTCAAAAAGGCGAGCGAGATTTCCGACAGAGACCTCAGCAATATCAGGTTCGTAGCTCACAGAGGACTTTCGGGTGTCAATCCCGAAAATACCGCTCCGTCGTATAAGGCTGCTGCCGACCACGGCAATTTCTACGGCATTGAGTGCGATACCTATCTGACAAAGGACGGCGTATGGGTAACGGTTCACGACCCGAATCTCGATTCCCTCTTCTCGGGCGAGGGCGACGTCAGGGATTACACGCTTGACGAGCTTCATCAGCTTAAAATGATACGCGGCGCAAATATCGGTAAGTTCCTTGACGTAAAGATGTGTACGCTTCAGGAATACGTCGATATATGTAAAAAGGGCGGTTGCGTTCCCGTTATCGAAATCAAGGATTCGCGCACCGAGCTTATGCAGAATTTCTACGACTTCCTTGTAAAAAACAAGATTGAACACAGCTGTACCGTTATTTCGTTCATTATAGAGGACCTCGCGGCGCTTCACAAAATCGATCCCGAGCTTGACTGTTGGTATCTCGTTGACTATCTTGACAAGAAAAACATTCAGGCTGCACTTGACGCGGGCTGTACGGGAATGGATTTCTCGTCCGAATTCAACGCCTGCCGTCCCGACTGGATAAAGAAGGTTATTGACGCAGGTATGACGGCGGCTTGCTGGACCGTCGATAACAAGGAGAAGCTTGAGGCGATGCTTGCCGCAGGCGTAACCGTAATTACAACCAATTCGATTTTACCCGAATAAGCAAATAGACAAAAACTATCTAACAGCAATTTAAGGAGCTTTTATGGCAAAATTCTGTCCGCTTTTTTCTTCCTCGTCGGGCAACGCGACCTACATAGGTTCGGGCGACAGCTCGGTGCTTATCGACGCAGGCGTGAACGCAAAAACGCTTGAGGGCGCGCTGTACAATATCGGTGTTGATCCCGCTTCGCTCGACGCGATATTCATTACCCACGAACACGGCGACCACAAGAAAGGTCTGCGTGTGTTCGCCTCGAGGTATAACATAAAGGTCTATGCGACCGCCGGCACTCTCGGCAGTCTTGAAGCGGACGGCGAGCTGGTAAAGGTTGAATATGACGAGGTTTCCGAAACGGGAACCGAAGCGGGCGGTCTGCTCGTAAAGCCCTTTGCGACTCCTCACGATACCGTTCAGAGCTGCGGCTACTGCGTATTCACCCCCGACGGACGTAAAATCACCGTCTGCACCGATCTCGGTTATATACCCGATTCGGTCAGCGAGGCGATAAGCGGCTCCGACCTTATACTGCTCGAATCGAATCACGATATACGGATGCTCGAAAACGGGCCGTATCCCTATCATCTCAAGCAGAGAATTAAGGGAAAGAGGGGACACCTTTCAAATGAGATTTGCGCCGATGAAGCCGTGAAGCTGCTTGAAAGCGGCACGACGAGAATTGTTCTCGGACATCTGAGTAAGGAAAACAACGTTCCCGAGCTTGCCTATCAGACGACGTATTCGTCGCTTGAAATGGCGGGAGCAAAGGCGGACAGCGACTATATACTTAAGGTTGCGAAGCCCGTCTGGGACGGCAAGGCGATAATGCTATGATTAACATAACCGTAATTGCCCTTGGCAAACTGAAAGAAAAATATATGCGCGATTTCTGCGACGAGTACGTCAAAAGGCTCTCGGCATACTGTAAGCTGAACATAATCGAGCTTGCGCCGAAGTCGCTTTCTGACAATCCTTCACAGACGGAAATCGCACAGGCTTTATCTGCCGAGGCGCAAATGATTAAGGCGAAAATTCCGCAGAATTCATACGTCTTTTCAATGTGTATCGAGGGCAAACAGATGCCGAGCGAAGCTTTTAGTCAGAAACTATCTAAACTTGCAATTGACGGAAAAAGCAGTATTGTTTTTATAATCGGAAGCTCCTTCGGACTTGACGGCGAAATCAAAAAACTGTCGGACGAGCGCTTCTCAATGAGCGAAATGACCTTCCCGCACCAGATGGCGAGGGTAATGCTTTTAGAACAGCTTTACCGAGCGTTTCAGATTTCATCGGGCGGTAAATATCATAAATAAAAAACAAAAAACGGAGAGCAACGCTCTCCGTTAATTTTTTGTCTGTTACTTTCTTTTGAACAAGCGGTTGATGTGTCTGTAATACTCGGCATCAACCTGATTTATCGTGTCTTCCGTAGTGCGGAAAAGCCAGTTGCCGTCGGCTCTGCCGGGTACGTTCATCCTCGCGTCCGAGCCGAAGCCGCACAGGTCCTGAAACGAAATCATACTGATAAGCGACGGGCTTCTCCATACCGCCTCGATAATCGCACGGCACGACGGGCTGCGGTAGCCGCCCTCGCCCCAGTTGTCGCCCTTAAAGCCGCAGTAATCGAGCGCAAAACGGCGCTCGTTTTCATTTGCTTCCCAGAGCCACGCGAGCACGGTCGTGTTGTCGTGAGTGCCGACATAGGCTATGGAATTCTTCGGGTAATTGTGCGGCAGGTGAGTGCTGTCGCCGTTCGGGTCGAAGCCGAACTGAATTACCCTCATACCGGGGAACTGCGTGTCCTCAAGAAGCTCGATAACGTCCTCGCCGAAGGTGCCCAAATCCTCGGCTACTATCGGCAGGTCGCCGAGCTCGTCTTTAATTGCATTGAACAGCTTCATTTTCGGGCCGTCAAGCCATTCGCCGTTTTTCGCCGTCTTTGACTCGGCGGGAACCGCCCAGTAGGAGGCGAAGGCTCTGAAATGGTCGATTCTTACGGTGTCGAAAATTCGCAGCGAGGCTTTGAGCCTTGCAATCCACCATTTGTATCCGTCCTTCTCCATAGCCTTCCAGTTATAGAGAGGGTTGCCCCAGAGCTGACCGTCCTCGGAGAAATAGTCGGGCGGCACGCCTGCCACACGCTTTTTGGCAAAGGTCTTTGAGTCAATTTCGTAAAGCCCTCTGTTGCTCCATACGTCGACGCTGTCCATCGAAACGTAGATGGGCATATCGCCGAGTATTTTAACGCCTCTGTCGTTGGCATAGTATTTGATTTCACGCCACTGCGAGAAGGCGATATACTGCACGAAGCGGTAAAACGCGGCAAGCTCTCTGAGTTCGCCGTCGGCGTTTTCAACGCATTTTTCATAGTAAGCGTATTTTTTGTCCCACTCATACCACGGCTTGTCGGAGTTCATTTCCTTAAGCGCCGAGTAGAGCGAATAAGCCTCGCACCACGGATTGTCGGCAACGAAAGCGTCAACCTTTTGCTTTATTTCGTCAGTGATATTCGCATACGCCTTTTTAAGAAGCTCAAGACGCGCGTTATATGCGAACTCGTAGTCGGCGGTATAGGGTGAGCCGTAATAGACGTTTCTCTCAATATCGGCGTCGCTGACAAGTCCCGCTTTTTTCAGTTCGTCGGGTGAAATGAACATATGCGAAATCGCAAACGCCGCATTCGAGGTATAGGGTGAGCCGTAGAAATCGGGCGGATTGAGCGGCAGCACCTGCCAGTAGGAAAAGCCCATATCCGCAATTTTTTCGATAAATCTCTTCGTTTCGTCGCCCATAACGCCTACGCCGTAGCGGGAGGGCAGACAGCTTAAGTGCATCAGTACGCCCGATGCTCTTGTGTTTAACATTAAAATATCTCCTCGGTAATGAATATAACGATTATATGATACATTAAATGCCGTTAAACTGCAATAGGAAAAGAATGATAAATTTGAGTTTGTCGGGGAGAAAGCTTGATAGGACACCGGCCTCCCTTGTCAAAGGGAGGGGCGATTCCCCTGTGAGGGGAAATGTCACCGAAGGTGACAAAAGGGTGAGGCGGCACGCCCCAAGTGCGCCGTACGGCGGTGGAGGGATTCCTTTTTGTTATTATATCAAGCTTTCTTGAATCCCCTCGCCAGCGTTCGCTGGCCCTCTTTTTCTCCGAAAACAGGAAACCCTCTGTCTGCTTCGCAGACATCTCCCTTATTAAGGGAGTTACCTTTAACAAGGGGCGCTGTTTTGCTCTATCAAACTCAGCGACAAACTCCGATTTGCAGCTCATAACTTAAAAAATGCTCCCGACGGGAGGGGTAAATCCGTCGGGAGTTTTTGAATTATATATTCAAACGGTGAGGGGTATCAACCGTCTGAAAGCTTTGAAATTTCTTATCAGCCTAACACGCTGACGTTTGCCGAGGGGATATAGCGGCAGGTGATTACGTTGTCCTCATAGATTATGAAGGCGTATCTGCCGTCGTCCCTGTAAGAGCAGAAGAAGGGAACCGACTTGTCGGAAATCTGCTGCGCCTTTTCGGCTGTATCCGCCTTTTTCAGCGGATGGTTATAATCGTTGTAGAATGAGGTGATTATATCAAGCATAGTGATAGTCTTCTCGTTTTCGCCCTGATACTTAAAGCCGAAATAGTCCGAATAGGCGAGGGAATTGAGCATAATGCCCTGATTGAACACCTCGGAAACAAGGTTGCCTTCAAGTCTTGATCCGCGCCAGTAGTAGAAGTCCTTGTTGGTCTTTGAAAGCTCTAAGCAGAGCAGGTCCATAACCTTGTCGGGAGCGAGCTTGGAGTCGGTGTAGTAAACCTCTTTGATTTTTGCTGCGTGGGTGTTTACGTCGAAGCCGTGCGCCCTGAGAAGCTCAAGCGTTTCGGTCATATTGTCATAGACATAGAAGCAGTTTCCGCCCCAATAGCCAATCTCACCTGCGCGTTTTTTGCTTTCAGTCTGATTTACGCCCTTCTCATTTGTCAGATAAAGGTCATAAAGCATCATCTGGTTATAGCCGTGTTCGTTGAAAACAATGTATTTATCGTCGGCGTAATTAGCTTCGCCGCAGTTTGTGAAGAGTATCGCAACGGGACACTTCGGATTCATATAGGCTTCTTCAAAGCTCAGCTTCGTCAGGTCGTTGTAAAGCGCCTTCATAAGAGCTTCGTTGTCATCGAATACGGGAAGCTCGTTTTCGGTGTAGTAGTCGCCGTCAAAGCCGCCGCCACTGGTTATTGCGTTGTCAACAATACCGTCGGGGGAAGCGACCATCCACCGCTGATCCCTGAGCATACCCTCGTAATAGTTTGCAATGGAATCGGAAGTATAAACCCTTCCGCCGAAGCCGTCATCGTAGTGCATGCCGTCTTCCCAGTTTTCGTCCTGCGGACGCTTAGGCTCGTTGAGCATAAGGAATTTCATATTGCTCTTGTAGTAATCCGTCGCGAAAACGCCTCTTGCATACTCTTCAAACAGAGCTGAATCGTAAACCGTAAACGAGCGGAGAGTTTCCTTGCCGTTTTTGAGCACGAACTTAAAGGTTACGGTTGTCTGATCCTTTCCGTCAACCTTTTTTGAGGTGCTGATTTTCTTGAACTGGTCGAGAGCGAATGCGATATCCTTTTCGTCCGAGCTCATATATGCTTCACCCGAGAAGATGTGGGTGGGGAAGTTGTTATTGGGATCGTAAACGTCGAGTGCAATCTCCTTTACGTCCGAAGCAGCGGGAACCTTGTTAAAGGTGCCGAACTTTTCGCTTGCGAAGTAGCCGAAAACAACGAGCGAAACGAGTACAAGTCCCGCGAATACCGGCCACATTCTGACTGCCGATTTAAGCTTTCTTCTGACGATAAGCTCGACGACGAAGAAAACTATAAACAGCGCAATAATAGAGAGCACAAGGCAGAGTCCCGTTTTTCCGAACAAGGGGTTCAGACCGCTGTCGGTAAAGCTGCTTGTAAGGCTGGTGCTTATATCGCCGAATATCATTAAAAGTAAGGTTGCTGCGCCTGCAAACGCCGTTGTGCCGAGAACCGCGGCGGAGATATAGAAGCGTCCGAATGAGTTGGCGTGCTCTGCTTTACGCTTGTTGATAAGCACGTAGCCAAGAGCGAGAAGCACCGCCGAAATAATAACCCAGACGAATATCGGGAGCATAAGACCTGCGTCGAGCAGCTTGCTTTCGGGAACGGTTTTCTCGAGCAGATCCGCCATATCGTTGTAAGGCGAGCTGAGGAACAGGCTGCGCTTGTCCGCAACGTCCGAGAGCGCCGCCTTCGCTATGTCAAGGTCAACCGCAAATCTCCACGGCGAGAACGCTCTGCCTCTGATGAGGTTCACGGCGTAGCTTTCGCTGCGGTACGTACCGACATAGCCCTTAAGAGCATACTCGGGAAGATGGAGCGCTATGGCTGAAATGATTGTCGGAAGCGCTGAAATTGCCGCCGTATTGAGCGCCGTTTCAACGAGTGAGCCGGAGAAGGTTGAGGCAACCGTAGCTATCGCGAAGCCTGCAAGTCCGCTGACGAAAAGTACGCTGAACTCATAGAAAAAGACTTCGAAAAGATGCCCGCTTGCGCCGAAGGAGGCGAGATTGATTATCAGCACCGTGCCTATCGGAATAAGGACCGCGAGCATAAGCGCAAGCACGCCGGCTATAACGCGGTTAATATAAAGCCTCGTTCTCGTGATGCCCATGCTGAAATAGACGTTGACGCTTTTCTTCGAGAGCATGAAGCGGAAGAGAACAATTGAAATAATTATTCCGCAAAGCACCATGCCGTAGAGTATAAGCTCGGGATAGAGGAAGCCGCCGTTGCCGAAATACGAAATAATCTGCGAGGACGCCTTGTTCATCCTGAATTCGGGGGAGGTAACGAGCTGAACGACCTCGACTATGTGCTGAATTGAGAGCACAACCAGCGCGATTACCGCATAGGGTATCGCCTTGACAAAGCTGCGTACTAAATCTTTTGAATCGGCTTTATCATTCAAATATCTTGGTGACGTCATACTTTTTATCCTCCATTTCGTTTAAGAATACCTCTTCCATGGTCAGCTGATATTCGTCGATTGCTACGGGAAGAAGCGCGTTGAGCTTTTCTTTTTCTTCCTTCGAGTTGCCCTCAAAGATAATCATTACTATCTTGCCGTCAATTTCAAGCGACTTGTAGTTGATTTCCTTAAAGAGCTCCTCGGTGACATCGTGGTCAAAGATAAGGCGAAGCTTAGAGTAGTTCTGCGAAATATCGTCAACGCAGCAGTCCATTGTCAGATGCTTGCCGTTGATAAGTCCGACGTGGTCGCAGAGATTTGAAAGCTCGGAAAGGTTGTGCGAGGAGATGATGAGCGAGGCTTCGTTCTCCGCGATATACTCCATAAAGAGCTTCTTTGTGACTTCCTTCTTCTGCGGGTCAAGTCCGTCGAAGGTCTCGTCGAGAAGCAGATATTTGGGCTTCGTTGCGAGTCCTAAGATTATTTCGGACTGTCTCTGCATGCCCTTTGAAAAACCTCTGATTTTCGCCTTCTTGTCAAGCCCGTAAACCTCAATGAGGTTGTCGAAGGTCTTGAAGCTGAAGTTCGGGTAATAGTCGGCGTAGAAGTTCGCCATTGACTTGAGACTTGAATTCATCGGGAAGTACAGGTCGTCGGGGATATAAAACAAATCCTTTCTGATATCGTCGTTGTCGTAAACGTACTGACCGCCCATAAGCACGTCGCCGCCGTCGGCTACGTAAATTCCCGCCGCGGTTTTCAGGAGCGTGGTCTTGCCCGCGCCGTTGTAACCGATAAGCCCGTAAATCGAGCACGGCTCAACGTTAAACGAGATGTTCTCAACCGCCGTGAAATCTCCGAATTTTTTCGTTACATTTTGGAATTCAATCATCTGACATCATCCTCCTTGTATGCATTTTCAATAATATCAATCAATTCCTGCTTCGTTGCGCCTTTGGTTTTTGCATTGGCAACAAGAGCGCGGATTTCCTCGAGCGCCGACTTTGCGTAGCTTCTTGTGTCCGCCGTTGCGCTGACGAAAACGCCCTTGCCCGCTACGGTGTAGATTACTCCCTGGTCCTCGAGTTCGCTGAGCGCGCGCTTGACGGTGTTGATGTTAAGTCCCAGCTCGCTCGAGAGATTGCGAAGCGAGGGAAGCTGTTCATCGCTTTTGAGTTCGCCTCTGCTTATCGCGAGAATAATCTCTTCCTTAATCTGCTCATAAATCGGCGTTCTCGACCGATAATCAATGATAATTCTCAAAGGCCTCGTCTCCTTTCTTCGAAACTGTGTCAACTGTGCTATCACAATTAGTACAGTTTGATATTACACCCGCAAAATACATTTGTCAACAGTTTTTTGAAAAAATATTTCTTTCGGTTTGCCAAATCGGAGCTTGTCGATGCGATTGACGGCGAGCATTCAGCGCCCCTTGTTAAAGGGGAGAGGGC
>JAUMVO010000027.1 GCA_030530095.1 Clostridiaceae bacterium
CACAGTCCGCCAAAGCTGACCTCAACGGTGATGGTGCTGTCGATGCCTTTGATGCAGCAGAGCTTGACAGGATTTTCTACGAACCCGATACCGACGACGGTGACGTAAATCAGGACGGCAATATTGATCTTGCTGACTATGCAATGGTAAAGGCTCATATTTCAGGCGTTGACTTGGATGAGAATCATCCTGCAAATCTGCTTGATAAGAGCTATCTTACGGCTGAATATGACAGCATAAAGGATAGCTATGACGACGGTGTTATCATCACTCCGGTTTATTACAATGCCGACATCAATAAGGACAAAGCAGTTGACGCATTTGATCTGTTTTATCTTGATAAGCTATATAATAATATATAATAAATTGTTATTATAAATCTGATAAAGAACGGACTTCGGCTATGATTGGTAATATGAGCGAAATGTTTTCGAGGATGATAGGTACACTTGCTGTTATACTTGTTATTTCGGCGTAACCGAGGCTGAGGATGAAAACCATAATCTTTTTGGCGACTAGAGATTGCTCGGTTGCTTTGAGAATAAAAGCGGCAGCAGTCCGTCCGAAATAATCGAAGATGTGAAGGGCTCGATTGATAAATTCATTAACGGCAACAGCCAGTTTGACGATATGACAATGCTTTGCTTTAGTTGGCACAATTGAGCAATAAACAGTAATGTTTTTGTTAATATTTTAAAGGAGAATTTACTATGAAAAAAACAATTATTTTAATTCTTACGTTTGCGCTTGTTCTTGCGGTATTTGCAGGCTGTTCACAAAAAACAGATAACGTAACTAATCCTTCCGATAATTCTTCTGCGGACGTTAACTCGTTTAAAACCATAGGAGATATTATTAACAGCGGTATTGAGTCAATTCAGTCTGCAAATACGGACAAATACTACATCTATGTTTTTCAGATTGATCAGGTGTATTACCGTGCAATCGCAAATTTAACTCCCGAGCTTTCTCAGTCTTTGTTTGACCTTGATTTTGATGATGAAAATTATGACAAAAAGCTCAACGATATTATTTCGCCTTTGACGATTGATAAGCTTGAAAACTTAAACGACACTGTTATTCCTCAGGAGGAGCTGGATAAGCTTGTCGGCAAGACGGGCGAGGATCTTCTTAATGACGGTTGGAGTTCAGGAATGGGCTATAATCTTGATACAATGGAATTCTGGCTTAACAAGGGAGCATTTGAATATACGGTAGTCTTTGACGGCAAGCTTGAAAACAGTGACGATTTTAACGAGGAGGAAGCTATAAAGCCTCTTGTTATTAAGTCAGTTACATTAAACGGTATCGGTGATGCAACCAATGTTGAGTAATATTTATTAATAAACAGAGAGACAGAGCGTGGAGTTTTCCCCGCTCTGTTTTCGTTATACAATAAAAGGGCTGTTAAAACAGCCCTTTTTCGGTCTTTATAAAAAAACTAATTATTTTTTAATGTTAGTGTCAGATTACTTAGCAGGGGGTAGGCAGTTAATTTTACGCCGCATATACTCTTACATCGTAGTTAACAGCGTACCGCTTGTCCGGCTCAGCCGTTTCTTTTAATATCTTTTTTGTAGTGTGTCCGCACCTTGTAAAATACCTGTGCTGTATCATCAAGGTGTCCAACAAAGTGTCTTCAGTAGGCACGGAAGAACTCGGACATCTTGAAATGGTCGGCGCGATTATGTATCAGCTTATGCGCGGCCTTTCAGACGAGGAAATCAAAAAGACGGGCTTCTATGACTACTTCGTTGACCATACGACGGGCGTATATCCCGTCAGCGCATCCGGCGTTCCGTTCAATGCGACTGCAATCGCTTCAAAGGGCGACATGATTACTGATTTGCACGAGGACCTTGCAGCAGAGCAGAAAGCAAGAACGACCTACGACAATATCCTTCGTCTGGTTGACGATCCCGACGTAAGAGAGCCTATAAAGTTCCTGCGTGAACGCGAGGTAGTGCATTATCAGCGCTTCGGCGAAGGTCTGAGACTTGCGACCGACAAGCTCAACAGTAAAAACTTCTATGCCTTTAACCCGAGCTTTGATATAAAATGCAATAAATAAAATATAAAAGGACGGTTATCCGTCCTTTTTGTGCTTTTGCGTACAACTCGGTATTGAAAAAATGATTGTTATTTGATAAAATAATTATGTTAAAAACAAAGGGGGAAAAACTATGAAACCTTTAGGAAAAATAATAATTGCCTGTCTTGTTATCGCAACGGTTGCGGCACTCGCGCTTTCAATAGCTTTCGCGCCTGCGAACTTTGACCCGAATGTCGATTTACCTGCGAAGATGGATTTTCAGACTTCCATCGAGGGACTGAGCATGATGGAAAACACCTGGCAGCAGGCGTTGCCGCAGACCGAGATTTATAACCTTTTAAGCGAGCATTTCAGTTCGCCGCTTGCAGAGGGCAAAACCGTTAAAAAGGCGATTGTTATCGGTTACGACGGTTGCAGAGTCGATACCTTCAGATTGCTCGGACAGAGTGAAAAGAGCGGTATAAATGCACTGCTTAACGACGGAGGACATGCCGTGTTCAGCTTTTGCGGCGGAGTTAACTATCCCGAGAAGAATATTCAGGATACCTCTACCGCACCGGGATGGAGCTCGATGCTTACCGGTAAATGGGCAAAGACTTTCGGCGTTACCGGTAACGGCCAGCCCAAGCCTGTTGAACCCAGAACGCTGTTGCTCTCACTTGTTGAGGACGGCACAGTTGATTCAAGCGCGTTTTATGTTTCGTGGAGCGGACATTTCTCAAAGAATAATTCAACCTATATCAACGAGAAGAATTATATCGAAGAAAAAGGCATTAACTCCGTTTTCCTTTGTGCAGATAATGACGGGGGAACCGTCGAAAACGTACTTAACGATATAAATAAGGCTGACTGCTCGGATTTCATTTTCCTTACTCTTGAATACACCGACCACAACGGTCACGGCTCAGGCTTCTCACTTCAGAATCCCAATTATGTCAACGGATTCTTCAGTGCCGACGAGCAGGGATACGAATTCATAAACGCAATTAAGTCGAGAGCGACTTATGACACTGAGGACTGGCTCATTCTTATTACTACCGATCACGGCGGTAAAGAAAAGCATCACGGCAAAGATTCTTTTGAAGAGAGAATGACGTTTATCATCTCAAACAAAGAAATATAATCTTTAATTAAAAAGAACAGCATAAACCTTTTCGGGTTTATGCTGTTTGTGTATCTTTGAGTATTATTTCTTCCTTCCACGTGTCGGGCGGGGGAGTGCATTGGAAATTGTCAAGCTTAAGTCCTTGCACGTGACGTGCCCATAGCGCGTATGCGGGCAGATTTCGGAATCTCCAGCACTCAGGGTATTCTTTTGTGTATTCGGGTATAAAAAGCCGTTTATCGACGATTTCGCGGGCGTTACGGTAGCGCAAATCAAGATTTCTGAGAGTCACGTTGCTGACTCTTTTTGTTTTACCGTTTTGCCTGAAGCCTGCAATAATGACGGGCAGCTCAATATCATAAGCCTTTATGTTTTCAATAACGATATCGTGAAGTTCGCCCTTCATATCAAAGAGGTCCTTTTCAACACCCTTGCCTTTGGATTTGTTTCCGAATTCTATGGCAGAAGCGCTTTGTGCGTCGACCTGCGCGGCACGGTTGCGGTTGCCGAGCCTTATGAATACAGGACAGGTACAGCGGTTCATTTCGATGTTTCTGACAGTTATATCCGATACTTCAGAGCCGTCAACACTCTCTATGCTTATTCCGGAAACCGAACCGGGATAAAGGTCGGTCATAAAGAATCTGCAATTCTCAACCGTAACGTTTTTGATAGGGTAGGTGGTCTCGGTGCCGATTTTGAAGGCGTTTGTACAACTGATAACCTCGCAGTCGCTTATGCGTACGCTGCTCATTTCACCGTCACAGCCTTCCCAAACGGCGTTTTTGAGTACAATTCCGTCGTCAGCACAGGAAATGAAGCAGTGTCTGATCTCAACGTCGCTCGTCTGCATAAGATCAATCCCGTCGGTATTGCAGACGTGCCGGTTGTTGTTTATGACAATGTTTTCAAAATTGCATTTTTCGCACTTGGTTGTGCGAAGCGTCCAGTACGCGCTGTCCTTGAGTATTATGTTGTTAATGTTAACGTTTTTACAGTTTTCAAGCAAAACAAGTCTGCCGTATTTTGAAGGATGAGGGAAGCGAAGCTGAGCGCGGTAGTCGCGGCGCATTTTAATAACGTCTATAACCTCGTCGGGCTCGGTAATGTTCTTGTCGTATAACGGTTTTCGACCGAAAAGATGTCCGTTGCCGTTAATCGTTCCGCCGCCGGTTATAGTTATGTTTTCGCATCCGTCGGCAAAGATGAACGCCTTGTTCTCAAAACCTTCGCCGCTTTCGTCGGCGATAAGTGAACTGCCGTATTCTATGAAAAGCGTAACGTTGCTCCTTAGCTTAACGGTCTTTGAAGTAAAGCTTCCGCCGCTTACAATTACGTAACCGCCGCCGTTTTTATAACAGGCTTCCATACAGTCGTTTATCGCTTTTGAATTGTCAACTGATATATCGTTTGCAACAGCACCGAAATCGGTAATATAATAAGTATTTTCAGTGGGTAATTCCTGCATTTGGACATAGTTATCCGTAGGAAGATACGAAGTGTAGTCGTATTCCCGTTCCTCGGTGTACCGCTCACCTTCGGTAATGCGTAAATCCTTACCGAAAAGCAGTGTTTTCAGCTTGTCAAAAACATTTCGTTTTGTTTTCATTTAGGCACTCCTTAACTAAACCGATTATAACTGTTAAATAATAAAAATACAATTACTTTTTATGTAATTTGACATTCTTCTTAAAAAGGGTTATTATTATTAAAACTTTTAATGCTTTTCGGAGGACTTATGAAGACCTTAAAGCGCTTTCGGAGCACTATTGTTATGCTCATTAAGTTTTCGCTTTTCATATCGCTTTTTGCGATATTCTTTTTAATATTCGGTATTGAAAACGCATGGCTTCTCCACGCTTCGAGAACTGCGGCAATCACTATGCTCAGCTTTGCGGTTTTCGGTGTGGCGTCGATGTCTATTTACGGCGGCTACAGAATCGGTATTTACAAGAGCAGACCTATAGTCAGTTCAATGACACTGTCGATTTTGTTTACCGACGTTTTTACTTACATTCAGTTGAGTATTATGAACACTAACTCGGTAAATAATGTGCGATTCAGACTTGAGAATCTTGATTTGCTGGCGATTGTGTTTGTACTTCAGTTTATAGTGATTGTCGGCTTTACCTATTTCGGTAACTACATTTATTTCGTTATCAATTCACCAGAGAAATGCTGTGTTATCACGACCTCAAAAAGTTCGTTGAATAACGTGGTTCCCAAGATACAGAAGTACAGAAAGCAGTATAAGATTACAGATGCAATTCTTTTTACTGCACCCGATTTGTTTGACGTAATTGACCGCTGTGACACTATATTCGTTTACGACGTGCCGACTTCGTCGAGAACTATGATAGTCGAGTATTGCTACGCAAAAAGCAAGAATATCTACTACAATTTTGAGATGTGCGATGTTGTTGCGCTTCGGGGACGTGCAGCTATACTTGACGACAAGCCTCTGTTCGCGTCTCAGGTCAAGGAGTTAACCTTTGAACAGAGGGTTGTAAAAAGACTGTTTGATGTCGTTTTTTCATTACTTGCGCTTATTCTTCTGTCACCGTTGTTTTTAATCTGCGCCGTGCTGATTAAAGCCGAAGACGGCGGCAAGGTAATGTTTAAGCAGAAGCGCGCTACAAAAGGCGGCAAGTTGTTTTACGTTTATAAGTTCAGAACTATGTCCGAGGAAAATTCAGTTAACCGTTCCGTAACCGAGAACGACGACCGTATTACTAAGGTCGGCAAGTTCTTAAGAAAATTCAGGATTGACGAGCTTCCTCAGCTGATTAATATAATCAAGGGCGAGATGAGCATAGTAGGTCCGAGGCCCGAAATGGTTGAAAACGTTGACGCCTACGAGGATCAGCTGCCCGAATTCAGCTACCGCCTTAGAGTCAAGGCGGGACTTACGGGACACGCACAGATAGCCGGTAAGTACAATACCTCACCCAAGGACAAGCTTGTGCTCGATCTTATGTATATCGAGAAGTACAGTCTCTGGCTTGACGTCAAGCTTATTTTCCAGACGCTTATGGTATTCTTTAATGCCTCCGACAGTACTCAGGCGTTCGGCGAAACCGAACAGTTTGAATTCTTCAGAAGCGAAGAAGAAAAGAATGACGAAAAACAATAATACAAGCAAAAGAAAAACAGCCTTTTTCAAGGCTGTTTTTTATATCACTCTTCTGTTGTTTCGGTTTCTTCGGCGACTTCTTCATCGTTTAATTCAAAGGTTTCAAGCATTTCGCTTTCGTCATAATCTCCGAGATATTCGTCAAGGCGTTCCGATAAGCTCGTGCGCTGAGGTTCCTCAACGGTTATATCGAGAGAGTCGGGTGCATTGAGCTTTTTCCATTTGTCCGCTTTTTTGAAACGGCGTTTAAGAATTATGAATACAGTACAGATAATAATTGTAACAATCGAAATAAACGAGCCGACTATCAGTCCGTTTGAGCGGTAGGCGAGCGTCAGCGTGTGTTCGCCTTCGCTTATCGGAAATGCGAGGAAGGATTCCGAAACGCAGTTGAGGCTGCCTGACGGAAGTCTCTGACCGTCGATATATACGTCCCAGCTCTTGTCAAACGGAATGGTGGTAAATACAATATCGTCCTTTTGCGCGGTAATCGTTCCCGAAAGAGTTGTATCGTTATACTTATCTATCTTGAATTCTCCCGCTTTAAGCTTTTCGTAGCCCTCTCTGAACTTGCTTTCGTTGACTGTATATGCCGAGAAGTCGAGATTGCCGTAATTCGAGTCTGACTTTATTTCGATGTCAACAAACAGTGTCTCTCCGCCGTTTGCAACGCCGAGATCGTACACGTACGGCTCGTCAAGTGACTGAAGTGAGGTTGATGTCATAAGCGAGTTCACAATAACGCTTGCGGCGTTCTTGCAGTTGAAATATACATACACGTTTCCGGTTTCGGCAGGGGTAATCTCGAAGCATACGCTGCCAGCCTGATTGTCGGTAACCTTGGAATAGCGAAATTCGCCGTTTTCATATTCGTTAGAGTAAAAATCGTTGATATTACTGTAGGTTGCATTGTCTATTTCAAGCTTTTCAAACACGCCGTCAACGCCGCTTGTCATCCTGAAAAGCTCGGACTGAGCCGTAAACGGATTTGAATACGCGTAAGCGTCATACAGAAGCACCTCGGGATTAGCAGCATAGGCTACGGGAAGAGGATAGTTGTTTTCGTAGGCGGTGAATTGGTCGTTGGAATACAACTGAGTATAGTATGCGTTGGTCATATCTTCTCCGTTTTTGTCAACGAGATATTTAAGACCGAACATAGTATTATAAACGGGCGTCTGCTTTTTATAGGTATAACTGTTGATATAGTTTCCGAACAGACCGAGCTTCTGCTGAACGTTGGAAACCTTTTCGTATGCCATAGACGAGAAAACGGAAACGCCGTTGTAATCGTACCAGCTTGGGTCCATTCTTGTACGAAGCTCCGTCAGCTCCATACGGTAAAAGCCGTTATTTTCACGCTCGTCAAGCTGAGCTTTAATTCCTTTGAAAGCGTCGTAATCAATAGTGTAATTTGTCTTTGACTGATTCATTGAATAATTCGGCGTAGTAGCTACGGCAACCTCTGATGAGAGGAGCGCGACGAGCAGAACACATACTGCAAGTGTTTCGGGTTTAAGCTTCTTGAAAAGCCAGAGCACAACGACGTATGCAACCGAAAACGCAACGCTGATTAAAAGTACCTTGTCGTCAACGTTCTTTGACGTAATCTTCTCAACGAGTATAACGAAGAATATCATTCCTATGCCTACGGTAAGAAAATCGCGAGACTTGAATTCATCTATATTCTGTAACGCCCGGTATGCCATAGTCAGCAGCAAGAAGCAGTACATAAATGAAAAGCGGTAGGGCAGGTCATTAGGAAAATGAAAACCGTGCCAGACGTAGTTTAAGAAGTTTATATTGAAGCTGAAATACAGCAAAGTTAGTAAGAGAATGTTTATAACCTTTTCTTTTATGCTTATCTTTTTCGAATAGAGATAAAGCACGCAGAGAATAAGCGTGAACATACCGCAGTAAACGTTGGGCAAAACGTCGTCACCGCTGCTTCTTATAGTTGCCTCGGTTCCGGAGAGATGGTTAGCAAAGAAATCGAAGGCGGTAAAATATTTGATAAGCGAGGCGGGATGTGTGCCGCCCGTTGCCGATGCCTTGGGCAGTATTGTGATAAGCGGGAATATCACTACCGCTACAAGCAGCGCTGCCGTAATTGAAGCAACGGCAAACTTAAATGCACTTGAAACAAAAAGTGAGTTTGACAGCTTTTTGAATACATTTTTAGTTTCAAGATTGTTGTCGAATTTTTTGGTAAGCGGAAAGTTTGCAAAGTAGCAGGCAAAGAAATAAAAAAACGAGAAAATGCAAATCATATATGCCATATAGTAATTTGCAAATATCATTACAGCGAGGCTGATGCAGTAAAGCGATGCCTTGCCTTTTTTTATTAATGTTTCTATTCCGAGTATGATTATCGGGAATAGCACCATCGCGTCAATCCACATTACGTTCCAGTAATACGCAATAAAGTAGCCGCAGAAGGCGTACAGAACGCCGAATCCGGATATAACGAGAGAATTGGTACCGACTGACTTTTTGAGATAGTACGAAAAGCTTACAGCCGACAGTATGGCCTTAAGCATCATCAGTACGGCAATTGCTTCGGTAATGTTTTTATGTCCGAACAATACAACTATAAATGACAGCGGGCTGGAGAGGTAATTGAAAAAGTTGCCCAGGAAGGTCATGCCAAGTCCCGAATTCCAGGAGTACACAAGCGACGAACCGCTTGTCAGACGGTCGTAAAGCTCTGCAAAGAGCGGGCCGTACTGATGGTAAAGGTCCATTCTCAGCACAGTCATATCGCCGTAGGGTACAAGGTCGTAGCAGAACGCCACGAGCTGGGTTATCAGAAATGCGATAACACCCGACAGCATAATATACTTATTCTCATTATAAAAGCGGGTAAATCCGCTTTCTTTTTTCAGCGAGTTGTTGTCAGACATTTATATATCTCCCGTATTTTAAGTCCTATAAAGTTTATCATAAAAAGGTGTTTCTTTCAAGTCGTTAAGTAATATTTTAGGACAAGTCGAAATATATATTCACAGAGGTGAAAAAATGAACACGTTAAACAAAACGGGGTTAGGCGAGGTGCTTACGCTTTTTCCCCTGAGAATTAAGAACCTTTTCTTTTCGTTGAACGAAGAAACAAGGCAATCCATAAGGGAAATAAGGTTGCGTTGCAATAAGCCGATAGTCGTGGTAACAAAGAGCGGAAGCTCGTTTCTGGCGGTTAATTCAAGGCTCACTTATATTCTGAGCGAAGCCCTTCCGACAGTTACGGCTGACGAACTGTCAGAGGTTGTCAAACGCGCCTGCGATTACTCGGTTTACTCGCATCAGGAAGATATGAAAAGCGGATATATTACCGTCAGGGGAGGCAGCCGCATAGGCGTTTGTGCGAGCACTGTGTTTGACGGCGATAAGCTTGTAAGCGTAAGGGACGTCAGCTCACTTAATATAAGAATTGCAGGCGAGTACTTAGGATGTGCCGATGAAGCGGTTAAAAGCCTGTTTTACAGCCGCGCAAGTAATGTTATAGTAGCCGGTCCGCCAATGTGCGGTAAGACTACGTTTATCAGGGATCTTGTACGTCAGCTGTCAAACGGCAACACGGGCAGATACTATAAATGTGTGCTGGCCGACGAAAGAAACGAGATAGCTGCAGTCTGTGACGGAAAATACAGTCTTGATGTCGGCGTTAACACCGACGTGCTGACGGGTTATACGAAAAAGGATGCCGTTGATATAGCGCTTCGGACTCTTTCGCCCGATATTGTGTTCTGTGACGAAATCTCAGAGGTGTCGGAAGCCCGGCAGATAATCAACGGAATTATGAGCGGCAGTGCTTTTGTGGTTTCGGCTCACCTTAATTCAGCCGAAGAGCTTTACCGCCGTCAGGCGTGTAAAATGCTTGTTGATTCGGGAGAATTTGATTACGCGGTATTTTTGGGCATCGGTGACAGCGTAGGAAAGATAATCAGAATTATTAACCTTAAGGAAAAATGCAATGAAGGCAGCAGGCTTGTCCGTTTTGGCAATAACGGTAATACTGACGGCGAATTACTTAGGCAGGTCAATTAGCATACGGATTAAAAGCTTAGAGGATTTTTCGCTTCTTATACGTTCTGTTAAAACATATATCTGGTTTTCTAAAATGCCGATTACACAGATTATGAGAAAGCTTGAAAATGAGCAGAACTTTTCACGTCTGGGATTTTTGCCGTCTCTTAATGAAAAGCTTGATAACGGCATGGACTTCTATGAAGCGTGGTGCGAGAGCCTGAGTGAAATCAGAATCAATCCCGCTGATACGGAGCTTTTACAGGCGTTCGCAGAAAGCCTGGGCGGCAGCGACGTCAACGGTCAGCTTGAGAATTGCGATATGTTTCTGAATCTTATTGAGGCAAGACTTCAATCACTTCGGCCTAAATCTGAAACCCGTATTAAAGTCTGCAACTCGCTGGGAGTTCTGCTGGCGGGACTTGCCGTCATTATACTGATTTAACACGGAGGAAATATGGATATCGCTTTTTTGTTGAAAATAGCGGGAATAGGACTTATTGTTGCCGTTCTCAATTCCGTGCTCTCAAAATCGGGCAGGGAGGAATACGCGATGCTTACCGTTATTGCGGGAGTGGCGGTGATACTGTTTATGCTCGTTCCGCAAATCTCGGAGCTTATTTCAACTGTTCGTTCGTCGTTTGATTTGTAATGATAAAACCGTTTGTAACCGCTCTTCTTGGAGTTCTGGTGATTGTTATAATTAAAACAGTAAGGCCCGAAATCGCGCTGAGCGCAAGGCTTTGCACGGTTGGAGCGTTATTCTTATTCGCAGTATCGGGTACTGAGGTTATGACCGATTACATAAATTCGTTTTTCAGCGTTTCAGGCATCGACACTTCTTATTTCAAGCTTGCTCTCAAGGTGACGGGAATATGCGTTATTACACAGATTACCTCCGATACTTGCCGCGACTGTGCTGAAACTGCACTTGCGACTACGGTTGAGCTGGTCGGGAAATTTCTTATTCTGACTATTTCTTTACCGATAGTGAAATCACTGCTTGAAATCAGCATAGGACTGATAAAATGAAAAAGCTAATTCTTGCAACTTTATTGGTTGTAATCATTGTTTTGTCTGTTACGGTAATTGCGTTTGCAGAGTCAGCAGACGACGAATACAAAGGAATATATGAAGCGGCGCAATCGGCGACAGAGGAGCTTCTTGATGAGGCAGGAATTGACGGAGTAGATTATTCTGAACTCATTTCGCTAAGTCCTGCAAGGTTATTTGAGATAATAAAGCAGCTTTTCGTCGGAACGTCACATACGCCGCTAAGAACAGCCGCAGGAGTAATTGCGATACTTATAGCGTTCAGTGTGATTAATTCCTTTAATACGGGGCGGCTGGGTGATGAAGACTACTATTCGTTTATTGAAAACGCACTTATAGTTTTTGCTGTAATTGTTCCGCTTTCCGACAGCCTCAGCTTGGCGGCGGGAGCTATAGTCAGCGCTTCGAATTTTATGTTCAGCTTTATTCCTGTTTTTACGGCTCTTGTAAGTGCGTCGGGTAAGCCCGCGTCTTCGTTTCTCTACAGCGCGTCTTTGCTCTCATTTGCAAATCTATGCGAGGGCTTTTGCTCTAAAACGGTTCTGCCGTCTGTCGGAATACTGACCTCGCTTAACATCTTTGCTGCACTTGATTCAAATATCAGAATATCAAGAGTTACCTCGGTAATTAAAAAGATACTGACGGTCACGCTGTCAATAAGCGCATCATTGTTTGTCGGGTTGACAAATCTTAAGGCAACACTTGCCGGCAGCGCCGACTCACTTGCCTTAAAGGGCGTCAGAACTGCGGCGGGTGCATTTATACCCGTGATCGGAAGCGCGTTGGGCGACGCGATGAATTCGGCGCTAGGAGCGATGGGACTTATAAGAAGTACGCTCGGTGTATTCGGCATTATTGCGCTTGTTCTCACATTTGTGCCGTGTGCGGTTGAGCTTGTAATCTGGTATTTCGCACTGACGGTTTGCTCGTTCGTTGCGTCTGCTGTCGGACAAAAGGGAAGCAGCGAGATATTGGAAAGCATACTCGGCTGTATATCAATAGTTAATACAGTCCTTGTGCTTTGTGCGCTTGTATTCGTGCTGACAACGGGACACTTGTTGAGAGGTTAAAATGGATGAAGTTAAAAAATGGGCAATAAACCTAACTGTAATACTGCTTGCAGGCGCGGTTATGAAATTTATAATGCCGTCAGGAAACGTTTCCAAAAGTGCAAAAACGGTTTTATCACTTACCGTACTTGCGGTTATGCTGTCGTTTTCATTCGGTTCTGAAGGGATTGATTGGGATTTCTCCGAATTTGAATTTGAGAATGCCGTATATGAAACCGACCCTTATACTCAGGCGGTTGAAAAAGCCATAACGGATATGCTCAACTCAAAGGGAATTGAATATGATTACATAAAAGTTAACGGCAGTATGGGCGATGACGGAGTTTATGTTATCGAATCCGTTGAAATATCTGCTCAACCCGAGAATCTGCAATTAATCCTGTCAACACTTGAATCCGAATTGGGAATTGAAAGGGAAGTGTTTTACATAAATGGGAATCAGTATTAAAACTCTTTTTGAAAAAATACCGAAAAGCAATCGTAAGCTCATCTTGCTGATAGCGGCAGGGATTGTTGCAGTGTTGCTGATTGCGGCTTCAGAGCTGGGCGAAAAAGGTGTAGCGATGAAAACTACCGAAGACGATGCTTCTCAGCTGGACAGTGTTTACGAAAAAGAGCTTGAAAAACGCCTTGAAGAAATCGTGTCGCAGATTGATATGGTCGGAAGCGTAAGTGTGATGGTCAAGACTGCGTCGGGCGAGAAAAACGAATACGCAGTAAATAACAGTGCAGATTACGGTGTTCAGGGCGACCGAAAAGCCGAAAATGAGTACGTGATTGTCAAAGAGCAGAACAGTCAGTCGGGCATGCTCATTAAACGGGATTATCCCGAAATCCAGGGTGTTATGATTGTCTGTGAGGGCGGAGATATAAGCAAGGTAAAAAACGAGGTTACAAACGCAGTTTGTGCGCTTCTCGGCATCAGCGCAAACAACGTTTCGGTTACAAAAATGAAATCAGGAAAGGACTAATGATATGAGTTTTTCAATTAAGAGAAAGCAGCTTGTTTTTGCGGGACTGGTGCTGTCGCTTGCGGCGGCGCTGTATGTGAACTGGTATTACACGCGGCCGGTTACCGACGCGCCATCCGTTGAGGCGACTACCCAATCTCAGGAACAGCATAATCTCGGCGACGCACAGTTTGTAAGCGCTACGCCGCAGGACGATTATTTTCAGAAGGCTCAGCTTAACCGATCAAAGGCGCAGGACGAAGCGAAGCAAACACTAGAGGATATAATAAAGAACAATGACGCCGACACCGAAAGTAAGCAGTCTGCACAAAAGGCGCTTGAGGAACTGGAAAATAATATAGTCGTTCAAACTGAGATAGAGAGCTTTATTAAGGCAAAAAGCGGGGGAGAGGTGCTCGTAAGTCTCGGTAACACCGCCGAAGTGATTTTGCAAAAAGGTACGTTAAATGACGATCTTTGTCTGCAGATAACGGATATAATTACACGAAAAACGAATATTATTT
>JAUMVO010000011.1 GCA_030530095.1 Clostridiaceae bacterium
CAAAAAAAGCACTGCAACAGCAGTGCTTTTTTAGCTAAATACGCCTTGCGGCGTGCGAAATTGACTTCGTCAGCTAAAAGCGAAATGTGCCTTCGGCACGCTGAGGCGTATTTTATTTAGCTGTTTTCGTCAGAAAACTATTTAGCGTTTTCCGTTGGGAAAACATTTAGCTTTTTGTTGCATTTCTCTTTTTTACCATATATAATACACATAACTTCTTTACGGGAGAGTAATATGAAACTTACCGACAAAAAACTGAATATACTCTCTAAAATAATGCTCTTTACGGCGACGGTTATCTGGGGCAGCTCGTTTTTTATACTTAAAAACACGCTTGACGAGATACCCGTTTTCTTTTTGCTGTGCGTTCGCTTCGGCGGAGCAGTGCTGATAATGAGCCTTGTATTTATAAAGCACTTCAAAAATTTCAGCTTAAGGCATCTCTGGACAGGCGCGGTTACGGGAGTTTTTCTCGGACTCGCATACATAACCCAGACCGTCGGGCTAAAATATACTACGCCGGGCGTAAACGCGTTTCTGACCTCGACGTACTGCATACTCGTTCCGTTTATGATGTGGTACGTTTCGAAGAAGGCGCCAGATAAATTCAACTTTATCGCCGCTTTCACGGTTATAGCCGGTATAGGCCTGGTGTGCATCGGCTCGGGTGCGGTTGAGTTCAGCTTCATGGGCGAAGGGCTGACAATGATTTGCGGCATTTTCTTCGCCGCTGAGATGGTTGCCATAGAGCACTGGGGCGTAAAGCTCGACGTTATTATCTTTACGATAGTTCAGTTTGCCGCGGCGTTTGTCTGTTGCCTTGTGTGCTTCTTTGCCGCTGGTGAAAAGGTGCCTACGTCCTATTCCGCTTCGTCGGTTTGGTCGCTCGCGTTTCTGACGGTGCTCTGTACGGTGGTCTGCTTCCTGTTTATGAATGTCGGAATCAAGCACACCTCGGCTTCGTACTCGGCTATCGTCACCTGTCTCGAAGCGGTGTTCGGCGTACTGTTCTCAATAGTATTCTACCATGAAAAAGTTACTCTGCAGATAGCGATAGGCTTCGCGGTAATCTTTATCGGCGTGCTGATAAACGAAACAAAGCTTTCGTTTATCAAAAAGAAAAAAGATTGACAAATCGGAGTTTGTCGATGCGATTGACGGTGAGCATTCAGCGCCCCTTGTTAAAGGTAACTCCCTTAATAAGGGAGATGTCTGCGAAGCAGACAGAGGGTTTCCTGTTTTCGGAGAAAAAGAGGGCCAGCGAATGCTGGCGAGGGGATTCAAGAAAGCTTGATATAACAACAAAAAGGAATCCCACCACCGTCTTCGACGGTCCCCCTCCCTTTGACAAGGGAGGCCGGTGTCCTATCAAGCTTTCTCCCCGACAAACTCGAATTTGCATAACAAAAAGGCAGGGGAGACCCTGCCTTTAATTATTTGTCCTGTTATTATTTAATGCCTTCAAGCAGCTTAACGACGTCGTTGCTATCTGCTCCGTTCTCAAAGCTGAGACAGTAAGTAAAACCGCCGTCGGCCCATGTTACGAGCGAAATTTTGCCGCCGTTGCCCTTAATTGCGTACTGTTTGCCGCCGGAGTTGAGCGTATCGCTGTTTTCATAGGTGTTATAGTCGCCGCTGATGTCTTCCGAGCCTTTTGCCTTGCGAAGATAGCCGCCCTTGAACTCGATTTCGAGTATCGAGCCTGAGATAACCGAGTAATTGATAACCTGCTTGATATCGGAAGGAACGGTGATATCAAAGCCGACCGCCTTTTCGGCATCTTCAAGAGTCTGATAACCGACCACGGGGTTGGCGATTTGGACACCGTTCTCATTTGATGCACTGAAATCCTTTGTATCCGTAATACGCGCCTCGCCTTTGTCGTTAACGTTAACGTAAACGATTTTATAATCACTTGTTGCATCGGGAACTACAGGAGTCACCTCGCAGAGAAGACAGTAGTTTGCATCGTCCTTAAATGCCGTTTGGCTTTCGAGAATTGCAACAGGACTGTAATCTGCGCCCGTAATCTCAGTGAAAGCTCCTTTAATCTTTTCGTTGAGTTCGTCGCTGATTACGGGAGAGGACACTCTCGCATAGCCGCCGGGAAGTCCCGCGCCTTCATCTGCAGCAGGAATATTACTCTCTCTGATTGTTGTAATACTTGCGTTTGAGTTTAAGTCCTCATAAATACAGATAATCGCATAAGTAGATTCCGCATCGGGAACGGTTGCCTTCGCCTTGCAGAGTACGCAGTGGTTTCTGCCCGCAACTATCTGACTTGCGATATATGCGACGGGGGTGTATTCAACGCCGGTGAGCGTTTCGGTCGCCTTGCTGAAAATCTTCATGAACTCGTCTGTGATTTCGGGAGATTCGGCCTTAACCCATCCGCCGAGCAGTTCGGTTGAAGAGCCTTCCGCGTCGGAAGCTATGCTTTCGGGCTCTTTGCCGCTTAACGCCTGCTTGATTGAATTGCTGTTGCAGCCTGCAAATAAAGTAATTACTAAAACTGCCGCTAAAAACAAAACAAATGCCTTTTTCATTTTCCTCACCTCAAAAATGTGCTGAGCTTTTTGGCTCTCATATAATAAGACACCCAAAAATTAAAAAGTGTTGCATTATTTCAAAAACAATTCTCTCGCATTTCTGTCGGTTACGTCAAGGATGTGCTGAATGTCGGTATTTCTGACATCGGCAATCTTTTGCGCCGTATAGGGAATATGAAGCGAGGTGCAGCGCTGACCTCTGAAGGGTACGGGCGTCATATACGGGGCGTCGGTTTCAAGCAGGAGTCTGTCCTCGGGGACGAAGGCGGCAACCTCGACGGGCTTAACGGCATTCTTAAACGTTACCGCACCGCCCAGACCTATATACATACCGAGCTTAACAATCTCCTTTGCCATCTCGACGCTGCCCGAAAAACAGTGCATTACGCCCTTGGGTTTAAGCTCTCTGAGAATATTCATAGTATCTTCGTGAGCTTCACGGTCATGAACAATGACGGGGAGGCCGTGTTCGTTTGCGAATTCAATCTGTTTTCTGAAGATTTCAAGCTGAATATCTCTCGTTTCTCTTTCGTAGTGATAGTCAAGCCCGATTTCACCGATTGCAACAACCTTTTCGTGTTTGATCAGCTCGCCTAACACCTCGATATAATTGTCGGGTACGTCCTCGGTATTGAGTCCGTGATAGCCCACGGCGGCGTAAATGAACGGGTATTTTTCAGCCAGTTCAATATTAGCCTTCGAGCTTTCCGTATTGACTCCGCAGGAGATTACGCCCGAAATGCCGTTTTCGGGAAAAGACGACAAAAGCTCCTGCGAATCCTCGCAGAAGCGTTCGTCATCATAATGTGCATGTGTGTCAAAAATGTTTTTATACATTATCTTATCTTTGCGCCGTTGGGCATGCTTTCGTCAACGAAAACGACCTTAACGTCATCCTCTGCGCAATCGGCGGCAAGTATCATGCCGTTTGACTCAACGCCGCAGAGTACGGCGGGTTTAAGATTGGCGACAACGATAATCTTCTTTCCGACAAGGTCGTCGGGAGAGTACCATTTCGCAATACCGCTGGCAACGATTCTGTCCTTACCGCTGCCGTCGTCGAGTGTGAGCTTGAGAAGCTTCTTTGCCTTCGGAATCGGCTCGCAAGCCTTGATTTCGGCTGCTCTCAATTCAACCTTCGCAAAGTCGTCGATGCCTATCTGAGCTATGCCCTCAATTTCCTCAATGCTCTTTTCCTCAGCCTGAGCCGCCTTCTGCTTTTCAAGCAGCTCGGCTATAAGCTTTTCGGCGTCAATTCTCTCGAAGAGCACGCTCGCTTCGCCTACGCTCTCGCCGGCTTTAAGTCCGCCGAAAACTGCAAGCGAATCGTAATCCCTGACGTCGGTATTAAGCTGGGCGAAAATCTTTTCGCTCGTTTCAGGCATATAGGGTTTTAAGAGTATCGCAAGATAGCGTATGCCTTCAAGCAGATTGTAAAGCACCGCGCCCAGACGTGCCTTCTTGCTCTCATCCTTTGCAAGCGCCCAGGGCATTGTTTCGTCAATGTACTTGTTAAGACGTCTAGCAAGCGTAAGCACGCACTCAACCGAGTCGGCAATCTTATACTCGTTAAAGCATTTGTCAACGTCTGCAAGTGTTTTAACGGCAAGAGCCTTTATCTCATCGTCAAGCGGCTCGGCGCAGTCATTGGGCTGAATCACGCCGCCAAAGTACTTCTTCTGCATCGCGATAGTACGGTTGACGAGATTGCCTATGGTGTTAGCAAGGTCGGAATTGTATCTCTCAATAAGCGTTTCGTATGTAATCGAGCCGTCGGATGCGTGAGGCATCTCGGAGAGAAGATAGTATCTTACAGCATCAACGCCGAATACGTCAATCAAATCCTCGGCATAGATGACGTTGCCCTTTGACTTGGACATCTTGTCCTCGCCGAAGAGAAGCCACGGATGGCCGTAAACCTGCTTCGGAATCGGCTCGCCGAGAGCCTTAAGCATAATCGGCCAGTAAATCGTGTGGAATCTTACAATGTCCTTGCCTATGATATGAACGTCGGCAGGCCAGTATTTTTTATAAAGCTCGCCGCTGCCTTCGGGGTCGTAGCCGAGGGCGGTGATATAGTTTGAAAGCGCGTCAATCCAGACGTATATAACGTGCTTGTCGTCAAAGGTTACGGGGATGCCCCATTTGAACGAGGTTCTCGAAACGCATAAATCCTGAAGACCGGGACGGATGAAATTGTTAAGCATCTCATTCTTTCTTGCCTCGGGATAAATGAACTTGTCGTTATTCTCGATGTATTCTTCAAGCCATTTCTGATACTTTGAAAGCTTGAGGAAATACGCTTCCTCCTTAGCCTTCTTTACAGGTCTGTGGCAGTCGGGGCAGCAGCCGTTTTCGTCGAGCTGACTCTCTGTCCAGAAGCTTTCGCACGGAGTGCAGTACATTCCCTCGTATTCGCTCTTGTAAATATCGTCCTGATCGTAGAGCTTCTTGAAAATGTGCTGAACCGCCTTTTCGTGGTAGCCGTCGGTTGTTCTGATGAATTTATCGTAGGTGGTATTGAGCGCGTCGCAGATATGACGGATTTCGCCCGCTACCTTGTCAACGTATTCCTTGGGAGTAACGCCTGCCTGTTTGGCGTATTCCTCGATTTTCTGTCCGTGCTCGTCGGTGCCGGTCAGAAAGAAAACGTCATAACCGAGCATTCGCTTATATCTCGCAATTGCGTCGGTCAGTACGATTTCGTAGCTGTTGCCGATATGCGGCTTTCTGGAGGTGTAAGCGATGGCTGTTGTGATATAGAATTTTCCTTTATCACTCATTTTAATCTTCCTTTCGGTTATGGGATTTGCCGACAAATGAAATCGGTCAATATATTTTATCACTAATTACATTTTATATCAATATTTAATTTACATTTTAATAAACACAAGGCGTCTTGTGGAAATTTTGAAAAATTATACTTTACATTGTGATTTTTGTGTGATAGAATACAAAATGTAGCAAATAGAAATTTTTTAACTTAGGATGTGAATTAAAAATGAAATGTCCGTTTTGCTCATACGAGGAGAGTAAGGTTATCGATTCAAGACCCACCGACGAGGGCGAGAGAATACGCCGCCGCCGCGAGTGCATGAAGTGCGGCAAGCGCTTTACAACCTATGAGATTATCGAGAGTGTTCCGATACTCGTTATCAAGAAGGACAAGTCAAGAGAGGTATTCGACCGCAATAAGCTGCTTTCGGGTATGATGAGAGCCTGCGAAAAGCGTCAGGTTTCCATTGAAACGCTCGAGAAGGCCGTTGACGAGATCGAGGCCAATCTTCAGAATTCACTCGACAGAGAGGTTACTTCAATACATATCGGCGAGCTTGCCATGGACAAGCTTAAGGAAATTGACGAGGTTGCCTATGTCCGCTTCGCATCGGTTTACAGACATTTCAAGGACATCAACGCCTTTATGGACGAGCTTTCGACTCTCCTTGAGGACAAATAAGATTGCAATAATTAAAGCAGGGCTTTCGCCCTGCTTTTTTGTTTTGCCTGATTCGGTTTTCAACCCGTCTGAAGTCCGAAGCTTACGGACAGAGCGCGGTCAATTCTGTCCATCTCGCTGTCCGTGAGGTTGCCCATGCGTTCTTTAAGACGTTGCTTGTCGAGCGTGCGCACCTGCTCTAAGAGGACTATCGAGTCCTTCTGAAGTCCGCTGTGTGCAGCGCGGACGCTTATGTGCGTGGGCAGGCTGTTTTTGTACTTCTGACTTGTAATTGCCGCCGCAATTACCGTCGGGCTGTATTTGTTGCCGATATCGTTCTGAACTATCAGTACGGGGCGAAGGCCGCCCTGCTCGGAGCCCACAACGGGACTTAAATCGGCGTAGTAAATATCACCGCGTTTAACCGTCATTTGCTGTCACTCTCCATAGGTAATTTTATCTTGCAATTATATTTTTGCCCGTAAATTACCTTTATAATCATTTTTTCGGGGAGCAATACATTATATTAATCTGGTAAATTTAGGTGAATTACTTGTCTTCAAATGCGCCAAGTACCTTCGGAAGCTCATCAGCAACGGCAAGCGCGGTCGTACCCGTCATTGAAGTTTTTGCCGCTACGCTCTCACCCGCGAGACCGTGAATGTAGGTGCCGCAGATTGAAGCGCTGTACGGACTTAAGCCCTGAGCGACAAATGCCGCTATAAGTCCTGCGAGTACGTCGCCGCTGCCCGCGGTCGCAAGGGCGCTGTTGCCCGTCATATTGACGTAGAATTTGCTGCCGTTCGCACTGACAACGGTGCGCGAGCCCTTGAGCACAACGCACGCTCCCGTCAGCTCGCAGAGCTGTCCGGCGGCGGTAATTCTGTCGGTCTGAACTGCGTTTACGTCAACGCCGAGAAGTCTTGCCGCCTCGCCCGGATGCGGAGTGATGATAACGGGCGCTTTGGCGTTTTTGATAAACTCGGGACGTCTGTAAATCACATTGAGCGCGTCCGCGTCGAGTATAACGGGGACCTCTGAGCTTTCAAGAACAAATTCAACTATCTTAAGCGTGTCCGCATTATTGCCCATACCGCAGCCGATAAGTACGCAGTCGCATTTTGTCAGCTCTTTCGCGAGCCGCTGTATTGCGTCTGACGACATAGTGCCGTCTTCGTTTGACGGCAGGGGAATGAGCAGACGTTCGGGACTTTGCGACATCATTACGGGATATGCCTTGTCGGGAAATGCGGATTTGACTATTCCCGCGCCGCCCTTAACGGCAGCCGTTCCCGCAAGAAGCGCTGCGCCGGGCATCTCGTAACTGCCCGCGATTATCAGCGCTTTGCCGTAGTCGCCTTTGTTGGAGTCCTCGCTTCTTTTCGGGAAACGAAGCTTTATATCCTCAGCGTTCAGCGAATAGGTGCTGACGTATTTCTCAATTATATCCTCGGGAATACCGATTGAAACGACCTTGATTTCACCCGCGTATTCCGCTGACGGGAAATAGACGAGCGAATATTTGAGCGCGATGACCGCTATTGTCATATCGGCTTTTACAACTGATGAGCAGACGGCACTTGAATCGGTGTACAGTCCGCTGGGTAAATCCACGCTTACGACAAAACCGTCGGAAGCGGAAATGCGTTCGAAAAGTCTCGCGGTCCTTTCGTCGGGTTCGCCGCGAAAGCCCGTTCCGAAAATACAGTCAACGACAATATCCGCCGAAGCTATACGGCTGTTGTGATTTTCATTCGTCTCGTCGTACATCTCGATATTGACGCCCAAATCCTTGGCGCGGCGGCACATTTCAACGGCAGTATCGGCCGTCGGAAGACCGTCCGCGAGAAGAACGCTTACGCGGTAACCGTTTTCAAAAAGCTTACGCGCGATAACAAAGCCGTCGCCTCCGTTTTTACCCTTGCCGCAGATAATAACTGCGTTCTTGAAGCCCGAGTCCTCGAAGCGGTCGCGTATGATTTTTGCACAGGCGGAGCCCGCGTTCTCCATTAAGCGTGCATACGAAATACCGCTTTCGTTGGCGGTCTGCTCGACCTGCATAATCTGTTCGTGAGATAGAATTTTAATCATATTATTTCTCCCCGGTAAACGCCGTAACCATAGCGGCGGCGTAGTCTTTTGTGTGAGTCAGGCTTAATGCGAAATCAAAGTTGAGTTCGTCGGTGAGCTCCTTCGCCCTGCCCGAAAGCTTAAAATACGGTTTGCCGTTTTCGTCGTGAAGCACCTCAACCTCGCGTAAATCAAAGCCGCTTAGGCCCGTGCCGACGGCTTTTGAAAACGCTTCCTTTGCGCAAAAGGCGGCTGCGTAACTCTCGGCCCGCTTGCTTTCAAGCTCGCGAAGCTCGGCTTCGCCGTAAACGCGTTTTCTGAAGCTTTCGCTTTCGATGGCTTTTTCAACCTTTTCAATTTCAACTAAATCAATTCCGTTTGAAATCATATCAATTCCTCCGATATGACTATTCTATCATACTTTATTAAGATTTTTTATATAAATCTGAAAAAAATATTGATTTTTTACTCCTATATGGTAGAATTATAGCAATTTACATGCAAAAGAGGAATAATAATGAAGATTTTTATTTTTGATAACGCGCATCAGATAGGCAACGCCGTGGGAAAGCTTTTTGTCGATGCGATTAACGAAAAACCCGATATCGTACTCGGACTTGCTACGGGCGCGTCGCCGATTCCGACTTATAAATATATCGCAAAGCAGTGCGCCGGAGGTAAGGTCTCGCTCAAAGACGTTAAGACATACAACCTTGACGAGTATGTAAATCTTCCGAAGTCGGATAAAAACAGCTATTATTCGTTTATGCACCACGAGTTTTTCGACCATACGGATATTAAGGAAAAGAACGTGCACTTTCTTAACGGTAACGCAAGAGACACCGAAAAAGAGTGCAGGAAATATGACGAGATGCTCGAAAAGGCGGGAGTTGATATTCAGCTTCTCGGAGTCGGCAGAAACGGACATATAGGCTTCAATGAACCGTCAATCTGTTTCTCAAAGGGCTCGTTTAAGGTAAAGCTCACGCAGTCAACCATAAACGCTAATAAAAAGTATTTCGACGAAAACCCGATGCCGACCGAGGCGCTGACTATGGGTGTAGGCTCAATAATGAAGGCAAAGAAAATCGTGCTTATAGCCGTCGGCAACGAGAAGGCGGACGCGATTGCCGCACTCGTTCACGGCGACGTTACACCCGTCTGCCCTGTGTCGATACTTCAGTTCCATCACGACGTTGAAATATATCTCGACAAGGCAGCCGCAAGCCTGCTGTAATAATTAATAATAGTATTCAGGGCGGTCACTGACCGCCCTTTTTCTTATGTAAACCGCCTTGACGGGGGAGAAGTTATTAATAGATTGTTTACAAATAATTTTGCATAAGATATTGACATTTTGGAAAAATAAGGCTAATATTATCAGTGTTAGCACTCGATAGCGTTGAGTGCTAAAAGGTGCTAAACGGCAGAAAAACAGCGTAGATATAAAGGACGGTGAGAAAATGGAAATGACCGAGAGAAAGAATAAGATACTCGCGGCTGTTGTCGAGAGATATATTCAGACGGGCGAGCCCGTAGGCTCGAAAAACCTGCTCGACTCTCTTGGTTTATCCGTTTCCTCGGCGACCGTTCGTAACGAGATGGCGGACCTAATCGATATGGGCTATCTTGAGCAGCCGCACACCTCGGCGGGACGTATTCCCTCGACGGCGGGCTACCGCTACTACGTTGAAAATCTGATGACCGCTTACGATATGAGCCCGACCGAAAAGAAGCTTATTGATATCAAGCTTCACGAAACTACGGGCGAGCCTCACGCGGTGCTTGAGAGAGCGGGCAACATAATCGCCGATATTTCAAAATGCGCGGCGATTTCAACAACACCCGCCGACAGCGAAGCAGTTATCAAGCGAATTGAGCTTGTGCCGATAGGAACGCACACGGCGATGGTCGTAATGCTCACCTCGTTCGGCATACTCAAAACGAGGGTTATAAGAACCGACAGCGAGATAACGCTCGATATTGCCGAGACCTTTTATAATATAGTTAAGGCGAATTTCATCGGCAAGCCTGCTTGCGATATCACGATAGCGAGGATTCAGACTCTGGCTCTTTCGCTCGGCGAAAAGGCGCTGGCGATGACGCCGCTGCTCGTAGTGCTTTCGGATTTGTCAAAGATGACCGAGAAAACGGAGCTTCTGCTCGAAGGTCAGACAAATCTTCTCGGCTACAAGGAATACGAAACAAACGCCTTTGAGCTGATGGAATTCCTGAGACGAAGTGAACCGCTCAACCGTATTTTCACTCTTGAAAAGAACGAAACGGGCGCACCCAGCGTGCTCATCGGTAAAGAACAGCTTTACAGAGAGCTTCAGAATTCGACTTTGATTTTCTCACGCTATTCGATAGGCGGACGTCAGAGCGGAGCGCTCGGAGTTGTCGGACCGACAAGAATAGACTACGCGAGACTGATACCGTGTATAAGGTATATTTCGGATGTTGTGGGAATAATTCTTTCAGATAATGCGGAGGATTAAATATGGCTAAAAAAGATACAAAAAAAGAACAGCCCGTTGACGAAGCGCTCGAAAACGAAGCGACCGAACCCGTGGTTGAGGTTGAGGAACAAAAAGAGCCTTCGCCGCTTGAAAAGGCTGAAGCGATGCTCAAGGAAGCAAACGATAAATTCTTAAGAACGCTTGCCGAGTACGATAACTACCGCAAACGTTCACAGAAGGAAAAGGAGGCCGCTTACGGCGACTCAAAGGCGAGCGTGCTCGCTGATTTCCTTCCGGTTATGGACAACTTTGAACGCGCGCTTGCGAACAAGGACGCTTCTCTGGAGGATTATCAGAAGGGAATTGATATGATTTACAATCAGTTCTCGGACGTGTTCAGAAAGCTCGGCGTTGAGGTGTTCGGCGAGGTCGGAGATGAGTTTGACCCGAATATTCACAACGCGGTAATGCACGTCGACGACGAAAACGAGAAGGACAACACGATAGTTGACGTCTTCTCAAAGGGTTACAAATTAGGCGACAGAATTTTGCGACCTGCCATGGTCAAGGTTGCAAACTGAAATAAATATATAAATAATCTTTGGAGGTAAATATTATGGGAAAAGTTATAGGAATTGACTTAGGTACAACCAATTCATGCGTAGCGGTTATCGAGGGCGGCGAGCCCGTAGTTATCGCCAACGCAGAGGGCGCAAGAACGACTCCGTCGGTAGTTGCGTTTTCAAAGACAAATGAGAGAATGGTAGGTCAGGTCGCAAAGCGTCAGGCCATCACCAATCCCGACAGAACAGTTTCCTCAATCAAGAGACACATGGGCTCCGATTATAAGGTAAACATTGACGACAAGAGCTATACACCGCAGGAAATCTCGGCTATGATTCTTGCAAAGCTCAAGAGCGACGCCGAGGCTTATCTCGGTTCGAAGGTTACCGAGGCGGTTATCACCGTTCCCGCATACTTCACCGACTCACAGCGTCAGGCTACCAAGGACGCGGGCAAAATCGCAGGCCTTGAGGTTAAGAGAATTATCAACGAGCCGACGGCGGCAGCGCTTGCTTACGGTATCGATAAGGAAGACGACCAGAAGGTTATGGTTTACGACCTCGGCGGCGGCACCTTCGACGTTTCGATTATCGAAATGGGCGACGGCGTTCAGGAGGTTCTTGCAACTGCAGGTAACAACAGACTCGGCGGCGACGACTTCGACCAGAGAATTATCGACTGGCTTGCAGACGAGTTCAAGAAGGAGCAGGGCATTGATCTTCGTTCGGATAAGATGGCTATGCAGAGACTTAAGGAAGCCGCGGAAAAGGCCAAGATTGAGCTTTCGGGCGTCACCACCTCGAACATCAGCCTTCCCTTCATCACCGCAGACGCAACGGGCCCCAAGCACCTTGAAACAACTCTTACCAGAGCTAAGTTCAACGAGATGACAGCCGACCTTGTCGAAGCGACTATGGGACCGGTACGTCAGGCGCTTTCCGACTCGGGACTTAAGACCTCAGACCTTAACAAGATTCTTATGGTCGGCGGTTCTTCAAGAATCCCTGCCGTTCAGGACGCTATCAAGAACTTCACGGGCAAGGAACCCTTCAAGGGCATCAACCCCGACGAGTGCGTAGCAGTCGGCGCTGCAATTCAGGGCGGCGTTCTCGGCGGCGACGTTGAAGGCATCCTTCTTCTTGACGTTACTCCGCTTTCACTCGGTATCGAGACCATGGGCGGCGTAAATACAAAGATTATCGACAGAAACACTACAATCCCGACCAAGAAGAGTCAGATTTTCTCAACCGCTGCCGACAACCAGACCTCTGTTGAGGTGCACGTTCTTCAGGGCGAGAGAGAATTCGCAAAGGACAACAAGACTCTCGGCGTATTCCACCTCGACGGCATTATGCCCGCACCTCGCGGCGTACCGCAGATTGAGGTTACCTTCGATATCGACGCCAACGGCATCGTTCACGTATCGGCAAAGGACTTAGGCACTCAGAAGGAGCAGTCGATTTCAATCACCTCCTCGACAAATATGTCCAAGGAAGATATTGAGAAGGCTGTCAAGGAAGCCGAGCAGTTTGCTGAGCAGGACAAGAAGCAGAAGGAAGCCGTTGATACCAAGAACGAGGCTGAACAGCTCGTTTATCAGTCGGAAAAGATTATTTCCGAGAACGGCGACAAATTCTCAGAGGCTGACAAGAATGACGTTCAGCAGAAGATTGACGCTCTTAAGGAAGCGCTCAAGGGCGAGAATATCGACGATATCAAGGCTAAGAAGGATGAGCTTACACAGTCCTTCTACAAGGTATCCGAGGAGCTTTACAAGCAGGCTGCGGCTCAGGCTCAGGCCGAGCAGGCTCAAAACGGCGGCGCGGCAGGTAACGCTGACGGTGACAAGGGCGGCGACGGCTACTATGACGCCGACTACACCGACGTTGAGGATCCGCAGAACTGATTTTGATTGAATTAAACGGGCAGGGGACCTGTTCCCCTGTCCGAAAGGCATATTTGATGGAGTGTACTTATGGCAGATAAAAGAGATTATTACGAGGTCCTCGGCGTTAACAAGAACGCCACCGAGGACGAAATAAAAAAAGCGTACCGTCAGACTGCAAAGAAGTATCACCCCGACCTGCATCCGGGCGACAAGGCGGCGGAGGAAAAATTCAAGGAGGCCAACGAGGCCTATGAGGTTCTTTCCGATCCCGACAAGAAGGCGCGTTACGACCAGTTCGGTCACGCGGGAGTCGATCCGAATTACGGCGCAGGGCAGGGCGGATACGGCGCGGGCTTCGGCGGTATGGACTTTGACCTCGGCGATATATTCTCAAGCTTTTTCGGCGGCGGCTTCGGCGGCGGACGCGCAAATCCCAATGCGCCGCAGCGCGGAAGCGACACGCAGACGAGCGTTACAATTTCATTTGAAGAAGCGGCAAAGGGCTGTAAGCGCACTGTGCAGACAATGAAAATCGACGTCTGCGACGACTGCCACGGCAACGGCTGTGCCGCGGGTTCAAGCCCGAAGACCTGTCCCGACTGTCACGGTAAAGGTCAGGTCACCGCGCAGCAGAGAACGCCCTTCGGCGTAATTCAGACTCAGAAGCCCTGCTCACGCTGTAACGGCAGAGGTACGATAATCGATAATCCCTGCAAGAAGTGCGGCGGTACGGGCAGAGTCAGAAAACCGTCAACGATTGAGATTAATATACCCGCGGGTATTGACGACCGTCAGGTTATCAACGCCAGAGGTCAGGGCAACAAGGGCATAAACGGCGGCCCCGCAGGCGACCTGAGAGTTGTTGTCAACGTCCGTCCGCATCCGATTTTTGAGCGCGAGGGCTATAATGTATGGGTTGAAATGCACATCACCTATCCCGAAGCGGTTTTAGGCTGCGAATTAGAGGTTCCCACACTTGACGGCAAGGTCAAGTACAACGTACCTGCCGGCACCCAGTCGGGCGACGTTTTCAGACTTCGCTCAAAGGGCATCCAGACGCTTAACAACCGCGGACGCGGCGACGAGTTTGTAAGAGTTATAGTCGATATACCCAAGAAGGTTACCGAGAAGCAGAAGGAGCTGATTACTCAGCTTGCAAAGGAGCTCGGCACCACTGGCACCAAGCTCGGCGAGGACAAGAAAAATATCTTCGGCAAGAAGAAAAAATAAGCATAATTAAAACCCTTACGGAATTCCGTAAGGGTTTTGTTTTGACTTTAATCAGACAAGCACAAGATTATCGCTCGTCGGGGTTTCTACCCCGTATTTTTCGAGTGCTGCTCTGTTTACGAAAAGCGATATGCCGACTTCGGCGTTAACGGGAATTGAAGAAACTGTTTCTCCCTGCATTATGCGGTCGGCTGTCAGTGCCGCTTCGCCTGCGAGAGCATCGGCACCAGTGAAAGCGCCCATAAGCGCGCCTGCTTCAATGAAGCTTTCGGATGAGGTGAAAACCACAGTATCGCTATTGTTTGCGGTATTCATTATCATTTCAATTTCATCCTGGGTGAAATTGTCGTTCGGTATATACAGAGCGTCGGAATTCTGACACAGAGCTGTGATTTTACCCGCAAGATCCTCGCCCTGCTTTATTGACGCCATATTTACCGTGTACGCATTTTCAGTCAGAATGTCCTTAACGGTTTCGGCGTCGGTCTTTGCAAACGCGCAGTCGGCATTATATACTGCCGCAACGGTCGAGATATCGGGCGTGTAAACCCTCATAACCGACAGCAGCGTTTCGGCGGAGGTGCGGAAAGCCGTGCCTGTAATATTTCCTTCGGGCGAGTTGGGCGAAGTGACAATACCGCCTGTAACGGGGTCCTCGGCGCCTATGAATACGCAGGGAATTGAGTTGTTGCTTTCTGCGACCGATTTTGCGGCAAGTGTGCCGACGGCAACTATCAGTGAGTACTCGGAGCCTATCAGCGACTGAACGTTCTGGCTGAGCTTTTCGGCTTCGCCGTGAGACGAGAGTATGTCGAATTTCATCTTCGCCTCGTCATAGCCGAGGGTGCGCATTCTCGCAATAAAGCTCTGCCTCATCGTAACCGAAGCGCTGTCATTGTCAAACTGAAGTATAGCAGCGGTATATGATTGCTCGTTTTCGTGCGGGCTTGTCGAGCTCGGCTCGGTAGTTTCGTTGCCGCCTTTTGAGCACGCGCAAAGCATAAGGCACATTACAAGCAGCAGCGACAAAACTGTAAATAATAAAGTCCTTCTCATTTGTTATTGCCTTCGTTTATCTGTTGAATTTTTTCGTCGAGCTCCTTTTCCTTGAGCGCAACGTTTTCAATAAGCGACTTAAGCTTCTGCTTGAGCTTGGCTACGTCTATTGAGAGTGTGAAAAGCTTGAGCATAACTATAAAAATCGCTACGAGGAATACGAAGTTTGACGGTGACTGAATGCCGAGAAGCTTCGTGAAAAATCCCGTAATCTGCGGGAATACGCTGATAACTATCAATATGATGCTGATTATAATCCAGAACAGCGATTCGCCGATTTCAATCTTGTTTTTGCGTATCTGCTTGATAACGAACGCAAAGGTGAAGACGGACATTATTATCAGTAATATTCTTAATGCAATATATATTCCCATTACTCTGCCTCCCTGTCAAACTTCTGCTTTTTGCGGAACCACTGAATGAATACTATGGACATGCACATTCTGAACATATATTCAAGCGAGCGTGTGAAATTGAGATAGCTTTTGCCCGCCACTCTCTCGCTCATCTCAACCTGAACCTCACCGATTTTTGCGCCGCAACGCAGGAGATAGGCGAGCGTGTCGGGCTCGGGGCCTAAGTCGTAGTGCTTTGAGAGAAGTTCTATCATACGGCGGTTGTAAAGGCGCATACCCGAGGTTGTGTCCTTGATTTTTTTGCCGGTAGTAACGAGTACTGCAGCCTCGATTACGTTGTTGCCCATCATCCTTGCCGACAGGGGCTTCTTTTCGGTGACGAAGCGCGAACCGATTACAATGTCGAGGTTTTCCGCCTGCATTTTTTCGAGCATATCCTTGACGTAAGCGGCGTTGTGCTGGCCGTCGCCGTCAAACTGTACGGCATAGTCGTAGCCGTATTTGTTGGCGTATTTCATACCCGCCTTGAACGCGCCCGCAAGTCCTACGTTTTCGGGAAGCGGAAGGAAATTGAATCCGTTCTTCTCACAGACTGCGGCGGTGTTGTCGGTCGAGCCGTCGTTGACAACGACGTAGTCATACTCGGGAAAATCCCTTATGAGCGAGCCGACAACTCTCTCGATGTTTTCCTCCTCGTTGTAAGCGGGGATAATAAGCAATAGTTTCATATTTACACTCCTCTCTCATATCGAAACAGCAGTACATATCGCGTTGAGCATAGTGTACATACTTGTATTTACTGTAACAAACAGCGCGTAACGCTTAAGGCTTTCGGGGGCGCTCAGCGATTTTGAGTAAATAACCGGAATAATAAGCGGAAGCACGGGCAGGAAGTATCTGCCCTGAACGCCGAGTATTATGGGTGAATCGCTCGGCGTCCATGCCGAGAACATTGAAAGAATAACAAGCAATGCAGTGCCGCCTGCTATCATCAGCGACCACAGTCTGTCCGTACGTCTGATAACCGGGGTCAGCTTTGATTTCTCCGAGGGAATAAGCGAGGCAACAAACGCAATTGTTATGATAAGCGCTATGAGCTCGGAGCATTCAATCTGAAGCCAGCCCAAAGGCGAGCTTATCATTGATTCAATATAGAAGAAATCAAAAACCTTTACGGTCCTGATCAGCATCAGTAAGAAGGCTTTGGGATTGACGAAAATAAAAGAAAATGAATAGGTCGGTACATCGGAAATAAGTGTTACCTCAGGCTGAGAATCGGTGTATCCGAGGATGTTGTGAAGTTGAAATAATACCAGCGATGCCACGGAGAACAGCGGAACAATGTATTTCGTGAAAATACGGACGTTTCGCTTGTCAAATTTATTCTTGGGAATAAGCCATGTCATAAATGGTATGGCAAAGTAAACCAGCTTGCACGGAGCGAGAATCACTGAGCAGACAATAAGCGCAATAGTATCCTTCACCGAAATTTTTTCTTTGTTATATATCAGTTCAAGGCAAAGCGCGGAAACGAGAAAAGCCATTGCGTTAATAAACGGGTCTGTAGAAGCGGAGGATGTCTGCTGAAGCGTAACGGGGAACAGGGCCATTATCGCCAGGGCTGTTTTACCGAAGGGAATTCTCTTCAGAGCAACGGCAACTATTATTATATACATGGCGGCGTTCAGAAGCCTTGCGAGATAATAGGTGGGGACGGCTCCGAGATGAGCAAGTCTGCCGAGCGTAATGCCAATAATTTGCGGAGTATATACGTAAAACGGAGATGAGGTAACCTCGGCAAATATAATCCGGACTTCTTCTGTATCGTCCGTAAACAGTTCAAAGCCGTTTATAACCTCTGTATATTTTTCGGGACCTATGTTATGGGAAAAGAACAGCGAGTCACAGTTCCTGAGCGTAATCGGTTCGTTGTTTTTGACAGCGCCCTTGCCCATAAGCTTATTGGAGTAATTGTAAGCGTTTGTGTAGTGCGTCCACTCGTCGGGTGCGCAGTTTATCGGAATAACCAGCGTAGTGATAAGCGAAAGCATAACGGCGGATATAACGAATACCCTGACGGTATCCGTTTTCTTAACCACGATTATAAGAAATGATATCAGCGGTATTACGGCACAAACCGCTGCGATAAGAGTCAGCAATCCTGCAGTCGCGGGATAATCCGCCTTTACGGGCTTGGCCGCCGCAATCACGCTGAACGCAAACAGTACCGCTCCGACTGCCGCGAGGATGAGCGACTGTATCGGATTCTGACGTTTTTTTAAGAAATTTTCAAGCTTGTCCATAAGTTCTCCGTTTACTGTATTACCGCTGTGCCGAGTGCGGAAATTGCCGTGTAAAAGCCAAGGCTGACCGCACCGAATAACGCATAGCGCTCAATGATTTCCTTTCCCGACAGCTTATCGGTGTACGCTATCGGTATTATAAGCGGAAGCAGGGGAAGGAAATATCTTCCCTGCACGCCGAGTACCACGGGCGAATTGTTCGGAGTCCATGCGGAGAGCATTGAGATTATAACAAGAACAGATGAGCCGGCGAATATTGCGGCGCTCATAAGCTTCTGAGTTTCCCCGACGTGAATACGCTCGGACTTGCCTGCGGTGGGTAAGAGTCCCATAACCGTCAGTATAACATAGATTACGAAAACTGCACCGGATATGCCTATCTGAAGCGAGCCGAGCGGGCTGCTGACCGTTGAAACCATATAGTAATAGACATTTTCCTTCAACGTCCTGAGCATCAGGATAATAAAGTCTCTGGTGTTTGTGAAAATATAATAAACGGAATATGTCGGGGTGTCCGAGAATGCCGTGCCCGTGGTCTGATTATCAAGATTTACGGACAGATTGCGGAATTCAAGAATTATCAGAGCAGCCACCGAGAGTATCGGAACTGCAATTTTAGTCAGCAGTCTGAGCGGCTTTGACTTAATGTTTTGTTTTGGAATGAGAAGCGCCATAAACGGTATCGCGAAATAAACCAGCTTGCAGGGAGCGAGCATTACACTCATCACAAGAAAAGCTATTATCTCGCCTGCGGATATCTCCCGCCCGGAATAAATCATACTCAGCACGCTTGCTGTCAGCAGGAATGCCAGAGCGTTGATAAACGCATCGGAAGACATGGAAGCAGCCTGCTGAAGCGATATCGGGAAGATGCCGATTATTGCAAGCGCCGTTTTGCCGAAGGGCATTTTTTTAACGGCGAGATACAGTAATATCAGATACAGACCAAGGTTCAGAAATCTGGCTATATAATAAGTCAGCGTACCGCTCAGCCGGAGCAACCTGCCGGCTGTAATTCCGATAATCTGCGGGATATAGACGTATACGGGAGAGGTGTTGACGATAACCACCTGAATAGCGGTAAGCTTCTGCTCTTCCTCGCTAGCAAATATTCTGAAATTGCCGAAGGAATTGACGTATTTTTCCGAGTTAACCGTAAAGGGTACGTTGGCGAGGTCGCAGTTTCGCATATAAATCTGTTTGTTACTGTTCCTGCCGCCGAGTCCCAGAATAATATTTGAGTAGTTATAGGCGGTGTCAAAATGCGTAAATTCATCCGAAACGGAATTCGGAGGAATTACAACACTTATGATTGCGGCGAGTATCAGCGCAAAGACGATTAAGGTCTTTTGCTTGTCCGTTTTCAGTACAATGAAAAGAATATATGCCGCAATTGAGCCTGCGCAGGCGACCGGCACCATGAGCTTAACCATAAGACTTAGCTTGGGATGCACCGCAGCTACGGGATTGGCGTACATTCTGTATGTGAAGAATATGACAAGACCGCTGATGAATATAAGAATCAGCAGGGCAATAATGTGGCGCCCCTTGCGCAGCAATTTATCCGTCTTTTCCATAATATCCCCTTTTCTTTTACAGTTAAAGATTGTTACTGTCCTGACTCTTTGAATAAGGCTTGATAAGCAGCTTTGCAACGGGCTTTGAATGAAAACGAAGCAGCATTTCGTAGTCCTCTTTCGTGCGGCTGTTGTCGTTTATCAGGTCCGAGGTCGTTGACTCGTCGTGCACCCGGTGGCACATCTGCTGAGCGTCTGTGTAGGCAAAGCTTCCCTTTATGTTCGAGAGCCTTTCCCACTGCTGCCAGTCAATATTGCTGCCGAAGTCGTTGGTGAAGGGCGATGCGCCGACCTTATCCCTGACGTATGTTACGGCAGGGCAGCAGATAGGGTTGCCGTATGCAATAACCAACCTCTTGAAAAAACGGGCCGACGAATTGACTTTGAGAGGGGAAAGCATAAGCTTCTTGATTTTCAGGTTGCGGTTTCCGTAAACCTTTTCGCCGTCGCGAAGCTCAGCGTAGTGGCAGAAGCCCATAATCGGATCCTTGGCTCTGTTAAGTGTCTCAAGCATAACTTTCAGGTAATCCTCAAGATAGGTGTCGTCCTGATGGGCTATCGTGACAAGCGCAGTTTCGGCGCAGCCGTAGGCAAAATTCCAGTCGCCGCCGATGCCCTTGACGCCGTTGTTAATAAAGATTTCGATACCGTGCTTTTCGCAAAGCTGTGAAATGTATTCGTTGGGAGTCGAGGTGGCGAGAATTATTTTTGATTTCACGCTCTGATTCTCGAGCGAAACGATACATTCCTCAAGATAGCTGCTTTGCTTATAAGCGCAGATTACAAAAGTATGGTCGTTAGCCGTGTATTGCATTTTCATCCTCCTGCGTTTCGTTTGCCCGCGCTTTCATTGATGTCTTAAGGCAAATCAGGAATACCGCGAACAACAGTATGAACAGTGACGACGTGATTACAAGATACGCGAAAATCGCGCCCGTAAAGCCGTAATTCTTAACCAGCAGATTCGGCACGAACAGCGCAATCACGAACGCGCTGATATATGCGATAAGGGCGTGGCGCTGCTTTCTGATAACGGCCAGAAGCACTATCGTCAGCGAGCTTCCTGCCGAGAAGCCGCCGCCTGTAAGCAGAACCATAAACAGCGCTCTGTACTCGTTTAAGTTTGTGTGGTAAAGCAGGTTGAGCACGGGGATTCCCAGCAGCCAGCCGCCGCAAAGTGCCGCAATCAGAACTATTATAATCCAGCCGTAGAGCATAAGCACCGTTTTGCCGAAGCCCTTGTAGTTCTTGCTTGCCCATTTCTCCGAGAGCGGAACCATCTGAGGCCGGAACATAAACATACTCATAAGGTTTATGATAAATGCGGGCATTACAAGGTAACCGTAATGCGACTGGTCAACCTCGGTAAGATATCTGTCAATAGCGTATTTTGGGGTGTTGAAATTATATTGATTGATGAATACCGAAATGAACAGCGGCGCTGTTGCAAGGAACAGCTTTTTAAGCTTTTCGGCGCTTGACTTCGGTATAAGAGAACCGAAATTGCGTGCAAACGGTACATCATAAACGAGTATCCAGATAAGCACGATTGCCGCCATAACCGCTGATGAGACAAACACATTACCCGTTATCAGCAGTGAAACCGTAAAGCCTGCAGCGGCAAGCAGCACCTGCGCGCCCAGTGAAAAACCGGCATTTTTAAGATAGCCGTTTAAGTGAAGGCAGCCCTGGAATATATCCGAAACCGCAAGCAAAGCCATATAGACGCAGATAATCAGCGTAAGTATGATCTTTTCAAAGCTGAAGCCCTTAATAAACACGAACGCCGCACTCGCGGTGAGCATAAGCAGAACCGTGAGTATACGGAAAAGCATAAAGTCGGATAAGGAGAAATTGCGTTCGGTGTCGGTAACCTGAACGGTTCTCGTCTCAAACATTGCGACGGTGTACATCATATATGCCGTCGAATACGAAAGAGAGAAGATGCCTGCTACTTCCTCACCCTTGATATAACTTACAATCATCAGCAAAACTACGGAAACGAGACTCATTGCCGTATAGCCGAACATATTGAAAATAAAGTCCTTCTTCGGAGACTTCGCCGAAAGCCTGTAGGTTGGTAGTTGCATGTGCTGTTCCTCTTAAAAAATTGTTATAAAATTATATCATATCTACATATTTTAGTCAACATATAGTAGACGCAGCAGACAGTTTCACAAGAAATTGATAACTGAACTATTGTAATTGTCTGCACTTTATTGTATAATATAAAAATAACCGACGAAACAAAAGGGGGATTTCGTTTTATGCCGATTAACTATTATTTCGTAACGCTTTTTACGGGTATAGCCGTTACCGCGCTGTTTCTGATTCTCAGAGTTAAAAAGGGCGGCTTCTGGGGCCTGTTTTCAAAGACGATGGCGAGCGTCTGCTTTATCGCGACCGCGCTTGCCGCCGCCAATCAGAAAACGCCTTACATAAAATTCGCTTCGCTGATGATAATGGGTTTCGTTTTCGGTATGCTCGGCGATATATGGCTCGACCTTAAATGGATGTACACCGACGACGTGAAGAAGTTCCTTTATGCGGGCTTTATCTCGTTCTTAATCGGCCACATCTGCTTCGTGTCGGCGATTGTAATGTATTCGCCGTGCACCTTCTGGTCGATAGTTGTTGCAATTGCGCTCGCTCTTGTTATAGCGACCGTGGCCGTGCTTCTCGAGAAGCCGATGAAGCTCAAATACGGCAAGTATAAGCTGATAGTCTTTATCTATTCGACCACGCTGTCGATGACGCTGACCTTCTCGGCGGTCACGGCGTATATCACGAATTTTGAAAAAATCTGGGTTGTAATGACTATCGGCGCGGCGCTTTTCCTGTTCTCGGATCTTGTGCTTTCGGGCATGTATTTCAGCGACGACAAGAACAAGAATACACCCGTAAACGTAGTTGTAAATCATACGCTCTATTATGCGGCGCAGTTCATTCTCGCGTCTGCAATTCACTTTGTTAAGTAAGAGGCTCAAATGGAACGGATTCAAAAAATACTCGATTATGCCGTAGGTGAGTTTACCGTAGGCAAGCTTCTGGCGGCAATAATAACCTTCGTAATAGGTTACCTTGCAATAAGACTTCTGTCGGGACTGTTTGCAAAGTTTATCGACCGCACGTCAATTGACGGCACGCTTAAGAAATACTCAAAGGCGGCTATAAAGGTCGTGCTTTCGTTCATACTAGCGATGGTGGTTGTCGATGCGCTCGGCATCTCGCCGACAAGCTTTATAGCGGCGTTCTCGGTAGTCGGACTTGCGGCTTCGCTGGCGGTTCAGGATTCGCTTTCGAATATTGCGAGCGGAATAATGCTCATAATCAACAAGCCCTTCAAAGCGGGCGATTATATTGAGGTTGACAATGTCAGTGGCACGGTTGTGATAATCAGCCTTGTTCATACGAAAATCGTAACCATCGACAACAAGATGATTTTTATTCCCAACAGTAAGCTGACGGGTTCGAAGATAACCAACTATACCGCGCAGGAAAAGCGCAGGGTTGACGTTGAAATCGGAATTTCCTATGACGTTTCCGTCGAGGACGCGAGAGCCGCTCTCTTAAAGGCGGTTGACGATTGCGGCGAGCTGTTTATCGATAAACCTCAGCCGCCGTTTGTTGCGATTATGCGTTTTTCGGACAGCTCGATTGACTATGTAATCCGCGCATGGACTTGGACGAAAAACTATTGGGATGCATACTTCGCATTGCTCGAGAGCGTCAAGAAGGAATGCGAGCGAAGCGGTGTTGAGATTACATACAATCACATCAACGTTCACATGATAGACGGTAAAAAAGAATAAAAAAGCAGGGCAGGTTTTACCTGCCCGTTTTGCAAAGTCCCGGAAATGGGATATTGTTATTGTTATAATAGGACCATCAAATAGAATCGGAGTGGTGAAAAGTGGAATATTTGCCCATCATTTTAGGCGCACTTTGTGCTGTGTTGCTGATAGTTGTTATAATACTGCTTCTGCGTCTTTCGGGTAGGGATTCGGGTTCGGCGGTTGCCGAAAAGCTTTCTTCCGAATTTGAGCAGAACAGACGCGAAATGGGCGAGAATGCGCGCATGCAGCGTGAGGAGAACTCAAAATCGCTCGAGACCGTAAATACAAAGCTCGAAAAGCTCGGCAGGGACAATCTTGAGAGCAAGATTGACCTTATGGAAACCGTTTCAAAACAGCTCAAGATAATCAGGGACGAGAACACCGAGCAGAACGCCAGACAGACAAAAATAATCGAGGAAAGCATCGGAAAAATGCAGGAATCGAACGAAAAGAAGCTCGACGAAATGCGCACAACCGTCGACGAGAAGCTGACAAGTACGCTCAACGACAGACTGACTTCGTCGTTCAAGACAGTTTCCGAGCAGTTGCAGAACGTCTATAAATCGCTCGGAGAAATGAAGGAGCTTTCGGCGGGAGTTACCGACAACGTAAAGGGACTTAACCGTGTGCTTACCAATGTAAAATCAAGGGGAACGTGGGCTGAAGTTCAGCTCGGGAACATACTTGATCAGACTATTCCCGGCATGTACGAAACGAATGTAAAGACCAACCCGAAATACAACGGTCAGGTTGAATTTGCCGTTAAAATTCCGTCTGCGGACAGTACGGATATAACATGGCTTCCGATTGACTCAAAGTTCCCGATGGAGGACTATGCCCGCCTTTCCGCCGCTGCCGAAAGCGGTGACACTGAAGCCGTTGAGGCTGCGAAAAAGGCTCTTGAAAGCGTTGTCAAATCCGAAGCGGATCTGATTAAGAATTATATTTCCGTTCCCGAAACGACGCCGTTTGCAATTATGTATCTTGCAACGGAAGGACTGTATGCGGAGATACTTTCGTCAAAGAGCGGAATAGCCGAAAAAATCAAAGATATGGGCATTATGATAGCGGGCCCGAGTACGGTTACGGCGCTTCTCAATTCGCTTCAGATGGGCTTCCGCTCGATAGCCATCAACGAGAAGGCAAACGAGGTCTTCAAGGTTCTCGGCGCAGCCAAGACTCAGTACGAGAAGTTCGGCGAGCAGTTGGCACGTGCGAAGAAAAACGTTGAAGCTGCGGGCAAGGCACTCGACGAGGCGGACCACCGTAACGAGATAATTAAGAAAAGTCTCAAAACGATTGAAACGCTTGACTCGGCTCAATCGGGTGAGATTTTAGGTATTGAAGAATGAGCATTTTCAAAAAGAACGGGTTGACGCCCGACGAATTGTTTGAACTTGAAAGATACGTCAGCGCGACGGCGATACTGATTACTTCCGATGAAATCGGCGAACCCTTCGCAGGCGCTCCTAAGGCTGCTGCGCGCCCCGCGTTCGCAAAGCCCGCAGTTCTTTCAAACCGAAGCCTTCCGGACGAAGCGGACTATGAGCTTGAAGCATGTGTATCGCAGAAAACCGACGATACACAGAATATCGAGGAGCTTATCGGCAATCTTGACGAGAGCTTTTCGCAGATGCTGCTTCGTATAATCGACGAGAAGGGAATAAAGGATTCAGAGTGCTATAAAAAGGCGCATATCGACAGAAAACTGTTTTCAAAAATACGCTCCGACATGCATTACAGACCGTCGAAGCAGACCGCCATCGCGTTTGCGATAGCGCTTGAGCTTTCGCTTTCCGAAGCGAATGACCTGCTGAAAAAAGCCGGGTATTCTCTGTCGCACAGCAATACGTTCGATATAATAATCGAGTATTTCTTAAAGAACAGAACCTACGATTTCTTTAAGATAAATGAAGCTCTGTATCATTTTGACCAGCCTGTATTTCAATAAATGAAAAATAAAAAAATCCGTCTTTTTCAAGACGGATTTTTTGTTGACTTTAAGCGTTTATTCCCAGAGATAAACTCTTGCCTCATAGGGTCTGAGGGCGCATACGTCTGCCTTCTGCTCGGGATTGTTGTAATTGCAGAGTATAACCTTGCCCTTTTCGAGATTGAAACCCGCGGGAGCGCGGAAGGTCTGGGTTTCGTCGGAGAACGAGCAGATTACAAGAGCGCGTTTGCCCTCGTAATTTCTCTCGTAGCAATAGAGCTTGTCGCTTGAATGGTAATGCTCCTTGTAATCGCCGTAAATGATAATCTTGTTCTCTTTTCTGACCTTGAGGAGCTTACGGTAGAAGTTGAGGATTGAATCGGGATTCTTTTCCTCCTCTTCAACGTTGATTTCGGTGTAATTCGGGTTTACGCCGAACCACGGCTCAACAGTAGAGAAGCCCGCGTACTTGTCCGCCGTCCACTGTACGGGAGTACGAGCGTTTTCACGGCTGGTCTTGTTGGCAATTTTAAGATACTTGTCATCCGAGAAGCCGAGCTTCTTGAAAAGTCTTGCGTTGTTGAAGGTTACGACGTCCTTGAACTGATCGAGCGAGTCAAGGTGATTGTTGAGCATGCCGATTTCCTGACCCTGATAGATGAAGGGCGTGCCCGACTGCATAAAGCAGGCGACAGCAAGCATTGTGCCCGACTCACGGCGAAATTTCTCGTTGCCGTAACGGCTGATAATTCTCGGATGGTCGTGGTTTTCAAGATAGAGAGCGTTCCAAGCCTTGCCGTACAAATCCTCCTGCCAGTGAGTAAACGCCTTCTTGAGCTTTTTGAGGCTGAAGGGCAGGGAAATCGTATCGGTCATAAAGCAGTCCGCGTTCATGTGGTCGAAGCCGATCATCATATCAAGCTCGTGGTCGGGGCCTGCGGTAAATTCAAGACAGGTCTTTGAGTCCGACATCGGTGACTCGCCGACTACGAAGCAGTCGTAATTGTTGATAACGTCGTCACGGAATTCCTTAAGGTATTCGTGAACGTGAGGGCCCTTCTTATAGTGCTCGATACCCGTTGCTATGGGCAGCGGGAAACCGTTGGGCAGGCCTTCCTTCTTTGAAATGAAGGTGATAACGTCCTCTCTGAAGCCGTCAACGCCCATATCCAGCCAGAAGCGCATGATTGATTTGACTTCCTCGCGTACCTTCGGGTTGTCCATATTGAGGTCGGGCTGCTTCTTTGCGAAAACGTGAAGATAGTATTCATCAATTTCGGGAACGTATTCCCACGCACCGCCTTCAAAGGTCGAAAGCCAGTTGTTGGGCGGCTTTTTGCCGTTCTTACCCTTGCCCTTGCGCCAGAAATAGTAGTCGTGGTAGGGGTTGTCAACGCTTGACTTCGACTGCTTGAACCACTCGTGCTCGTCGGAGGTGTGATTGACAACGAGGTCCATAATAACCTTCAGACCTCTCTTGTGCGCCTCATCGAGAAGCTTTTTGAACAGGTCAAGGTCGCCGTATTCGGGATTGATATTCTTGTAGTCCGAAATATCGTAGCCGTAGTCAGCCTGCGGCGAGGGATAAATCGGAGAAAACCAGATTGCGTCAACGCCGAGGCTCTTTATGTAGTCGAGCTTTTCAAGCACGCCCCACAGATCGCCGATACCGTCGCCGTTACCGTCCTTGAAGGAGCGGCACCAGATCTGATAGACCGACATTTCCTTGTACCAGGAATTATCCATAACAATCACTCCGTTTTTCATATTTTTTGCATTTTCATAATAGCACAACTGCTTTTGATTTACAACAAAAAGTCATAAAAACAGGGCAAAGCAATAAAAATAGTTAATTTTTCTATTTTGCTATTGTTTTTCCATATAAAAGGTTTATAATATTATAATAATTAATTTAGTACGGGGGTATCCCTATGAAAGATTTAATTAAGGAGATAGTTGCTGCCGATAAGGCTTCGCGGCTCGAGATACAGAGAGCCGAGGAGCGCCGCGACGCGCTGGCAGGCGAGCTTGACGAGCAGACACGGGCGTTTGACAAAAAGTGCGCCGACGAAGCAAAGGCGAAAATCGAAATGGCTTGCGCACAGCTTGAAAGCGGACTTGAGGAGTACAAAACCCGCATAACCGGGGAAACCGCAAAAAAGAGCGAAGCGCTGAAGGCTGAGTTCAATGAAAAGCACGCCGAATGGGAAAAGGCGATACTCGGCAGAATTATCGGTTAAGCTATACTTAAATTTACGAAAGGAGCGGCGAAAATGAGCAGGATATCGGCTCTGTCAAGCAATGCGCTTTTGACCAAGTCAAGGGCGATGAACTCGCATATACTGACCGACGACGATTACGCCCAGCTTGTAAACTGCCGTTCCTATAACGATATTATGGCGTATCTCAAGGCGAATACCGTTTACGAAAAAATCGTCGGCGAGCTTTATTCGCGCAACATTTACCGCGCCAGACTTGAGGCGGAAATACGCAAGTTCAACAACTCGCGCATAGCCGAGCTTGCCGCGTTTGAGAACGCGATCGGGCAGAGCCTTCACGAGATAATCTATCTTAAAAACGACGTACGGCTTATATTGAGCTGTGCCAACCACCTTGACACGAGTGAGATTTCGGATTACTCACTGCTCACACCCGAGGCATACTTCAAGCACTCGGACTTAAATCCCGATAAGCTTGAAATGGCGACGAGTCTCACGGAATTTTATGAGGCGCTGGGCAACACGCCGTATAAGAAGGCGCTCGACGTTTTCGTGGTCGGTAAGGCTCCGTTTTACATTTCGTCGCTTGAAAACACGCTGTACAGATACATGTACTCGCAGATAACCCCGCTTGTAAAAAAGAATTATACGGGCGACTCGCAGAAACAGATTTTCGAGCTCCTTCACAGCGAAGCGGACTACCGCACGCTCGAGTCGATTTACCGTATGAAACGCTTTTTCCCCGGTGAGCAGCTGACGCTCAATAAAATATCGTATTCGGGCTTCTCGGCGTTCACGGTTAACGAGATTGAACAGATGATGGCCGCCGGCAGCACAGACGAGCTGTTCAGGCTCTTCAAAAAGGGCGACTACGCCAGATACTTCGACGAGAAGGCGAAGGGACCCATTGAGCTTTGCACGCGGCTTGCGCTGCTTAAGGCGAACCGTAAGAGACTGCTCTTCTCAACCGAGCCCGAGGTCACGATGCTCGCGTTCATCGGAATACTTGAAAACGAAACGAAAAACCTTATTCATATTATCGAGGGCGTCCGCTACCGCTTAAGCGGGCAGCAGATACTCGACTTTATAGTAACCTGAGAAAGGAGGGGACGCTATGGCAATTGAAAAAATGAAGCTGGTAAAAATCAGCGGAGCTATTGAAAATTTCAATCAGGTCGGCTACAGGCTTATGGAAGCGGAAGTTTTTCATCCGCGCTCGGCTTCAAAGCTTTTTTCGAGCGATATGGGCTTCGTGCCGTTAGGCGAGGACAACAGTTACTCGAAGCGGCTGGCTGACTTGAATGAGGTTGCCGAGAAAAACGGCATTGAGCTTAAGCTCCTCAACCTTGAGAGTCAGGAGGAATTCGGCGAGGTCGATACAGAGTATATCGCCGAAATCCGTGAAAAGCTGCTCAAATACGACGAGCAGTTAAGCTCGCTAAACGAGCAGCAGCAGGTGCTTAAATCCGGCATCGGCAGCTTCGAGCACTTCAGAGGTCTCGACGTTGACCTTAACGATATTGCCGAGTGCCGCTTCATAAAGGTTCGCTTCGGACACATGCCCAAGGAGAGCTACAAGAAGCTCGGCACTGTTTCTCAGGACAATCCTTACCTGATATTCTATCCCGCTTCGGAGGACACGAAGGACTATTGGGGCGTGTATTTTGCTCCCGTAGATATGGTCGACGAAATTGATGAGATTTTCGCCTTCCTCTACTTCGAGCCGGTCAACGTACCGGGTGCTTCGGGAACGGTTGACGAGGTAATAAGAGAGTGTAAAAACAGCCTTGAAATTCTCGAAACGCAGATTAGGGACATCAGGAGCGAGATGGACGCATTTATCACGAGCGAAAAGGAGCATCTTGACTTTATTTACTCCAAGCTCGTCTATCTTGATTCACTATCTTCTCTGCGTGCGTACGCCGTCAGAAACGAGACGGGCTTCGTGCTTCTCGGTTACGTTCCCGCAGGCAGCGTAAGACAGTTCAAGTCCGATATACTCTCGGCGGGTTCAGTTAAGGTTGAGTACGAAAACGTTCAAAATCCCAAGGACCCGACGATACCCGTAAAATACAAAAGACGCACCAAGATTCTGTCGGCGATGGTCGAGCCGTATAAATTCTACGTCGATATGTACGGCACTCCGTCGTACAGCGACCTCGACATCACCGCCTTCGTCGCAGTAACCTACACAATACTCTTCGGTATTATGTTCGGCGACCTCGGTCAGGGCTTCTGCCTTGCGGTAATCGGTTTTCTTATGTGGAAGCTCAAAAAGATGGCGCTTGGCAAAATTCTGATTCCCTGCGGAATTTCCTCAATGGTATTCGGTTTCGTGTTCGGAAGCGTATTCGGCTTTGAGGAAATGCTTGACCCCGTTTATGAGAAGCTGGGCTGGGCGGGAAAACCGCTGAGCGTAATGGACTCGATTAACACGGTCCTGCTCATAGCAATCGGAATAGGCGTGTTCTTAATGATAGTTGCGATGCTTCTCAACATCTACGCCTGCATCAAGCGGCGCGCCTTCGGCGAAGCACTTTTCTCACAGAACGGACTTGCGGGCATTATAGTTTACGTTGCGGGCGTCAACCTCGCTTCGGGCTTTATGAACGGACCCGCTCCCATACCGAACGCGGTATGTACGGCAATGCTTGTCGGCGGCCTTCTGATACTTCTTGTCAAGGAGATACCCATCGGCATTATCGACAAGCATCCCGACTGGAAGCCCGAGAGCATAGGCGACTTTATACTGCAGAACGTGTTTGAGCTTCTCGAGTACGTGCTTTCGTACCTGAGCAACACCGTTTCGTTCCTCAGAGTCGGCGCGTTCGTGCTCGTTCACGCAGGTATGATGATGGTTGTGTTCTCGCTTGCGGGTGAGAACGAAAACATATTCGTTATCATACTCGGAAACGTGCTGGTAATTGCGCTTGAAGGATTGCTGACGGGCATTCAGGCGTTACGTCTTGAATACTACGAGATGTTCTCACGCTTCTTTGAGGGAAGCGGAACCGGCTTTGAGCCGATAACACTGAAAAAACAAAGTAACAATATATAATTTCGGAGGAAAAAACAATGACAACGTTATTCTACATTTCACTTATCCTTGCGCCTATGGCGTTACTGTTTACTGCATTTCTTGCAGTCAAGAACAAGGCTCAGGGTAGAAACGTAAAGAAGCCGCTTAAGGTTAATCTTGCGGTCTTCGCGGTGCTTGCAGTGCTTATCAGCGTGCTTTGCATAAATGCGTTTGCCGATAACGGCGAAACGGCTTCGGCAACCGAAGCTGCGACTACCGAAACCGAGCAGACGGCTGACGATAACTCCAAGGGACTGGGACTGCTCGCGGCAGGTCTTGTTACGGGCCTTGCAGGTATAGGCGGCGGTATCGCCGTTGCGGCAGGCGCGCCCGCGGCTATTGCGGCAACTGCCGAGAACCCCAAGTCGTTCGGTAAGTCTATCATCTTCGTCGCACTCGGCGAGTCGATAGCGCTTTACGGTGTTGTTATTTCAATTCTTATTCTCAACAAGTTTTAATTATGAAACTATTGCTTATTACGGAGCGCACCGACGCTTCGATAGGACTTCGCCTCGCGGGCGTGCAGACTGTCAATGTCCGTAACGCCGAAGCCGCGGCGGCGGAACTAAACTGCGCGCGCAGCGATGCCGATATGGGTGTGCTTATGATTACCCCCGGTATGGAGAAGCTGTGCCCCGATATCTTAGCCGAGATAAGAAGCGCGGGCAGACCGCTGCTCGTGACTATACCCGACTCCGATAACAAAAACGAAAACACAAGTGTTATCAGCGATTATATCAAGAATGCCATAGGCATCAAAATCGATTGATTGGACGGTACTTAAATGGCGATTTCAACTAACAGTACAAAGGCTTTCACCGATGCGATAAAACGTCTCGCGTCAAAGGAAGTCAAACAGATAGAGTCTCAGACCAAGCTTCTGAAATCTCAGGGGCTCGCCGAGATGAAAAAGGATGTCAGACGAAAGTATGACGTCTATATTGACCGCGAGCTTACCAAGAAGCGCTCCGACGTCAACCGTCAGCTTTCCGAGTGCTCAGAGCAGTCGAAAAAGGAGCTTGCCGATTTACGCGCAGAGCTGACCGATAAGGTGTTCGAAAACGTGCTTAAGGGCATTGAGGAATATACAAAGACGGATGCGTATTTCGATGCGCTTGTTGGCAGTATAAAGGAACTCAAAGCAAAGCTCGGCGGCGGTGAGATTAAATATTATCTGCGCGAAGCGGACCTTCCGCTAAAGGACAGACTTGAGAAGGCGCTCGGTGAAACGCTCGATACAGAGGCTGACGGCGATATACTGGTCGGCGGCGTCAGGGCGCTCGACGCGGCAACGGGTACGCTTGCCGACGATACGCTTGACGTAAAGCTTGCCGACGAAAAGGCGTGGTTCCTTGAGAACTCGGGACTTAAGATATAAGGAGGGACTGAAAATGCAAAACGTAATATTCGGCATTAACGGTCCCGTTGTAACCGTTAAGGGCAGCACGAGCTTAAGTATGCTCGAAACCGTATATGTCGGCGAAAAAAAACTCATAGGCGAGGTCATCAAGGTCGATTCGGATTTCACAACCATTCAGGTTTACGAGGAAACCGCATCGCTTAAGCCGGGCGAACCCGTCGTATCTACGGGTATGCCGATGAGCGTTGACCTGGGACCGGGCATTATCGGCAATATCTTTGACGGTATCGAAAGACCGCTTACCGCCATGCGCGACAGATTCGGCGCGTTTATCGGCAGGGGAGCGGATTTCAGCTCGCTTGACGGCGGGAAAAAATATCAGGTTAAAATGCTCGTTAAGGACGGCGATAAGCTCAGCGGCGGCGATATCTTCGCGACCTGCCCCGAAACGAGCGTTATCGAGCACAGAGCCATGATCCCGCCCGCGCTTTCGGGAGAGATAATTGAGGCGGTCGGCGACGGCGAATACACCGTAAACGACGTGCTTGCCAGGCTCAGAGACAGCAAGGGCAACGTGACCGAGCTTAAGCTTTCTCAGAAATGGCCTATCAGAAATCCGCGTCCGGTAGTCGGAAGACTGCCCGCAGTTAAGCCGCTTATCACGGGACAGAGAGTTATCGACTCCGTTTTCCCGATAGCAAAGGGCGGCGCGGCGGCAATTCCCGGCGGTTTCGGTACGGGCAAGACAATGACACAGCATCAGCTCGCAAAATGGTGCGACGCCGATATAATCATATACGTCGGCTGCGGAGAACGCGGCAACGAAATGACGCAGGTATTAAAGGAATTCTCCGAGCTTACCGACCCGAAGTCGGGCAAGCCGCTGCTCGAGAGAACGGTGCTTATCGCAAATACCTCCAATATGCCCGTTGCGGCGCGTGAGGCTTCGATTTACACGGGCATAACGTTAGCCGAATACTATCGCGATATGGGCTATCATACCGCGCTTATGGCGGACTCGACTTCCCGTTGGGCGGAGGCGCTAAGGGAGATTTCGGGCAGACTTGAGGAAATGCCCGCCGACGAGGGCTTCCCGGCATATCTGCCGTCGAGGCTGTCGGAATTCTATGAGCGTTCGGGCTACGTAAAGAACTTAAACGGCAGCGAGGGCTCCATTACGCTTATCGGCGCCGTTTCGCCTCAGGGCTCCGACTTTTCCGAGCCCGTAACCCAGAATACCAAGCGTTTCACACGTTGCTTCTGGGCGCTTGATAAGGCGCTTGCGTACGCAAGGCACTACCCCGCAATCAACTGGAACAATTCATACAGCGAGTATCTTAATGACCTTTCCGACTGGTACAGCGACAATATTTCCCCCGACTTTATGAAATGCCGTGAGGAAATCTGTGCATTATTGCTTGAGGAAAACTCGCTTATGGAAATAGTCAAGCTAATCGGCGCGGACGTACTGCCCGACGACCAGAAGCTTGTTATCGAGATAGCAAGAGTAATAAGAGTCGGCTTCCTTCAGCAGAACGCCTTCCATAAGGACGACACCTTTGTTCCTATCGAGAAGCAGTACAGAATGATGGACACAATTCTTCATCTTTACCGCCGTTCAAAGGAAGTGGTCGAAAGACAGATACCCGTTTCAAGAATAGTTTCGACGGGCATTTTTGACCGACTTGTTCAGATGAAATACGACATACCCAACGACAGACCTGATATGTTTGACAGCCTTAATGCGGACATTGATTCGCTCATAGGCGAGATTTTAAGATAAGGCAGGTGAGCTCATTTGATTATCAGGCATCTTAAACTTAGTGAAATCAACGGCTCGCTTGTCGCGCTCGACAATGTTAAGGACGCGTCCAACGAGGAAATTGTCAGCCTTGAGCTTGCGGACGGCACAAAGAGGCTCGGCAGAGTTGTCAAAATCGACGGCGAGAGAATTACAATTCAGGTATTTGAGGGTACGCGCGGACTTTCAATGAGCAACGTCACGACGACCTTTACGGGAACGACGATGGAAATACCGCTTTCACCCGAAATACTCGGCAGAACCTTCGACGGACTTTGCCGACCGATTGACGGTCTTGGCGAGGTGTTCCCCGACGAGCGCCGCGATGTAAACGGCGCGCCCATCAATCCCGTTTCAAGAGAATACCCGAGGAATTTTATTCAGACGGGTATCTCGAGCATAGACGCGCTCGCTACGCTTATACGCGGACAGAAGCTGCCGATTTTCTCGGGCTCGGGTATGAAGCACAACGAGCTTGCCGTTCAGCTTGTACGTCAGTCAACTATTTCGGACAGCGGCGACTTTGCGATAGTTTTCGCCGCCATGGGCGTCAAGAACGACGTTGCGATGTACTTCAAGAACTCTTTCCGCGACGCCAACGTTATGGACAGGGTTGTAATGCTTCTCAACCTTGCGAACGATCCGATTATCGAGCGTATTATGACGCCCAAGTGCGCGCTGACGATAGCCGAATATCTCGCGTTCACGCTTCATAAGCACGTGCTCGTTATTATGACCGATATGACCTCATACTGCGAGGCTCTAAGAGAGTATTCCTCGTCCAAGGGCGAGATACCCGGACGAAAGGGCTTCCCCGGCTATCTTTATTCCGACCTCGCTTCGCTTTACGAGCGCGCGGGTATGATAGACGGTGTTGAGGGCTCGGTTACTCAGATACCCATACTTACCATGCCCAACGACGATATTACCCATCCCATTCCCGACCTTACAGGCTATATTACCGAGGGACAGATAGTCCTTGATCGCGGACTTGACTACAAGGGCATTTTCCCGCCCGTCAGCGTACTGCCGTCGCTTTCCCGACTTATGAAGGATTCGATAGGCGAGGGCTTCACGCGTGAGGACCACCCGACGCTCGCCAACCAGCTGCTTGCGACCTACGCTCAGGTGCAGGACGCCAAGGCACTCGCTTCGGTTATCGGCGAGGACGAACTCGGCGCGGAGGATAAGCTGCTTATCGAGTTCGGCAAACGCTTTGAGGAGCGCTTTATCAATCAGGGCTTCGGCGAAAACCGCAGTATCACCGAAACGCTCGATCTGGGCTGGGAGCTTCTCTCAATGCTGCCGAGAAATATGCTCGAGCGCGTTGACGACAAGACTGCTGAAAAGTACTATAAAGGACAGGAGAGTAACGAATGAAGGTTCTTATTATAAACGGCTCACCCAGAGTTAAGTCAAACACGCAAACAGCGCTTGACGAAATGGTAAAGGTGTTTTCAGCCGAAGGCATTGAAACCGAGGTTGTAAAGATTGGCAATATGCCCGTCAGAGGCTGTATTGCCTGCGGCAGCTGCTTTAAGAACGGAAGATGCGTTTTCGACGACGTTGTCAACGAGCTTGCTCCGAAATTTGAAGCGGCAGACGGCCTGGTTATCGCTTCACCCGTTTATTATGCGTCTGCAAACGCAACGCTTATAGCCTGCCTTGACAGACTGTTTTATTCAACTCATTTTGACAAGACAATGAAGGTCGGCGCGAGTGTCGTATGTGCAAGGCGCGGCGGTCTTTCCGCAACGTTTGACGAGCTTAACAAATACTTTACCATCTCCGGTATGCCCGTAGCCTCAAGCCAGTATTGGAACAGTATTCACGGCAGAGAGCCCGGCCAGGCTTCGCAGGACGCAGAAGGTATGCAGACCATGCGTACGCTTGCGAGAAATATGGCTTTCCTTATGAAAAGCATTGCGCTCGGAAAGGAAAAATACGGACTTCCCGAAAAAGAGAAATGGACTCCGACGCACTTTATCAGATAATACGTTTATCAGAAACGTAAGAATGATTTGAAAGGCAGGTGTGATAATGGCAAACCCCGTACCGACCAAGGCCAATCTGATGGCGATGCAGAAATCGCTGTCGCTTGCCAAGCTCGGTTATGAGCTTATGGACCGTAAAAAGAATATACTCGTGCGTGAAATGATGCAGCTCATCGACGAGGCAAAGGACGTTGAAAAGAACATCAACGCCGTTTACGAAAAGGCGTACGCTTCGCTTAAAATGGCCAATATCACGCTCGGCGTCTGTTCGAATTTTGCGCGCTGCGTGCCGCTTGACGAGGGAGTGAAGGTCGATTACCGCAGCGTAATGGGCGTTGAAATTCCCGTCGTCACCGCAGACGATACGGTGTTCGAAAACTACTACGGCTTCGACTCGACCAATTCGTATCTCGACGAGGCTTACTTCAATTTCAACGAGGCTAAAAAAATGACGCTTCGCTTAGCTCAGACGCAGTCGTCGATTTTCCGTCTTGCAGATGCCATCAAGAAAACCCAGAAGCGCGCCAATGCGCTCAACAACGTTATGATTCCTCAGTTCACCGAGCAGATTAAGTTTATAACCGACGCGCTCGAGGAAAAGGACAGGGAGGACTTCACGCGGCTGAAGGTAGTCAAACGTTTCAAAGAGGAAAAGGAATAATATTCAGATAATAATCAGTAAAGGAGGAATAGCGATGAAAAGACCGTATGTTAAACTGACGGCCTTGTCGGTCGTTGTTTCTCTTTTAGTTTTGTTTTGTGTGAATTGCTTTGCCGAAATACCGATTTATACCAGCTCGGACAGACTGTGGCTTTACAGTCTTATCAACGGCGACGAAGCCTTTATCTGTTCGGGTGATAATGAAAACAGCGCCTATCTCGGCGAAGATAAGGATATAATAATACCCGCCTATATCGACGGGCACAAGGTTTTCGGTATAAGTCAGTTTGCGTTTGCCAGAGTTGACGGTATCAGCAGTATATCTGTTCCGCAGGGTATTGTTCATAACGGTATCGACTACGCTCAGAGTACGCCCGATATGTCCGGCTATTTCTGTTATAAGGGTACGTCTGCCGACACGTTTGCTAAGCAAAATGAGTTTTTAAGCTCAAAAATCCGTTATTTCGGTGACGTCAATTCGGACGCAAAAATTGATTTAAGCGACTATGCGCTTATAAAGAATTATCTTGACGGCAGCTCAAATGAATTGGAAGCTGACCAGCTCAGGGCGGCGGACTATGATGCCGACACGTCGGTTGACGCGTTTGACCTTTTCTATATCAACCGTATTGCCAACTCGGGTATGCATGTCGGCAACGACGACGACAGCCATTATGCGATAATTGAGTGGGGATAATCACGGCTTTTACCGATGCGCTTTTTATTGACAGGTTTACAGGCTTTGTTGTATAATGCCTTTGTACTTCGGTACAATAAAATAAAAGGGGATTAAGAAATGAAAAAAACAGTAAAGAAATTATTGGCAGTACTGCTTGCGGTGAGCTTCATTTTTTTGATGTCGACAATCGCTTTTGCGTTTGATCAGGACGCCCTTTATTATGAGGGCTATGAGAAATACTATAAGAGCTTCCCGGATGTAGCAAAAAACGCCTGGTATTATGAGGCAGTAAGCTATTGCTCCGCTCTCTACATTACAGGCTATAAGAACGGCAATTTCGGTCCTGCCGACAACCTTCAGCGTCAGGACTTTGCGGTTATGCTGCTGAGATTTGACGAGTTGGAAGATTGGGAGGATGCGGCAGAGTATTTCAGTGATCCGGAGAATTTTGCCGATGAATACTTAGACAAAGTCGGTGAAGAGTTTGTACCGCTTAGCGATATTCCTGCGGGTCAGTACTATTCCGGCGCAGTTAATGCATGCTACGCATGGGGCTATGTAACGGGTTATCAGAACGGCAAGTTCGGCGTCGGCGACAAGATTACCCGTGAACAGGTAGTTACCATGCTGTTCCGCTATGAATGGGGAAAGGAAGAAGAATATTGGAGCACTCTGGGCTATGACATTGAGGAAGATGCCGATGAAATCAACGAGATTATTGACAGCGTTCTCGGCGAGTTCCCCGATGCAGGCAAGGTCAGCTCATGGGCTAAAACTCCTATGGTATGGGCTGTAGCAAACGGAATTATTACCGGCAAGAACGGTAAGATTGCTCCTCAGGATAATATAACCAGAGCCGAAGTTGCAACAATTCTTACAAGAATGGACCTTGAGTATTTAGAGTGGAGCATTGTTAAGCATTTTGAAGACGGCGATGGAAATTTCTCAGAAGATTAATTAAATAAACAATTCCCCCGACTTCTTCGGAAGTCGGGGTTTTTTCGGCTTACTTTCTATCTTTGTAATCATTCTTGATTTTCTTCGACCAGCCTGCCGTAAGCGGCTGGCAGGATCTCATGGCGCATACTGCGTCGCTGACGGTGTCGTAAAGCACCCTTGTTCCCATTTCGTCTGCTCGGTAGTCAACCGCTCTGTCCTCACCGATACCGAAATGCTTTGCGGTTTCAACGGCATCGATATTGGCGCCGATGAACAGGAATTCCCAGCCGAGTTCCTTTTTCTGTTCAATCATCTTCTTGACCTCGTCGCTTGAATAGCGGTGGCTTGCGTTTTCAAGTCCGTCGGTCGTGATGACGAACATTGTGTGCTCGGGCACGTCCTCTTTTCTAATGTATCTGTGGACGTCGGAAATGTGCTTTACCGTTTCACCTATTGCGTCAATGAGCGCCGTGCAGCCTCTGACAGTGTAATCCTTATCGGTCAGCTTCTGAATTTCGCTTAGGTTTACGCGGTCGTGGAGCGTTTCGATACAGTCGTCAAAGAGCACCGTCGTGACGAAGCACTCGCCGTCCTGCTTGCGCTGCTTTTCAATCAGCGCGTTGAAGCCGCCTATGGTGTCGCTTTCAAGTCCGCCCATTGAGCCGCTTCTGTCGAGAATGAATATGAGCTCGGTGATGTTGTTGTTGGTCTTTGTCATAATAAAATACCTCCGTGTAATAATGTGTTTTTTCTGCAGGCTTTCACCTTACAGCCACATTATAAAACGGAGGTAATGCAGTTTGGTCGCTTTTCGGGCGACATTTTTTATTTGAGCAGAACGGTTACTGCAACATAACCTACATAACCCGCGAGCATCACTATTCCCTGCCAGCGATGGAACTTTTTAGTCGCTATGGTCGGGAAGATGGCTATCGCGATAGCCGCCAGACAGACGACCATATCAACCGTTACCGAAGAGGCGGAAACCGCAAGAGTGCCGCCGTTGTTCTTCATCGAAATAAACGAGCAAATCGGTAAAATGAGCGTCAGGTCAATGATGTTTGCGCCTAAGATGTTGCCGACTGAGAGTGCGCCTTCCTTCTTGCGAAGCGCCGTAATCGTAGTTACGAGCTCGGGAAGCGACGTGCCGATGGCAACCGCAAATACGCTTATGATTCTCTGGGGAACGTGGATTTCCTGCGCGAGGGTTGTGCCGGAATTAACGAGTATCTCCGCGCCGATTACCGTTCCGCCCGCGCCCAGAAGGAACATAAGAATATACTTTACCCATTCTTTGGCTGATGCCGATTCCTTTGTAACCTCGTCGTCAAAGGTAATCGCAATCGTATCGGGGGTAGTGGTAATCTGACGTTCGCTGTTTTTCATTGAAATAAAGTTCTCAACGAAGAATACCGCGAAAACCACGAACAGAACTATCGTGCCTATCAGTGAGAGCGAATAGTAATCCTGAGTTTCGCCCTCAAAGGTGAGCGTCTGTTTAGCTGTGAATATACAGCTCAGAACGAGCGCCAGCGAAGCGCAGAACATCAGCAGTGACTTGGGCGTGAATTCCCTTCGCTTGACAGTAAAGGGCATACATACTATAAATACGCCGAGTATCATCGCCGTGTTGGCGGTGACGGAGCCTATCGCATTGCCCGCCGCCATATCAACGTTGCCCTTCAGCGTTGCCGCGATGGAAACAATCATTTCCGGCAGGGTAGTGGCTATTGATACGATAGTCGCACCGATAACGAACTTCGGTACGCCGAGCACCTCGGCAATCCAGCTTGCCGCGTCAACGAACCAGTCGCCGCCCTTTATGATGAGTACGAGACCGACTACGAAATAAATAGCCGTCAGATAAGTCGGAGCACCCGAGAAAAAGTTTTCTATAAATTCCATTTCGTTCACCTTTATTATGTTTTTGTGATACCGCAATATTTTACTATCACACAGAGCGTTTGTCAATAATTCAAATCGGAGTTTGTCGATGCGATTGACGGCGAGCATTCAGCGCCCCTTGTTAAAGGGGAGAGGGCCAGCGAACGCTGGCGAGGGGATTCAAGAAAGCTTGATATAACAATAAAAAGGAATCCCACCACCGCCATACGGCGGTCCCCCTCCCTTTGACAAGGGAGGCTGGTGTCCTTTCGAGCTTTCTCCCCGACAAACTCAAATCTAACATTGTGCGTTGAAAAAATGATTTGCCTTATACCACTATATATAGTAGTTTCGCTTGACAATTATCACAATTCGGTTTATTATTAAATTGATAAAAGCAAAGGCTTTTATTATCTATATTTTGAAAGGAGAAAAGGGTATGGATTACGTAACTTACGGCGCATACGATTCAGCGGCAAGCACTATGTCGGCAGCAGCTCTGATTCCGGCAATTATTATCGGTGTTATTTGCTGCGTTATCGGCATTGTAGCTATGTGGAAGATTTTCACAAAGGCAGGCGAGGCAGGCTGGAAGTCAATTATTCCGATTCTTAACATTTACACCTACGTTAAGATTGCAGACGGAAACGGAGTTAAGTTCCTTCTGCTCTGCATTCCGATCGTAAACATTATTTTCGGAATCATCTTCACGGTTAAGTTCGGTAAGGCATTCGGAAAGAGCGGCGGCTTTATAGCCGGTCTTATCTTCCTTCCGTTTATCTTCATGCTTATCCTCGCATTCGGCAGCGCTCAGTATGTCGGACCTAACGGAGTTCCCGCAGTTGCACAGGCTCCCGTTGCTCCCCCTCCCGCTGCAGAATAATTAAACAGCAAAAACAAAAGGACGGTAGAAATACCGTCCTTTTTGTTATACCTTTTTAGTTTAATATAAATTCAATTATTTCCTTCTGCGCCTTTTTCGCTTCGGGTATCGGATAAATCGGGAAGCAGTGATTCATCTGTTCATACTCACGGTAATCTATCGGTGCGCCCGCCTCAATGCACTTGTCACGGAAGCGTCTTGCATCGGCAAGAAACGCTTCGTAGGTGCCGTAATAAACAAGAAACGGCGGCAAGTCGTGAAGGTTGCCGTTAATCGGGCTTAAGCGGTAATCGTGCACATCCGTGCCGCCCGCCCAGTTGAGAGCGCACTGAGTCAGAAATTCACGCTGGAGCGAGGGGTCGTGCTTTTCGACTTCGGGGTCAAAGGGCGTTTCCATACTGATATCAACCCACGGAGAAATAAGCACCATTTTAGACGGCTGAGGCAGTCCGAGTACTTTAAGATGTTCGCAGAACGCGAGCGCAAGTCCGCCGCCCGACGAGTCGCCCATAAAGAGTATGCTTTCGGGCGAGGTTTCTTCAAGCAGCTTTTTGTAAAAGCTTTCAAGAAATTCAAACGTCGCCTCAAACGTGAAGTTCGGCGACTTTTTGTAAACGGGCATCATAACCGTCGCTTCGGTTTTTGCGGCTATCGTGTCGCAGAACGAAAAATGCGGCAGCAGCGGCTGTTCGCAGTATGCGCCGCCGTGAAGGTATACGACCTTCCGCTTTTCGCCGCCTCTGAAACAAAAGACCTCAACACCGTCGACAATCTTCTTTTCGGGCTTGCATTTGTAAAGCGAGGGCGGAGCGCCCAGTGGCTTTTGGTTCTTCGCTCTTAGCTTTTCAATATACTTTTCCCGCCTTAACGGGTCGGCTACCTTTTTCTTGTAGCCTGCCGTTTTAATCGCAAATGCGGAAAACGCCGCCATAAAGCTTCTTGACATACATTTACTCCTTTTTAAGTTCTATGCTGTCGCCGGTATCGACGAGTTCAATTATAACGGGACGCTCATAGTCGGTCTGATTGGGCGTATGGAAGGTAAGACACAGCCTTTCGCCGTCTCTGAAAACCATACCGTGACCGCCGTCATCGGTAATCAGCGGCGGCAGATGTACGAATTCGCCGTCAATATGCGCGTTTGACGATTTTGCCAGGCACTGGGCATATTTGCCGTTTATAAAGGTTGACCATATCATCAGCAATGTGCCGTTTGTCGTCCTGTAAAGAAAAGGTCCGTCGGTTACGAAGCGCTCTGCATTTTCCTTGTCCTCAATGAAATACGGCGAAGAGCCTTTGAATATTGTTTTCGGCTCGCTGACGGCTTTTTTCAGGTCGTCGCTTAAACGCAGGTATTCAACCGTGCCGTCCTTTATCTGAACGTGCTCGTGGCAGAAAACGAGGTAGGGGACGCCTTCGTCAATTAGTAACGTTCCGTCGAGGGAAAACCACTCCGACGGAGTGAGCGGACCGTCCGACCACGGCACAAACGGACCGAGGGGGCTTTCGCTTCTAAGCGCATAAGTGGCGCGGTTGCCGTTAGGCTGGGTAAAGGTCGCAAAAATATAGTACGCGCCTTTGTATTTATGCACCTCGGGCGCCCAGTTGACGTCGCGGTTCATCTCATACTTTCCGGAATCAAAGCAGCACACGGGATCAGACCAGTTTTCAAGGTCGTCGGAAACGTACACGTCAAAGCCGCCTACCTTAACGCCGAAGTTTCTCGCCCTCGTGCCGTAAAGACAGAACTTACCATTTTCATTTAATATAAACGGGTCTCTTATGTTGATGTCCGTCAGTTTCATATTATATCTCCATAGCCTTTAAGAAGGCGTCGTGTGTGGCGTTGCCGATTGTGCCGCCCTTTGCCGCGTCGCCGACAGATACAGCGTTTATGCCCTTGTCCTTAAGCTCTTTTTCAAGAGCATTTACGGGGCGCACGCCCATCGCAAGCACAACGAAGTCTGCGGGAATGATTTCGGTTTTCTTGCCCTTTGCCGAGCTGACGACTATGCTGTTGCCCTCAATTGCTTCAAGCTTTGTGCCAAGCTTAAATTTCGTACCGAAGGGCTCAATACGTGACATTGAATCGTCCACGAACTGGAACCACGCCTTGCCTCCCGCGATTTCGTCAGCCATTTCGACGACGGTGACGGTGTTGCCGTCCTCGTTGAGCTTTTCGGTCGTTTCAAGTCCCGTAAGTCCCGAGCCGATAACGGCGACCTTTTTGCCTTTTATTTCAACTCTGCCGAGCAATACATCAGGCGCGGTGACTACGTTTTCGGAGTCAATGCCTTTAATTGATTTCGGTCTTACGGACTCGCCGCCCGTTGCGACGATAACTGCGTCGGGCTTTGCCGCGGCTATTTCATCGGCTGTCATTTGCTTGCCGTTTACGACCTTGACGCCGTTAAGCGTACACTCGGTCAGTAAATCCTCTATCGCCCAGTAAAGCTTATCCTTCAGCGGTCCCGAAGCGGCGGTAACGACCTGACCGCCCGCCTTGTTCTCCTTATCGTAAACCGTTACGTCAAAGCCTCTGCGGCGAAGCACGACTGCAGCCGTCAGCCCCGCGGGGCCCGCACCGATTACAACTGCGGTTTTGCCCTCGCGGTCGGGTTTGAGTTCGTTCCATTCCTTTTCGATTCCGACTGTCGGATTAACCGCGCATTCGCCGGGAGTGCCCCTGAACGAAGCGTTGAAAAGGAAGGATTTGATACAGTGCAGACAGCCGATACAGCGGTGAATCTGCTCGGGATGCCCATCCTTTGCCTTCTTTGCCCAGTACGGGTCGGCTATGAAATTACGTGCCGAGCCGACGAAGTCCTGATAACCATCCTCAAGCTGCTTTTCAGCCTGCTCGGGGGAGCGGATGAAGTTTGCAGCAATTACGGGAATGTTGACAACGGATTTGATTTCCTTTGCGAGATATGCTCTCCAGCCGGGTTCGAACGAGGTCGGCTCAAGCCAGTAGTTATACGTATCGTAGCACGCCGAGGAAACGTTGAGCGCGTCAACGCCGAGTTTTTCAAGTTCGACTGCGATTTTTTTGCCGTCCTCAAGGCCGTAGCCCTTACCGGGTTTGCCGATTCTGTCGTACATCTCGTCGGCGGTCATACGCACGATAAGCGGATAATCCTTGCCGCACTTTTCCTTAATGCCCGTGATGATTTCGGAAATAAATCTCATTCTGTTTTCAAACGAGCCGCCGTATTCGTCGGTACGCCTGTTCGTGTTCGGGCTTAAGAACTGATGAATTATATAGCCGTGAGTGCCGTGAAGCTCAACCGCGTCAACGTCGGCATTTTTACATCTTAAGGCCGCCTCGATAAAGTCGTTTATAAGCTTCTTAACCTCGCGGTTGCTCATCGCGTGAATTCTCATCGCGCCGTGAGCGCTCAGCTCGCACTTTGACGGCGCCTGCATGGACATACAGATTTTTTTCTGCTCCATGCCTAAAAGCAGGGGTGTCGCCTTGAAGAGCGTTTTCGGGAAATTCGGGAAGCGGTCAACAATAGGAATAATCATCGGCAGGGTATTGATTGAGCTTGAATAGCCCTGACGGCCCGGATGGTGAAGCTGAATGCAGAGCTTCGCGCCCGCCTCGTGAATGCGCCTTGCCATTTCGCGCATAGGCTCGATATTCGCGTCGCGTGCCATTGAAAGCTGGGTAAAGCTTGACGTCGCGCCCATATCGTTGACGCGGCAGATACCGGGTATTATAAGTCCTACCTCGCCCTTTGCACGCTCGACAAAGTAGTTTATCATTTTTTCGGTCGGCTGACCGTTGGGCTGACCGAGGCTGAATTCCGCGGCGGTCATCACAACTCTGTTTTTAACTGTCATGGTGCCTATGTTCATAGGCGTAAACATCATATCGAAGCTCATAATACACCCCTTATTTATTCTCAGCTTCAAGCTTCTTCTTGAAGCGTTCAAGCTTGTTGTTTTCAAGCTTCCAGTAAACCGTTCTGACGGGCGGGCATACGCCCATTAGCACCTTTGAAACGGCGAACAGCACGCAGGGCGAAACCTGCTTTTTGCCCTTTTCGATACCCTTTACCATTTTACGCGCAACTACGTCGGGCGTCTGAACGGGGAAAGGCTTTTCAAATTCCTTGTCGTTTGCAACCTTGAAGAAATTTGTATCCGTCGCAACGGGGTAGAGGCAGGTCAGCTGAAGATTCTTCGGCTTCTCGATTCTGACCGCCTGCTGAAAGCCGTGAAGCGCAAACTTGGTCGCGCTGTAAACGGCGTAGCCGGGCATAGCCATCTGTCCTATCGCGCTGACGGTAATCGCGAGAATTCCGTCGCGCCCGCTAAGGTAGTTCAAGTATTTTGCATAGGTGTAAATAGGGGAGAAGGTATTCGTGTCGAACATTTTCTTTACTCTGTCCCAGTCGGTGTAGTTAAACTGTTCATAGTATGGGAAGCCCGCGTTGGCATAGAAAATATCAATTTTCTCGCCGCCGAAAACCTCGTCGGCTTTTTCGAATATTTTATCTACTCCTTCGGCTGAGCCTACGTCGCAGGAAAAGGGAATTACCTTGTCCGAAAAGCCCGCAAGCTTTTCCTCGGCAGTACGCGAAACGGCGAGTATCTTGTTGCCCTCGCCCTGTATAAGTAATTTGAGCACCTCGAGACCGATACCGCTTGACGCGCCGGTCAGCACGATATTTTTGTTTGTAATCATAAATCTGCCCCCTTGATTTAATATGTTTTAATTATACATTTATATAAAAGCTATGTCAATTAAACGGCGGGCGATTGAAACACTTATTTTTCGCCGAAAATTTTATCCTGCTTTTCCGCTTTTGCCTTAAAATTTATTCCTGCGGCAAATACGACTGCGGCATAACGAAAACATTTACGCTGTATAGCAGTATCGCAAAAATATTTTTTGTATTTTTTAATTCCGCTTTACTTTTTTTGGCAAAATATGTATAATAAGAGAGAAAATAACGGAGGTGAGTGTATGGACCTTATCGATTACAAGATTCTTGAATGTCTTAAAGAGAATTCGCGTCAGAACGCGACCGACATCGGCCCGAAAATCAATCTCTCAACCTCTGCGGTTATCGAGCGTATAAAGAAGCTCGAAAAGTCGGGTATTATCAAGCAGCATACGATCCTTATTGATCAGGATCTGCTCGGCAGGGACCTGATTGCGTTTATCAACGTACGCCTTGACCACCCGAAATTTTACGAGAATTTCGTCGAGAAAATCAACTCGGAAAAGATGGTTTCGGAGTGCTACTACATAGCGGGTGATTTTGATTTTCTGTTGAAGGTTATGGCGCGTTCCCGTGAGGACCTTGAACAGATTTTAACGGACATCAAGTCCATAAACGGCGTATCGCTTACGCGCACCTCGGTCGTGCTTTCGACTAACAAGTGCGACGTGTGTCTGCTTCCCGACAGGGAAGATATAAGTACGAAATAAATTTTATAATTTATTTATAAAAATTTTTTTGAAAGGGTTTGGTTTTATGATTATCGGTATTCCTAAGGAAATTATGCACGACGAAGGCAGAGTAGCTGCTATCCCCGAGACAGTGGCAAAGCTAAAGGCTGACGGTTTCGACGTTCTCGTTGAGAACGGTGCGGGCGCACTCGCATTCTTCAGCGACGCTGACTATGCAGCTGCAGGCGCTGAGATGGTAGCCGACGCTCAGGAGCTTTATGACCGCGCTGACATCATCCTCAAGGTTAAGGAGCCTCTGTTCAACGAGCAGAAGGGCAAGCACGAGGTTGATATGATGCACGCAGGTCAGTACCTCATCACCTTCATTCATCCCGCATCACCCGTTAACCACGAAATGGTCAAGAAGATGGCCGCTAACGGCATCATCAGCCTTACACTTGACGGTGTTCCGAGAATTTCAAGAGCACAGAACCTTGACGCTCTTACCTCAATGAGCACCTGCGCAGGCTATAAGGGCATCCTTATGGCGGCAAGCGACCTTACAAAGTTTATCCCGATGACCATGAGCGCAGTCGGCATGATCAAGCCCTGCAACGCGCTCGTTATCGGTACCGGCGTTGCCGGCCTTCAGGCGCTCGCAACCGCAAAGAGACTCGGCGCTCAGATCTATGCGGCCGACATCCGTCCCGCAGCAGCAGAAAACGCTATGAGCCTCGGCGCAAAGATAGTTGACACAGGCGTTCCCGCAGAGGCGGCAATCGCTCCCGGCGGATATGCAAACGCACTTTCGGACGAAATGATAGCCAAGGAGAGAGAGGCTCTCAAGGACGTTATCAAGGATATGGATATTATCTTCTGTTCCGCACTTGTTCCTTCAAAGCTCGCTCCCGTTCTTATCACCGACGAGATGGTAGCTTCCATGAAGCCCGGCTCGGTTATCGTTGATATTTCAATCGACCAGGGCGGCAACTGCGCAAGCACCGTTCCCGGCGAGAGAGCTGTTGTTCATCAGGTTACCATCGAGGGTATCAAGAATATCCCCGGTATGCTTCCCACAAGCTCAACGTGGCTGTTTGCTCAGAATATTTACAACCTTGTTAAGTATCTTTCAAAGGACGCTAAAATTGAGCTGGATATGAACGACGAAATCGTTCAGGGCATCCTTACCACCATTGACGGCAAGCTTGTTCACAAGGGCGCTATCGACGCTATGAGCAGAGCATAATAAAAACCGCAATCCCCGAAAGGAGATATACTTATGCATTATATTTTAATAGGCGTATTTGTCGTTTCGGCGATAGTAGGCTACTTCATTATCAACAACGTTCCGACGCTGCTTCATACCCCGCTTATGTCGGGCATGAACGCGCTTTCGGGCATCACCGTCATCGGCGCTCTTGCGGTAACCGCAGTTGAGATGCACAAGGCGGGCTCGACTAAGCTGAGCATTATTATCGGCGCTGTCGCAATAGTGCTTGCAATGATAAACGTTGCGGGCGGCTTCGGAATTACCGCGCGTATGCTCAAGATGTTCAAAAAGAAGGGGGACGACTAAATGCCTTACGTATATACCGCATTGTCTGACGTCGCCTTCTACTGCATCAGCGGCGTACTCGTTTTAGGTGTGCTTATCGGTCTTATTCTTATGAGCAAGCCCGAGAAGGCGCGTTTAGGTAACGCGCTGAGCGCGGCGTGCACACTCGTCGCAATCGCAGTCACGATGTATCACTACGAGATACTTTCCTCATGGGTTATATGGGCAAGTATTGCGGTCGGCACGGTTATCAGCCTTATTGCCGCCGCAAAGGTCAAGATGATTCAGATGCCGCAGGTTGTCGCCCTCTTGAACGGCTTCGGCGGTCTTGCGAGTGCGCTGGTTGCGATCCTTTCCTACGCTCAGGCAAACTGGAATGAAGAAAATCCCGACAGATTTGCGGCTTATACCGCCGCAGTTGCGCTTGTTATCGGCTTCGTTACCTTCACGGGCAGCCTTGTTGCGGCAGGTAAGCTTCATAAGGTTTTGCCTCAGAAGCCTGTTGTAATTCCGGGACATACGGCAATTATCGTTGCGCTTATCGTTGCGACGGTTGTCTGTGTAGCGCTCGGAAGTATTGTACCGATCTGGGTTACCGCAATTCTCGCATGTATTTTCGGCGTTGTATTTGCAATACGCGTCGGCGGCGCGGATATGCCCATCACCATTTCGCTTCTTAACTCACTGAGCGGTGTTGCAGGCGGTATCGCAGGTATCGCGGTCGGCAATATTCTGCTTGTTGCAATCGGCGGCATAGTCGGCGCATCGGGACTCCTGCTGACAAGAGTTATGTGCAAGGCGATGAACCGCAAGCTTTTAGGCATACTGCTCGGCAGTACGTCGGTAAGCGGCAAAAAATCCGAAGCGGTTGAGGAAGCTGCAGAGCCTGCTGAAGAGTCCGCTGAAGATACAGCGCAAGCAGCAGCCGAAGAAGCAGTTGAAGAGGCTGAAGAGGAGGTTGCCGAAGAGGCGGCTCCCGCGGTATCGGTTGCCGATATACTTGCGGGCGCAAAGAAGGTTATCATCGTTCCCGGCTACGGTATGGCTCTCGCTCAGGCTCAGGCTCAGGTCAAGGCTCTTGCCGACAAGCTTGAAGCAAACGGCGCAGAGGTTAAATTCGCAATTCATCCCGTTGCGGGCAGAATGCCCGGGCACATGAACGTTTTGCTTTGCGAGGTTGACGTTCCCTACGACAAGCTTTACGAGATGGACAACATCAACGGCGAGTTCGCCGAGTGCGACGTAGCGATTATTATCGGCGCAAGCGACGTTGTGAATCCCGCCGCAAATACGGCAGAGGGCACACCGATTTACGGAATGCCCGTTCTCAATGCTGCCGACGCACCGCATATTATCGTCTGCAACTTCGACGAGAAACCCGGTTACGCCGGTGTTCCTAACCCGATTTACACTAATCCCAAGACGATTATGAAGCTCGGCGACGCCAAAGAAACCGTACAGGAACTCATCGACAGTTTCTGATAATAAACCAATAAAAACCGACTGTGAAAGCAGTCGGTTTTTTGTTGCTCCGATTTGTTCAGATCAATATCGGTTGGAGCTGGATTGAGTTCAGCGCCGATTCCAGCGCTTCGGGGATTTTCTCAAAGTCTGCCACTACTGAGTTGGGCTTGTTTATACAGTCGTCCTGCCTCATGGGCACGAAATACATATACTTCATATTCATAAGAGCGCCTATGTTCTTTGCCGAGGCGCCGAGAGCATCATTTGTCGAAACCGCAAGAATTACGGGCCTCTGATTGCGAAGATGCGCCTTAACGGCGAGTGTAACACACGTGTCGCTTATGCCGTTTGCAAGCTTTCCGAGCGTGTTGCCCGTACACGGGGCTACAATAAGCGCGTCAAGCATTTTCTTAGGCCCTATAGGCTCGGCGTCCTTAATGGTGTGAATTACGGCGTTGCCCGTCTTTGCTTCTATTTTTGATATAAAGCCTTCGGCAGTGCCGAAGCGCGTATCGGTCGTGTATGCGGCAGGGGACATAATCGGTACGACGTTGTAACCGCTGTCGCAAAGAGCTTCAAGCTGAGGTATCACCTTTTTGAAGGTGCAGAAGGAGCCGCACAGTGCGAACCCTATTGTTTTCATTTATCTACCTGCCTTTCAGATAAAATTCAATTCTTTCGGCGATGAGCTTTCCTGCCTTTTCGGGCAGATATTTACCCGGCAGTCCGAGCGCGCGTATGAGTTTGATTTCATGTGCGTCAGCGTCCTGCTCAGTTACGCCGAAGGGGGCAGAGGCTATGTCGATTATCATCGAGCCCTTTCTGAGAGCCGACAGCCTTCGCCCGTCGAAAATCAAGGCGGGTACAGTGTTGATAATCACGTCAAAAAATACCGATTTCTCTGTAAAGCTTTCAAGCTTTACAAATTCGAAATTCATTGATTTGGCGGCGTTTTCAGCACTTTCGCTTCTTGCGATAATCACAAAATCCAAACCATTGTCAGAAAATACTTTTGCTATCGCTTTTGCTGTTCTGCCAAAGCCTGTAATTGCAAATTTTAGATTGTTTTTATCTAAAGATAATTCGTCAATAAGCATTAAAAGTGCATCGGCAGTAAGCTCTGCGTTTCTGAGTATCATCGCTTCGTCATAGTAGTCATAGACGCTTGCGCCTTTTGCTTCGCAATTCTTAATAAAATCTTCACCAAGCATTCCGCCGAATACAATATCGCCGTTTTTCAGACTGCCAATAATGCCGTTTAAGGTTACTGCATAGGGGAGAGAAGGCAGATTGACGGATTTTCCGTCTCTCGAAAACGGCAGCGGCAGTACAAGCGTTTTATCTCTGTCTCTGAGCGTCGAGAAATCAAGCTCCGGGATATCGCGAAAGCTTACTGTTTCGTGTCCGTTTCTTTCAAGGGCTTTCAGAGTATATTCAAAACGGCTGTCAGAGCCGAAAACAACAAACAATTTGTCCGTGCGCATAATTACACCTCCGTCTTAATTCTACACTACATTATACTGAAAACAAATAAAACTTGTGAAATTGAAAATAATACTTTTAATTTTGCAGGTTTTGCAATATAATATATGTAACATTCCTGAGAGGAAACTAAAATGAGCATTGTAATCAATATTTATTATCACGGCATATTTATTATCACGGCGAAAACGGCAGCGCAAGAGCGTTCGCGCGTGAAATGGAGGAGTCGGGCACGGCGGCGCTTATCCGAAACGAACCCGGCAACCAAAAGTACGAATACTATTATCCTGCCGATGACGCCGAAACCGTGCTGCTCATTGACAAGTGGGATAGTCAGCAGGCACTCGACCTGCACCACGCTTCAGAGATGATGGGTACGATAGCGGCGCTTCGTGAAAAGTACGCCCTGACAATGACTGCCGAGAGGTACGTTACCGACGAAGGCGGATTTTCGCAAAACGATCTTAAATATATCAGGAAATAACGGAGAAGAAAATGAGCAATATTACCGAAGTTTTGAAAAATGCAAAGAGAATACATTTTATCGGCATCGGCGGCAGCGGTATGTGTCCGCTTGCCGAGATACTGCACGCAAAGGGCTACAGCCTTCAGGGCTCGGACAATAACGAAAGCTCGATAGTCGAGAGAATAAGGAAACTCGGCATTCCCGTAATGATGGGACAACGTCCCGAAAACCTTGAGGGAGCCGATATGATAGTTTATTCGGCGGCTATAATGAAAACGAATCCCGAGCTTATCGCCGCGCTTGAGAGCGGCGTGCCGACCTTTACAAGAGCCGAGCTTTTCGGTGAAATCACAAGACAGTACTCAAATTGCGTGGGTATCTGCGGCACTCACGGCAAGACCACCACAACCTCGATGACCGTGCAGACCATGCTCGACGCGGGACTTGATATTTCGGCGGTAATCGGCGGCAAGCTTCCGCTTACAAACAGTTACGGCAGAGTCGGCACGAACGACACTATAGTCGTTGAGGCGTGCGAATACGTCGATACCTTCCTTCATCTGTATCCCAACGTCAGCGTTATTCTTAACGTCGACGAGGACCACATGGAATACTTCAAGACGATGGATAATCTGATAGCGAGCTTTCACAAGTTCGCCGAGCTTGCAAAGAGCGCGGTTATCTATAACGGCGACGACGCCAACACCGTCAAGGCTGTCGAGGGTATAACGGGCAAGGCGCTCATTTCCTTCGGCTTCGGCAGGGATAACGACTATCACCCCGAAAACATTGAGGAGGTCGGCGGAGCGTGCAACAGCTTTGACGTTGTTTACAGGGGCGAAACGCTCGGCAGAATAACACTTCGTGTTCCCGGCACTCACAATATACTCAATGCGCTTGCGGCGGTTGCGTGTGCAATATATTCGGGCGCCGAGTTTAAGGATTGCGTAAAGGGCCTTGAAACCTTCGGCGGCGCAGGCAGACGCTTCGAGCATCTGGGCACCTACAAGGGTATCGACTTTATCGACGATTACGCACACCATCCCGCGGAGCTTAAGGTTACGCTTGACGCGGCTATGAAGCTCGGTTATAAGACGGTCTGGGCGGTTTTCCAGCCGTTTACCTATTCGAGAACGAAGCTTCATTTTGACGAGTTTGTTGACGTGCTGAAAATACCCGACCGCTGCGTGCTGACCGAAATCATGGGCTCGCGCGAGGTAAATAAATGGGATGTTTATTCCTCTCAGCTTTGCGAAAAGATACCCGGCAGCGTCTGGTTCAACACGCAGGAAGAGGTGTGTGACTACGTTCTGGCAAACGCCGAAGCGGGCGACCTCATACTGACTATGGGCTGCGGCGACATCTACAAGTCGGCAAATATGATGATTGAAAGACTGAAAGCTGAATAATCATTTATTACGGAGGTTTACTGATATGTTTAACAATAATACTGCGAGCTCAATTATAAAGAAAAAACTGATTGATTGCGGCGGAACGGCTTATTGTAAAATGCTGAAGGGCGCACCTCTAAAAATATGGATTACCGATAAGGGCGTAATGAATTCGGGTTTTGATGGCTTCGTCTGTGAATGGCGGATTTTTGACGCGATAGTAGATAAAGCAAAAGAATTGGGTGGAACTATGTACCGTGGTGACAGCGCTGCTCAGAACGGAGCGAAAATCGGCACTCCCGAATTACCTCTTGATACAATAGATGCTTTTATCAGTGTTAGATTTTACGGTAACAGAATTGGTAATTCAACTTTACGGCGTTCTACATATTATTCCGCAATTCTGGCTTGGGCTGGTATTTGTACAAACAATCGCTCAAGAGGTAAGGGCGGTTACATAGTTTTGAAATAAAATCGGCAATAAAAAAGCGGCACAGTGTGCCGCTTTTTTTATGCTGTTTTAATCCATCAGATTGTTAATAAACTTATCAATGTAGAACAGGTCAAACGCGTCAACTGCACCGTCACGGTCGAAATTCGCAATTTTCAGTTCGTCAGGTGTGAGGTCCTTTACGCCCCTGAGATAAGTATAGATAATGACGTAGTCTTCAAATTCAACCATACCGTCCTCATCCATATCACCGAGAAGCCTGAGCGAAATGTCCTGACTTATTGCAAGCGAGCCCTTGACAACCTGAATTTCCTCGATTACGTGATACTTCTTGACTGCCCTGAGCGTATATGTTCCTTCGGCAACGTTATTGAAAACGTAGCTTGTGCTGTTGCCGCTTACAACCGTTTCATAAGCTGCTTCGCTGTAGCCTGCCGGTATAAGCTGAACGATTATCTCGTCGGTGTTGCTGTAATGGCTGAGCACGTCGCCGTAAACGTCGTCATTCTGCGCTTCGCGTACATATATGTTTGCAAAGCCTGCGGCAGTTGTGCCGTTGACGCCTTCGGCATAGCCGTGAAGCACGTAGTCCATAAGTCCCGCGCGAGCATTCGTAACTGTCAGCGTTGCGGTGTCGCCGTTTGTTAAGCTCTGAGTAAAGGTGCATTCGGGGAAGAGCGCTTCCATATCGTCAACGGAGAAGTAATCAATATTGCCGTCGCCGTCGTCACGCTCGAATTCCCAGTTGCCGTTGGTCATATTGTCGGCCCTGAAGCTGAAGCTTAAGGTCTGACCCTCGATAACCGTAAGGTCCTCAAGCGGCGCGGTTATCGTCGGCTTGATAACAGTCAGTGTGAACGGCAGACAGCCGATAGCATCGTCAACGTTGACGTCTACCGAACCGATGGTGTTTGTAAGCTTATAGCACAGGGAGCATCTGTAAATCTTTTGCGGGGTAACGCCGTGGAATACTATTGTTGCTCTGTTGAGCTTGGGCTGTGTGATTTTATCGTACGTAAGTCCCTCGTCGGCGCAGAACTCGTCAACCGTTCTGATTGCAAGCGAGCCGCCCGACCTGTCGGCGATATACCATTCAACCGTATTTGCATTTGAAGCTTCAAGATATTTTACTTTCAAGGTGAAGGCCGCATCACCGCCGCTTAAGTATTCTCCGCCCTCAAAGCTTGAAACGGTCGGTTTTTTGCCGAAGTCGAAATATATGCCGCTGCTGTGGGGAACGGTTTTGACTGTTCCGTCGGTACCCGTAACACGGCAACGGAACCTTTCGCTGCTGATTGCATTTAATTTGACTCTTAAAGTAGGAGTGCTATAGCCTTCAATTTCAGTTCCGTTACCTGATAGTAAAGAAGCATACTGTGACAGATTCACCCACGCACCGCCCATATTATACTGCCAGTTGTAAGCGGTTGCGTGGTCGGCGATTACCGTAGCCTGAGCCCATTCGCCCGGCTCCACAGTTACCGAGGTCGGATTGCTGATTATATTTGCCGCCTGAGGCGCTTCCGTAACGTCAATTACATACGTTCTCTCGGCAACTGTGTCCTCGCCGCCTATGGTGAAGGTCGTTCTGATATTTACCGTCAGTCCGTCGGGATAATCGGTATAATTGACGGTATAGCTGTCCGAATTTACGGTAAAGGTATTGCCGCCGACGGGAGTAATCTTAATCTCGGTCGAAACGGGCATACCGTACATATATGAAGGAATATTGTAAAGCGCTTCGAACGTATCGCTCTGCGAAGTATCCCTTTCAAGCGTTGCGGGGAAGGATTCGGCAACGGGATTCGTTCTGAAATTCAGGAAGTCTTCACTAACGACATAAAACGTCTTGACGTTGTGAAGGTCGCCGAGAGTCAGTCCGTCAAGTCCGTTGATGTTGGAATTGTTCTGCTTCTTGCCCTTGACAACCGTATTTGCGCTTGCCTTGATAATATCGGAAGCCGCCTTTTGCCTGAAATCGCTGTAGCCGTCGTTATAGGTAAACGTCATGCCGACGAAGCCCATTCTGCCGACAAACGTGCCGCCGTAGATTTTAGGGAAGAGCATACAGCCGGTTGAATTTACGGTAGGTCCGGAATATCCGCTTGAGCTGCCCTTATCAAAATGATGCACCGAGTAACCGACCGACTGGAACAGACCGCCGTTGATTACGAGGCTGCCTGCATAGCAGTTCGGAATGAAGTCAAGCTTCGTGCTCGAGAAAATACCGCTGGGATTTGTTACCGAGCAGGCGCTCGCCAAAGCGGAAAGCTCACGGTAGCATTCGTCAACGCCCGTACCGTCGCCCTGAGCGATAAACGTACCGCCGTTAACTGTCGCCTGAACCTCGTCCACAATAACCGTTCCTCTGTATGCGTTTTCACGGTTGAGCGTTCCTCTGCCGAACTTTGTGCACGAAGCGGTAAGGGTATATGTGCCGCCGTCAAAGATTACTACGTTGTCGCACTTGCTTGAGGACTGCAGATAGCCGAACTTCTTGTACCATTTGTTGTGAGCAACGTGCAACGCGGCGAGCTGGCTGTCCTTGCCTCGTTTGGAAACCATCGAAATACCGCCGCCGCCGACAGAGTCGGTGAAGCGAAGCACGGAGCCGGTGTCTGCGTCTATCTGATGCATATCAATTCTAAGGAAATCCGACAGACAGTAGTCAAGGTCCGTTTCCGAAACCGTGTCCGAACACGACAGGGTATGGCCGTTGAAGTCGAAGGTAACGATACCGCCGAAAATCTCGGTCATTTTAACGTAGGTCGCTGTTCTTGCGGTATCGATTGCGCTGAAGTACAGATTGTTCATTAGCTTAACGGTGTATTCCGCGCCGTCATAATTTGCGATACGGAAAGCCGCGTCAAGCTCCTCCCAGGTGTGAACCTCATAAACTACCTCATCCTCGGCATAGGAGCCGACCGCCGCAAGCGGCAGAGCCGACACAACGAGAACGAGTGAAAGTATAATTGATAATACTCTTTTTTTCATAATAAAACCTCCACGGAAAAAAGGGTATATTATTCTTCTATTATATAATAACAGAAACAATTATAAAATTCAACAAAAAACGTTAAGGTGTCCGTTCCGCCGTACGAAAACGAGCGATATGAAGCTTGCGAAAAAAGCAACATAAAACCGCAAAAAAGTTGGTAGCGACAGTTTTTCGTTGCGAGGGCGTTTATTATGAGCGAAGCGAATAAAAAGGTTCTGCCGCTTGCGGCAAGCTTCTTTCAACCGAGCAGAAAAACCGAGCGAGACTTTTTGCGGAGAGGAGGAGCAGCGGAATGAGTGAGCTTTTCGTGGTTGCACGAAAACGAGCGATATGAAGCTTGCGAAAAAAGCAACATAAAACCGCAAAAAAGTTGGTAGCGACAGTTTTTCGTTGCGAGGGCGTTTATTATGAGCGAAGCGAATAAAAAGGTTCTGCCGCTTGCGGCAAGCTTCTTTCAACCGAGCAGAAAAACCGAGCGAGACTTTTTGCGGAGAGGAGGAGCAGCGGAATGAGTGAACTTTTCGTGTTTGCACGAAAATGAGCGATATGAAGCTTGCGACGACGAGGTGAGCCATCGGAGAATCGGCAAGGTTGCACCTTGCCGACATTTGCTTCGCAAATTGATTTGATTATATGTCCCTTTTGCTCCGCCTTCGGCGTACCGCAAAAGATGGACGATACGTTCGATTCTCCTCTGCTAAATCAAAAAGAAAAAAACAGAGCATCCCATACGGGATACTCTGTTTTTTTGGTGAGCCATCGGAGAATCGGCAAGGCTGCACCTTGCCGACATTTGCTTCGCAAATTAATTCGATTTTATGTCCCTTTTGCTCCGCCTTCGGCGTACCGCAAAAGACGGACGATACGTTCGATTCTCCTCGGAAATAAAAAAACTCCATTAAAAAAGCACCCACAAGGGGTGCTTTTCGTGGTGAGCCATCGGAGAATCGAACTCCGGACACCATGATTAAAAGTCATGTGCTCTACCGGCTGAGCTAATGGCTCAAACAGAAAGCGGATGGGTCATCCGCCTGTTTGTTAAGTATTACTTTAAGAAGAGGAGAAGTATGGTTGCGGCAAGTACAAGCACGAAGAAGAAAATACCGAAATACTTGGTGAACTTCTCGAGCTTTGCCTCAACTGTTCTGCCCTTGTTCTTGCCGAAGAAGGTGTCCGCAGCGCCCGAAATAGCGCCCGAAAGACCTGCTTCACGGCTCTGCTGCATAAGAACAACAACGATTATAATCAGCGATGAAACGATTACGAGAGAACCGATAATTATCTGAATAGCTGACATTTTGATATGCCTCCGTCTATGATTTTTATTTTATATGCCCGAGTATTTTACCATACACTCCGCTAAAATGCAATACCTTTTTTGAAAAATATCAAAATGTGAAAAATGCCGAAATTACCGCGGAAACGGCGTTTGTAATCTCGGCGTCGGGAGCGGGGGAGGGCTTTCTGCCCATATAGAACATTACCGCGCTGACCGCCATAAAGAGTATCGAAAGAACGAGGAAAAACAGACCTGCAGCGTTGCCGCTGCTTTTGGATGCCGTCTGCGTCTGGGATTTTTTGTAAACCACGGGTGAGAATTCGTCGTCCTCGTTAATGACAACCTCCTCAAGCTTCTTTGCGGGCTTTCTCTCAAATGCCGAGAAATCCTTTTCCTCAAGGGTTATGTCGGGCTGCTTTTCGGCGGGCTCATCTTGCGTGACGGGTTCCTCTTCCTCAAAGCCCTCGGCAGAACGGTCGGTGTAAATCTCGACGGTCTGAGGTATAATCATGTCGTCCTCGGGCGCGGATTTCCACCTGCTCTTCTTAAGGTCCCATTCCTCGTCGGCAGGTGCGTCAGCCTCGCCCAAGAGCGCGATTAAATCAATGCCGCAGTCGGGACAAACCGAAACGCTCTCGGGATATTTAGTTCTGCACTTCGGGCAAATCATCAAAACTACTCCTTCCGGAACTATAGTTAAAATATTTTAACACTATATCGCCCAATTGTCAATTTATTGTGTCGAGTTGCGCTATAATTCTGACTAATTCAATCATCAGCGCGGGCACGTAGACGGCGGCGAGCAAATTCTTGAACAGCTCAAAAAGTTCGCCCGAGAGTATGAGCATATTGTCGTAAACGCCGATAAATCCCGCCGACACGCGGCAGAAAAGCGCGAGCGTCAGACTTGAAAAAACGAGGGGACTTAAGCAGCGTATGTAGGTCTTTGAGATTTTGTTCATCTGTTTTATCGCGCTCTTAATGTCGCGCAAAAGCATAAGCATATTACCACCGCTTCAAGTTTACCTCCGTTTCACCTTCGGCTTCAATGCACAAATATTGGCAGGCAGTACAACTTTTTCTTGATTTTTTCCTATATGTAAATTATAATATTCTCTGTTATTTATATACGGTTTATAACAAACACGAATTTTTCATCAGTGAGGGTGATATATTTGGACAAGAAAATCGAGAGAAATTACGACTTTGCCAAAGCCGAAAACGAGGTAATCGAATTCTGGCGTGAAAACGATATTTTCAAAAAGGCAGTCGAGAAAAATGACGTTGAAAGAAGCTACGTCTTTTACGACGGACCTCCCACCGCTAACGGCAAGCCGCATATCGGCCACGTTTTAACCCGTGTTATCAAGGATGTTATCCCGAGATACAAGACAATGCAGGGTTACCACGTTGAGCGTAAGGCGGGCTGGGACACTCACGGTCTGCCCGTTGAGCTTGAGGTTGAGAAGCAGATTCACACCAACGGCAAGGCTGACATCGAGGCGTTCGGTGTTGAGCCCTTTATCAAGAAGTGCCGTGAGAGCGTCTGGACTTATAAAGACCTCTGGGAGAGAATGAGCGAGCGCGTCGGTTACTGGTGCGATTTCGAGCATCCGTATATCACCTACACCAACGACTATATCGAGTCGGTATGGTGGGGACTTAAGGAGCTTGACAAGAAGGGCCTTATCTACAAGGGCTTCAGAGTTTCGCCCTACTGCCCGAGATGCTCTACCGCTCTTTCGTCACACGAGGTAGCGCAGGGTTACAAGAATATCAAGACCGAGTCAATTTTCGTCCGCTTCAAGGCGAAGGGCGAGGATGACACATATTTCGCGGTATGGACAACTACGCCGTGGACACTGATTTCAAACGTTGCGCTCTGCGTCAACGAGGGCTTTGAATACTCCAAGGTCAAGGTTGACGGCGAGTACTACTATATCGCAAGCGAGCTTGCCGAAAGCCTTTTCGGCGAGAACTTTGAAACCGTTTCAAAGTGCAAGGGTAAGGATTTGGTAGGCAGGGAATACGAGCCGATGTACTCCTACCTTCTCGGCACCTTCAGGGAAAAGGCATATTACGTAGTTGCCGACAATTACGTTTCGCTTGACGCAGGTACCGGTATCGTTCATATCGCTCCCGCCTTCGGTGAGGACGACGCAAGAGTCGGCAGGGAGAATGCTCTGCCGTGCCTTAAGCCCGTTGACTTTGCAGGTAAATTCACCGCCGAGTGCGGCGTATATGCCGGCAGAAGCGTATTCGAGGCAAACGACGACATAATCAAGGAATTGCTTGACAGAAAGGTAATCCTTAAGATAAAGAAGATTGAGCACAGCTATCCTCACTGCTGGCGCTGTAACAGTCCGCTTATCTACTATGCGAAGGATTCGTGGTTCATCGCAATGTCAACGCTTCGCGACGAGCTTGTAGCCGACAACAGAAGCGTTAACTGGTTCCCGGACAGCTTCAAGGAAGGCAGAATGGGCAACTTCGTAGGCAACGTTATCGACTGGGCTGTTTCGCGTGACAGATACTGGGGTACACCGCTTCCGATCTGGGTTTGCGAGGAATGCGGCCACAAGCACGTTGTGGGCAGCGTTGCCGAGCTCGTTGAGCTTACGGGTGCTGACCCCGACGTTGACCTTCACAAGCCGATGGTTGACCGTCTCACAATGACCTGCCCCGAGTGCGGCAAGACCATGTACCGTACTCCCGAGGTCTGCGACTGCTGGCTGGATTCGGGCTCAATGCCCTACGCACAGCATCACTATCCGTTTGAGAATAAGGAAGTGTTCGACAGACAGTTCCCTGCCGATTTTATCAGCGAGGGAAGCGACCAGACGAGAGGCTGGTTCTATGCTCTTCAGGCGCTTTCGACCGCTATCTTCGGCAAGTCGCCTTATAAAAACTGTATTGCTCTCGGTCTTGTAAACGACGAGAACGGTATCAAGATGTCAAAGCATATCGGCAACGTTGTTGACCCGTGGGAGGTACTCGACGAATTCGGTTCGGATGCGACGAGACTTTACTTCTGCATTGCGAACGCTCCGTGGGTTTCGACCTCGTTCTCGAAGCTTACGCTTTCACAGTTCCAGAACAGATTCATCGGTACGCTCTGGGCTTCCGTTTACTTCTATTCGCTTTACAGCGAGATTGACGGCTTTGACCCGTCGAAGTATAATCTTGCCGACTGCAAGCTCCGCTCAATCGACGAGTGGGTGCTTTCAAGAGTTAATTCTCTAGTTAAAAAGGTTACAAAGGAATTTGATTCCTACCATATCTTTGAGGCCACAAGAGCTATGGAGAGCTTTATCGACGAGCTTTCCAACTGGTACATCAGGCGTAACCGCCGCCGCTTCTTTAACTCCGAGCTTACCGAGGACAAGATTGCGGCATATATGACGCTCTACACTGTACTCGACATACTCACAAGAGTTGTCGCTCCCGTAACCCCCTTCGTAGCCGAAACAATTTATCAGGGACTTGTTGCCCGCTTCTTCCCGAACGCTCCCGAGAGCGTACACCTTGCGGATTATCCGCAGTACGTTGCGGCCTGGGATAAGCCCGAGCTTGAGGCTCAGATGGAGGTTTCCTACAAGGCGGTTGAGATTGGCAGAAAGCTTCGTGAAATCGTCAGAATCCGTAACCGTCAGCCGCTCTCGGAGTGCATTGTAAAGCTTGACAGCGACCTCGTACTTGATGAGGAACAGCTTAACACAATCGCCGAAGAGCTTAACGTTGACAAGGTTGTAACCGATTTCAATATGGATGAGCTTATCCAGTACGAAATCAAGCCGCAGCTCAAGACGCTCGGCCCGAAGTACGGCAGACATCTTAAGGCTATCGGCGAGTATTTCAATGTTGACATCAACACCGAAATCATTAAGGCAACTGCTGACGGCGGAGTATATAAGACGGTAATCGACGGCGCTGACATTGAGCTGACGAGAGACGACCTGCTCGTTACCGAGAAGGCGAAGGAGGGATACGTTGCCGAGACCAACGGCGGCGTAACGGTTGTACTCAACACTGCGCTCAACGACGAGCTTATCGAAAGAGGCTCAGTCAGAGAGTTCATTTCGAAGATTCAGAATCTCCGTAAGTCCAGCGGCTTTGAGGTTACCGACCATATCTTTATCACCGCTTCGTCTGACGGCTACATCAAGGGCGTTATTGAGAAAAACGCCGACTTCATCAAGTCCGAGCTTCTCTGCGAAAAGCTCGATTTCGCCGACGTTACCGCCAATGAGTTCAAGATTGACGGGCACGAGGTAGCCGTTGAAATCAAAAAGGCATAATTATTATAATTCAAGCGCCCTTACGGGCGCTTTTTTTAATCCCCGATAAATCGGAGTTTGTCGCTGAGTTTGATAGAGCAAAACAGCGCCCCTTGTTAAAGG
>JAUMVO010000028.1 GCA_030530095.1 Clostridiaceae bacterium
ATCTGTCAAAACGGTTCGCGGAAATTTTGCCGTATAAACGGTGAAAACCCCGATAAAATCGGGGTTTTCACGGGCTACATCTATTTTGTAGCCCTTTTATGGTCGGAGTGACAGGATTTGAACCTGCGGCATCTTGCTCCCAAAGCAAGCGCGCTACCAACTGCGCTACACCCCGTTATGGCGAGGTCGTTGACCTCGCAGTGAAATTTTTGCTTCGCAAAAGTTAATTTGCCTTGCGGCAGTGAAATTCGTTTCTTCGAAACGAGTGAAATTCGCCTTCGGCGAGTTGTAGGGAAGCTTCGCTTCCGAACAATTTATTTTTGCTTATGAATTATACAATTATCGATTCAGTTTGTCAACCGAAGAAAAGCAGCAGAAAAGTTCTGCTGCTTTTTGTTTTTATTAACCCTGCTTCATCTTTTTGCCGAAGCGAATCTGATTGACAATGAAGCCGATGCCTGCGATAAGCAGCAGCGGAATCAGGAAAATCAGCGCCAGAAAAACGGTGATAATGACTATCGGCAGGCCCTTGCGGCTCTTTTTGACCGTGCGCTCGGGTTTCGGTTCATCCGCGGGTGCGGGGCCCTGCTCGCCCTCTGCGTAATAAGGCATTACGGGCAGAAGCGCATCGTAGGAATTGATGCCCGAATTGTGTATAAGCGGCTCAACGAAATCGTAGAGCGAGTCGGAAACCTTGATGAACTTTCTGACCTTTATGTGCAGAGCTTCGAACACGGAATCGAGGATGCTGATAAGTCCCATCGCAATTCTGTACTGCGGCTCGTCGGGATTATAAAGATTCTCGCCGCCGTAAAGATTGAGCACCATTCTGACTATAAAGTCGGCGACGCTGTCGTCCTTTATAGCCTGCCAGTCCTCTTTCTTAAGGCCTGATTCCTTCTTTGTCCACTTGGCAACCGTGCCGATTTTGAGCTTGCCCAGAAGCTTTGCGAAGGGCTTGATAATCCAGCCGACTTTGTAGATGAGCTTCTTTTTGATGCTCATCGCCGTTGCCATTGTGGCGAAGGTTTCGATGTCGCTGCCCGCAGCCTTGATCATATCCCTTATCATTCCGACAAGCTGATTGGCAAGGTAGTCCTGAAGGTTCATACCCTCAAGGTCAATGTTGACGGGCTCGGTGATAAAGTCGGTAGTTGTGCTTACCATTCCCCTGTCGGGATCCATTACTATTTTACGGATGGGACCGGGATAACCGATAAGCGAAGCAGAGGCAATATCGTAGAAGTTGTTGCCTCTCTGAGATGTTATTTTGTCGATGTCGTGAATATGGGTGTGGCCCGTGAGCATATACTGAATGCCGAGATCGGCAAACTGCTCGCGCCTTACGTCATAGTCGCCGAACATATCGCCCTTGCCGATAAGCTCATAAATCGGAGACGGAGCTATCAGCGGGTGATGAGTCATGGCGATAATGAACTGACCGTTTGCCCTCGCGTCGTCAGCCTGCGCCTTAATCCAGTCATAGAGCTCGTCGGAGACGCCGCTCTTGCCGGAAAGGTTGCTGTCGTCGTTTATTGCGAACAGACGGTAACCGTCGGCAAGCTGAACTATATACGACATGCTCTGACGGTGAACCGCAAGCGCCTCGTCGGGACCGAATTCGCGGTAAAGTTCAAAAAGCTCCTCTCGCTTGTATGCGGGAACCTTTATTCTCTCGCCGCCGTCATAGCCCCATGCCTCGCCGTCACCCTTATAGTCGTGGGTAGCGGTAAGAACATATACTCTCTTGCCCTGATTTTTCAGCCAGCGAAGCTGTTCAATTGCTTCCTCGTGCGCCCATTTTTCGCCCTCGTTGGTCGTGTCACCCGAGAGAAGCACGATATCGCCCGAATTATCCTTGGCTATCTGTCTGTATGCAGCGTCAAGCAGCTCCGCGCAGTTTTTCAGCAGCTTCTGACTTTTGGCGTTTGCCTTGTCGTAGGCTTCGCCGCTTGTGCCGACACGCTTGGAGAAATAATGCGTATCGGTTATATGAAAGACGGTCAAAGGTTGTCTTGCCATATTCTTTCCTCCTTATAAAGCTTTGGAGTCGATTTCTTCCTTTATTCTCTTAATGAATTCGTCAATGGTAGCCGCGCCCTCGTCACCGTTCTTTCTCGAACGTACCGCTACGGTACCCGATTCGATATCCTTGTCACCGATAATAATCATATACGGTACCTTTTCCATCTGAGCGGAACGGATTTTGAAGCCTATCTTCTCGCTTCTGTCGTCAAGCTCACAGCGGACACCCGCGTCAAGCAGCTTCTGCATCATCTCGCGGCAGTAATCCTGATGTCTGTCGGCGATGGGAAGGAACTTAACCTGAACGGGAGCAAGCCATGTCGGGAAAGCGCCTGCGTACTTTTCGATAAGCAGAGCAAGCGTACGCTCATAGCAGCCGATTGAAGTACGGTGAATGATATAGGGATTCTTCTTCTGTCCGTCGGAGTCGGTGTATTCCATACCGAACTTCTCGGCGAGCATCTGGTCGATCTGAATCGTGATAAGCGTGTCTTCCTTGCCGAAAACGTTCTTGATCTGAATGTCAAGCTTCGGGCCGTAGAAGGCAGCCTCACCGATACCGATTTTATATTCAAGACCGAGGTCGTCAAGTATCGTTTTCATAACGCCCTGAGCCTCGTCCCACTGTTCGGGAGTGCCGATATACTTTTCTCTGTCGTTGGGGTCCCACTGTGAGAAGCGGAAGCTTACATCCTCATAAAGTCCGATAGTCTTGAGCATATATTCGCAAAGCTCAAGGCATTTTCTGAATTCGTCCTCAAGCTGATCGGGACGGCACATAAGATGTCCCTCGGAAATCGTGAACTGACGAACACGGATAAGTCCGTGCATCTCGCCCGAAGCCTCGTTTCTGAAAAGAGTTGACGTCTCGTCATAGCGAAGCGGAAGGTCGCGGTATGAACGCGGCTTGTTGAGATATGCCTGATACTGGAACGGGCAGGTCATGGGACGAAGGGCAAAAACCTCCTTGTCCTTTTCCTCGTCGCCTAAGACGAACATACCGTCCTTATAGTGATCCCAGTGTCCCGAAATCTTGTAAAGGTCGCTCTTTGCCATAAGAGGAGTCTTGGTAAGCTGCCAGCCTCTCTTTGCCTCCTCGTCCTCAACCCAGCGCTGAAGAGTCTGAATAATCTTGGTTCCCTTGGGAAGAAGTATCGGAAGTCCCTGACCGATATAGTCAACAGTTGTGAAGAGTTCAAGCTCTCTGCCGAGCTTATTGTGGTCGCGCTTTTTGGCCTCTTCAAGTGCGGTCAGATATTCCTCAAGCTCCGAAGCCTTCGGGAAAGCCGTACCGTAAACGCGCTGAAGCATCTTGTTCTTCTCGTCGCCGCGCCAGTATGCGCCCGTGCATGAGGTCAACTTGAATGCCTTGACCGCGCCCGTCGACATAATGTGCGGGCCTGCGCAAAGCTCAGTGAATTCGCCCTGCTTATAGAACGAAATCTTTTCGCCGTTGTCGGCGTGCTCCTTTACAAGTTCATACTTGTAAATCTCACCGTTTTTTCCGAAGTAGTCGAGAGCATCCTGCGGCTCCATTTCGAATTTCTCAATCGGCAAATCTTCCTTGACGATTTTCTTCATCTCCGCCTCGATTTTCTCAAGGATTTCGGGAGTGAAGGTAATATCGCTGTCGAAGTCATAGTAGAAGCCGTTGTCAACCGCGGGGCCTATGGCAAGCTTTGTTTCGGGATAGAGTCTCTTGACCGCCTGCGCGAGCACATGCGAGGCAGTATGCCAGAAGGTCTTCTTACCGTCAAGGTCGTCGCCGAAGGTTACGATTTCAATCTCGCAATCCTTCTCAATCGGAGTGCGCAGGTCGCAGTATTCACCGTCGATTCTGCCGCCGAGCGCTGCCTTATAAAGGCCCATGCCGATACTCTTTGCAACGTCGGCAATGCTTACGCCCGCTTCGAACTCCTTAATGTCGTCTCTGAGTTTGATTTTAATCATTTTCTTTCTCTCCTCTCAAAAATAAAAAAGAAAAAAGCATTTCATCCCGAAAACAGGATGAAATGCATAATTTACATTCCACGGTTCCACCCGTATTGCGATTTCTCGCCTCTCATTAAACCTTAACGCGGTCAGACGGAACGCCTTAATCAATGCTTTCGGCGTTCACTCGGGGGCGGTGTCCGGCGGGACTTTCGTGATTCCGTTTCAGCTTATCGGAATCTCTCTGCAACGAAGAACTACGCCATTCTTCCCCTTCGACGTTTTCAAATGTCATATATATTATACAATTAAAATTGTTAAAGTCAAGTTTTTTCGAATTTAATTATCTTTTTAAGCTGACCGTCAAGCAGCATGCAAATCGGCAAACTCAACTCGAGAACAAAAATGTCAGCTACAAAGGCAAATACGTTTTTACCCATTCTGACCGCCATCGGCTGAGAATAAAGCAGGCATTCGGTAAGCGATTTGACTATAAGTATTCCCAAAGCGGTTGAAAACGCAATTGCGATAAAATTAATTATCGCACGAAGCCACGTTTTTTCAAGCTTCTTTGTATACCTGAATGTGAAGCCGAGAATTACGCCGATAATGAGATTGCCCAGCACCCAACCGGGCATACCTCTCATACCGCTTATCAGCAGGCAATAAAGAAAAGTACCGACACAGCCGACAACCGTTCCGCTTACCGTGCCGACGCTGTAAAGATATACTGCCATAGCGACGTATCCGAGACACAGATAATAGTTCTCAAAAATCGGAAACTGAATACAGAATGTCAGCGCTACGAACAGCGCAATTCCGATTCCAGTCAGACAGACATACTTCGTAGTGTTTTTTGCATTCATTTTCATTTTTATACCACCCTTAATGATTACTTATTTGCCAGATATTCCAAAGCCTTGATGTATCCGTCAAAGCCGAGACCGATAAAGTGCTCTTCGCACGCCATACCCGCATAGGAAACACGGCGGAATTCCTCGCGCCTGTTTATATCGGAAATATGCACCTCAACCGCGGGAATACCGACCGCCTTCAGCGCGTCGAGAATTGCAACGCTTGTGTGGGTATAGGCGGCGGGATTTATAACTATACCGTCAACGCCTTCAAAATATGCCTTCTGAATGCGGTCAACTATATCGCCCTCATGATTGGACTGAAAACAATCGACCTCAAGCCCTAATTCATCGGCGCTCTTCTTAATCATACCGACCAAATCCGCATAGTCCGCACCGCCGTAAATCTCGGGCTCGCGTATGCCGAGCATATTTAGATTCGGTCCGTTCACAACAAGTATCTTTTTCATTTGAGCACCTCTTCAATTCTTTTGCTTACCCCATCCACACTGCCGTTGCCGTCAATTTCATAATCGGCGAAAGACCTGTACAGCGGCAGTCTGGTTTTATATAGCTTTTCAACGCCTTCTTTTTGCGAAAGCGGTCTGCCGTCGGTTGAAAGCAAGCTCGGATCGCGGTTTATAAAAACAACAACTGCATTCTGCTTTATTATATCAAAATTTTCGGCTTTTGTCACGGCGCCGCCGCCCGTAGCGATAACTTTTCCGCTTAATTTGCATATATCGGACAGAACCTGCGTTTCAATTATGCGGAATTTTTCCTCGCCGTCGGCTTTGATAATCCCGGCAGGAGTTCTGCCCGTTCTTTTTTCAATTTCGGAGTCGCAGTCAAGGAACTCTCTGCCGTAGAATTCGGCAAGCTTTTTGCCGACAGACGACTTTCCGCAGGCCGGCATACCGATTAAAATTATGTTTTTCATCAAAAACGAAATCTCGCGCAAAACAGACCGTGCTTTTTCTTCGCTGATTGTTGTATTTCGGAAAAGTTCATTAGCCTTCTTAGCCTGAAAGACAAGCATAGGAAGTCCCGAAAATGCAGGAATACCAAGCTTTTCCGCATCAAGGCTGAGTTTCGTTTTTAACGGATTGTAAATGACATCAAAAACCGCCGAAAGCTCTGTAAAGCAATTTAGCTTTACAGGAGAAACGAGGTTGTTCGGGTACATTCCTACGGGTGTTGTGTTGATAATTATATCCGCGTCGGCGTGCCTTGAGATATTCTCGTAATTATTCTCGCCGCTTCGGGAGATAAAGACAATTTCCCCTGCATTTAAGTTTTTGCAGACCGCATTTACCGCAAGAGATGCGCCGCCCGTGCCGAGTATCAGAATCTTTTTTCCTTCAAAATCAATACCGCTTGAATTTACAAGCTCATCAAAGCCGTAGTAATCGGTGTTGTAACCGCAAAGCTTGTTACCACGGCGCAGTACTGTGTTGACGCATCCGACCTTCTCGGCACTATCGTCGAGCCAATCGAGATACGGCATAACTGCCTTTTTATAGGGAATGGTTACGTTAATCCCCTGCCAATCGCCGTTTTTAAGAAAATCTTCAAGCTCGTTTTCATCCTTTTCAAAAAGCACATAGTCGGACAGCCCGAACAATCCGTGGATTGCGGGCGAATAGCTGTGTGTCAGTTTTTTGCCTAAAAGTCCGTACATTATGCCTCTTTCTGTTCTGCGGCGTGGCGCTCGGCAAGCTCCTTCTCGACCTGCTCGCGCTGAGCCTTGGAATACTTAATGAACATAAACGGAATGAGATAGAGTATTGAACCCAGAGCGGGCAGCAGCATAAACAGCGGCCACTGAGCCTTGTAGAAAATCTCGGGCTGACCGGAAATACCCAGCTTTGCATTGAAGCCGAGAGACGCGAGAACAATTCCTGCAAATATAGATTTCAACGCATCCTTAAGCTTATTGGTGAGGTTCTGCATCGAGTTGCTGACGCCCTCGGTACGCTTGCCCGTTTTCCATTCCTCATAGTTTATCGCATCACTTAACAGTGCTCTCTGCGCGATACCGATAAGGTTTGTAGGTACGGATGAAATTGCCATTACGCAGATAACGGCAATCATTGAACGCGGACTGTTAAAGCCGATAAAGTATGCAATAACACGGCAGACTGTATTGCAAATCTGGGCGATTATAATGGTGTTTTTCATACCGCCGATTTTGTCGGAAATCTTAACCGCGAAAAACATCGTGACAGTCGAAATAACGCTTATGAGAATACCGTAATAGAACTGAGCAGTTGAACCGTTGATTTCCTTGCCGTTTATATTAAGACTTACGCAATAATCGAAGAAATATATCCACGGAATTGCGCTGCCAATGAAATCGACAAACTGAGCCAAAAGAAGAAGCAGGAGCATTTTATTGTGAAACAGAGCCTTTATGTCCTCGATAAACGGTCTGTTTTCGGTATGTGTGAAGGCAACTCTCTCCTTTGTCTTATATGCTAAAGCGGAGAGCAGCTCGCCGCCGAAGCCGAAAACTATACCGAAAAACAGAAACAGAATGGTAATCTGTCTGCCCTGTGCGATATGGGTTGCAGCTTCGATTTTATCGGCATTCGCTTCAACGGCGCCCTTAATAAGAGGTATCAGACTGATTGCGCCAATGCCCGCGCCGACGCCGATATTAAGCCATTGGGACGTGCGCTCTCTCTCGTGAGCGTGCGGTGAAATCAGCGCCATCATACCCCAGAGTGCGACATCCTGGAATGAGTATGTAAAATCCCATGCAAGATAGATGCATATAAATATGACCATAGCGGCAGTTTCGCCGACGCCGAAGTCAACGAACATCAGCGCCGTGAGTATTCCTATAACTACGGGCAGCTTGCCGAGATACGGATGAAGCTTCTTGCCCGGCGCAGTCTTGCGTCTGTCGATGAGAGTGCCTACAATCGGGTCGTTGAGAGCATCCCATATCTTGGTAAAGCCCGTCAGAAATCCGACTCTCAGCGGATTAATTCCGATGATGTTTGTGCAGAAGTAGAAAATCCACTGGGTTACAAGCGCATAGGCCATATTCTGACCTGCGAGCGCAGTTGAATACGCTAAAAGCTCTCTGTTGGGCACACAGCCCTCATCAGCTTTTTTTGAAAAAGGATTCCAGATTTTCATATCAGTCTTTCCTTCCCTTTTATTCCTACGTTAATTATCTCTCCTGATTCTTTTGCACTCTTGTTATTGCACCTGTCAGCAGTGAACCGACAAGCGCACAAAGAATTTGAATAAGAACAAACCGGTACCTTTCGCTCCGGCTTGTGAGTGCAAGAGCGGCTATCACCGCAGCCAGCGCAAGAACACCGATTATTGCCGAAACAATCCAACCCTTTGCTTTATTGCGAAACAAAAATCGGATAATTACTCCCGCCAGAAACGGAAATATAAAAATAATCAGCCAGTTCCAAACTATCTGTAACACGGTTAATACCTCTCAATCGTCTTCGCATAATTTATTATAGTATATTTAGAGTGTTATTTGCAATACTCAATATCTTGCAAAATGTGTTTATTATTGCAAATGAGCACAAACGGTGATATAATTAAAGCGAACAACAAAAGCTGTTCATATTATAAAAATATCTTTCGGAGGTATTATTATGAGCTTAATTAAAAAGTGTATTGCCGAGGTTATCGGCACATGCGTACTCGTTACGCTCGGCTGCGGTACGGCAATGCTTGTCGGCTGCGACGCGGCTAACGGCGGCGGTTATATTCTGACCGCTCTCGCTTTCGGTCTCGTTATCGTTGGTATGGCATACTGCGTAGGTAACATTTCAGGCTGCCACATCAATCCCGCAGTTTCACTCGGCGTACTTATCAGCGGCGGAATGAAAATCGGTGAATTCTGCGCTTACGTCGTTTCACAGTGCATAGGCGCTCTTGCAGGCGCAGGCATTCTGGCCGCAATTTTCGGCCTGGGCGGCGTTGAGGACAAGACGGGCGGCTTCGGCTCAAACGGCCTTGCAGGCGTTAACGGCAGTGCTGTTGCGGGACTTCTCGTTGAAATCGTGCTGACCTTTGTATTTGTTCTCACCATTCTCGGCGTAACATCCAAGAAGGCAGGCCACGGCTCGTTCGGCGGACTTGTTATCGGCTTCACGCTGACACTCGTTCACATTCTCGGCATCGGTCTTACCGGCACATCGGTTAACCCCGCCAGAAGCTTCGGACCCGCTCTCGTTGCGGCTATCAGCGGCAACAGCGATCCCATCAAGGCTCTCTGGGTATTCATCGTAGGTCCGTTCGTAGGCGCAGCTATCGCGGCTGTAGTTTACAAGTTCCTTGAAAAAGAAAAGGCATAATATGAACTATTCCTACAAACCCAGCGGAGTTTGCGCTCAGAACATAAGCTTTGACATTGACGGAGATAAAATTACAAACGTCAACTTTCTCGGCGGCTGTAACGGTAACCTGAAAGCTATTTCGAAGCTCGTTGACGGTATGACGGTTGATGAGATTGAAAATAAGCTCTTAGGCAACACCTGCGGCTTCAAGCCGACGTCCTGCGCCGATCAGCTTGCGAAGGCTGTACGTCAGGCATACGAAAGCGCAAAATCCGAATAAAGACAATTAAGAAACACCCGAATTCGTCATGAATCCGGGTGCTTTGTTATGCCTTTTTATTTGTTGAACAGCAATCTCGTCGAGTTGATTACGCAGATTATGCAGACGCCTACGTCCGCAAATACCGCCGCCCACATCGGCGCAAGTCCGAGCGCGCCGAGCACAATTACCGCAATTTTGACGGCTATGGCGATAATTATATTCGACTTGATAACTCTCATTGAACGGCGTGAGGATCTGACAGCCTTTACTATATTGCCGACATTGGAATTCATCAGCACCACGTCGCCCGATTCAAGTGCAGCCGCAGTGCCCGAACCCATTGCTATTCCGACATCCGCTTCGGCAAGGCTCGGCGTGTCGTTTATACCGTCGCCGACAAATGCCGTTACATAACCCTTGCTCTTAAGCAGTTCAAGGTATTCGGTTTTCTGCTCTGGCAGAAGTCCCGCCTTATATTCTTTTAACCCGCACTTAGCGGCTATCGCTTCGGCGGCTTTTTCGTTGTCGCCCGTGAGCATAACGACCTTGTCTATACCTGAATTATACAGCCCCTCGACCGCGCTCTTTGAATGTTCGCGAAGTCTGCCTGCAAGGCGGATGGCGCCGATAAACTTACCGTCAGCGGCTACGTATATCTGAGCGCCGTCTATGTTTCCGACGTTAACGCCGTTGGCTGCCATAAACTTTGCACTTCCGCAGACAACCGACTCGCCGCTGTATTTCAATTTAACACCGTTGGAGCCGATTTCCTCGAAGTCGCTTATCTTGCTTTCGTCAACATCGCCGTAAGCCTTTTTAACCGCGTAGCCGAGCGGATGAGTTGAATAACTCTCGGCGTGTGCCGCATAACGCAGAACGTCGTTTTCACCGTAATTCTCTGCAGGAATTATTTTCTCAATTTCAAAGTCCGAATCCGTCAGCGTGCCCGTCTTGTCAAACAGAACCGCATTGACGTTTGCAAGCGCTTCAATAAAGCGGCCGCCCTTGACTATAACGCCGTTTTTCGACTGGCCGCCGATAGCCGCAAAGAAGCCGAGCGGAACCGAAAGTACAAGCGCACACGGGCAGGAAGCTACGAGGAAGATGAGCGCGCGGTGAATGTAAGTTGTCCAGTCGTGAGTGACAAGCGACGGAATTACCGCCAGAAGCACTGCCGCCGAAACAACAACGGGCGTATAAATGCGCGCGAAGCGTGTAATAAACTTATCGGCGTTGCCCTTGTTGGCAGAGGACTGCTCAACGGTTTTAATGATTCTCGCCGCGGCGGAGTTTTCATAAACCTCGACCGCTTTTAATTTAAGTGCTGTTGAGCCGTTGATACTGCCGGACAGAAGCTTCATTCCAGCCGTAACCTCAACGGGTACGGATTCGCCCGTAATCGCGGAAGTATCAACCGAACCGCCGTCGAAAAGTGCTTCACAGTCAACGGGTATCTTTTCAAACGGAGCTACAAACACCGTATCGCCGATTTTTATATCGTCGGAGTCAATCTGTAATATATTGCCGTTTGCATCAATAATTGAAGCATTATCAGCGGTAATTTCGTAAAGCTTTTCAATGGATTTTTTTGAGCGTTCGACGGCGTAATTCTCAACGCTCTCGCCTATTCTGAAAAACAGCGAAACCGCCGCGCCTTCGGCGCCCTCACCTATTGCGAATGCGGAAACTATGGCAACAAGCATAAGCAGATTTTCGCCGAGTTCCCTGTTTTTCAGCTCCTCAAAAGCTTCGGGGATAAGCTCATAGCCCGAAAGCAGAGTTGATAAGATAAAGAAAGCAAGCTTTATATTCTCGCCGAAGAAGGGCAGAAAGCCCATAACAAGCAGTATTAACGAAGCGACTGTAAAAACAATGCCGACGGCCTTTTTCGGACCGCTCTCTTCGTGTTCATGCTCTTCGCCGAGTTCCAGTTTTGCCGCCTTTTCACAGTGCTCACAGCCGCATGCGCAGCTGTCGTGGCAATGCTCATGTTCATGTTCGTGTTCGTGATTATGATTATGTTCGCTCATCACATAACACCTCCGAGTCTGTGCATAATATGCTCAAGTCCCTGATCGAATATTGTTCTTACGTGGTCGTCGTCAAGGGTGTAAACCATTTCCTTGCCGCGGCGCGTAGCCTTGACAAGTCCCGCCGTGCGAAGCACGCGAAGCTGATGCGATATCGCGCTCTGGCCCATTTCAAGCGCTTCGGAAAGATGGTAAACGCACATCTCCCTCTCCAAGAGAGCGGCGAGAATGCGTATGCGCGTGCTGTCGCCGAAGACCTTGAAAAGCTCGGCTAAATCGTACATCATCTCTATATCGGGCTGTTCGGTCAGCACACAGCCGTCCTCAGCCTTGTGAGAGTGCCTTTTTGCCATTTCGTTTTCCTTAACGATAGCTTTGTCGAGTTCCTTTTTCATTATATAATCACTCCGTTCTGAGTCATTTTCTCAAATGAACGTATGAATATATGTTCATACGTTGTATTAATATTATCACCCTTCAAGGTGTTTGTCAAGGGGAAAGCGGTAAATTTGAGTTTGTCGGGTAGAAAGCTTGATAGGACACCAGCCTCCCTTGTCAAAGGGAGGGGGACCGCCGTAC
>JAUMVO010000029.1 GCA_030530095.1 Clostridiaceae bacterium
CTTTTGTCTATAAATCAACACTTTTTCAAGCATTTTTTTTGAATTTAACCAAATATTGTATTTATTTTTATAAAACTATATGATATAATTAATCGATATGTACATTTTGCTGACAGGAAGGTGAAAAAATGGCTGCAAAAATGCTTGACGAGGTACTCGAAAAGGAGAAGCTCGCCTCTCAGAATGAACAGAACGCCCGTGACGAGGCGCAGAGAATAATCGAAAACGCCGAGCAGAAGGCTCAGCAGATTATAAAGGACGCCGAAGCCGCGGCTGCCGACGACGCGAAGGCGAAGCTCGACGCCGCAGAAAAGCAGGCTGAAGAAATGCTCGACGGTGCGAAAAAGCAGGCTCTTGAAACAATAGAGCAATTGAAGCACAGCGCCGACGACAGATTTTCCGAAGCTGTCGGCAAGGTCAAGGAGATTATTTCAGAGTAACATTTTTTATATTTACCCGAAAGCGAGGTGAGGACTTACGGCAAAACTGAAAATGCAGAAAATTGAGCTTATAGCACTGCTTGAGGACAGTAAAAAGATTATTGACTTTTTACAGCGCAAGGGACTTGTTGACGTCTCTTCCCACGAGTTGCCCGAGAGCATGTACGCCTTTGATACGTCGTACAATATTTCACAGTTTGAGAAATACCGCTCAACCGCGGCTGCGGCCAAGGAAATTCTGAATTATCACGCGCCGAAAAAGACTTCACTTGTGGATTCGTTCAGACCGCCGCGGGAAATGGAGCTTTCCGAATTCCTCGATTTGGCGGATGACGCGGACCTGACTATGCAGAACTGCTTCGACATAATCGAAGCGGGACGCGATATACAGCAGGCAAAGAACGACATTATAAGGCTCGAAACGGTCAACTCGTCGCTGAGCGTGTGGGAGTCGCTTGACATCCCGCTGAAGAGCGCGCCGACGAAGTTTACTCAGGTGCTTGTCGGTACCTTCCCCGATTTGCAGACCGAGCAGACCATAGGCGAAAAGCTTGCCGAGCTTGTGCCCGACATTGAAGCGTACGAAATCGAGTGCGCGTATTCGAGCGATATGCAGTCGTGCGCAGCCGTGCTGTGTATGCAGACGGATGCAGAAAGGCTGCTGGAGGCGCTGAGAAGCTTCGGCTTCGTCAAGCCCGCCGAGATGCCCGACAGACCCGTAAGCGAGGTTATTGCCGAGAACCGCAAAAAGATAGCGGAGCTCGATAAGGAAATTGAGGACAAACGCGAATATATACGCGGCTTTGAGAGCGAGCACGATAAAATTGACTTCATCATTGATTACTATCAGTTGAGAGTTGATAAGTACGAGGCGCTCAAGAAGCTTTCGGTCACGGACAGAGTTTTCTATCTGTCGGGTTACGTGCCCGAGAAATATGCCGGCAAAGTCGTAAGCGCGCTGGAGGAAAAATACTCGGCGGCAGTAACGCTGTCGGAGCCCTCGGATGACGAGGACGTTCCCGTAATGCTTGAAAACAACGCGTTCGGCTCGGCGGTCGAGGGAATAACGGATATGTATTCCCCGCCCGGTAAGCACGACATCGACCCGAACAACATAATGGCGTTTTTCTACTACGTTTTCTTCGGAATGATGTTCTCGGATGCGGGCTACGGACTGTTAATGGTAATTGCGACCGCGTTCGTACTTTGGAAGTGCAAGCCCGAGGGCGAGAAACGCAAGACGGCATTTATGTATTTGTTCTGCGGAATATCGACGGTATTCTGGGGAATAATGTTCGGCTCGTTCTTCGGCGACGTGATAAATACGGTCAGGGTAAACTTCCTGCATCTGCCCGAAATGCGGCTTTATGTGTGGCTCAATCCGCAGGGCGACGACCTGATGCTCACGATGCTCTGGTGCTTCCTTTTCGGTATCATCCATCTGTTCGTCGGCGTCGGAATCAAGGCGTATATGCAGTGGCGCGACGGTGATAAGTTCGGCGCGATAGTCGATCCGCTCGGAATATATCTGTCGGTCGGCGGCGCGGCTCCGATTTGCGCGGGAATGATAATCGAGGTTCCAAAGACAATTACCGATATCGGTAAGTATTGCGCTCTTGCGGGCGTGGTGATAATAGTCCTTACAGCAGGCAGAGCCTCTAAGGGCATCTTCGGTAAACTCGGCGCGGGACTTTACGCGCTTTACAACACGGTTTCGGGCTATCTCAGCGACGTGCTTTCGTACTCGCGGCTGCTTGCGCTCGGACTGGTAACGGGCATTATCGGCTCGGTTGTAAATATGATGGGCACCCTGCCGCAGAATATGATAATCAAGGCTGTGCTGTTCATTATAGTTTTCGTGTTCGGACACGCGGTCAACTTCGGTATCAACGTCATAGGCGCTTACGTTCATACGAACCGTCTGCAGTACGTTGAATTCTTCTCAAGGTTTTACGAGGGCGGCGGAACGGCCTTCAACCCTCTTAAAGTAAATTCAAAAGCTTTCAAAATAAAGGAGGAAATAAACAATGGTTAGTTATTTAGGACTTGCATTGGCGATAGCAGGTGCGGCTCTGGCGGCACTTTTAAGCGGTATCGGCTCGGCAAAAGGCGTAGGTATGGTAGGTCAGGCGGCTGCCGGACTTATCTCGGAGGATCCCTCAAAGTTCACCAAGGTTCTTATCCTTGAAATCCTTCCCGGTACTCAGGGCCTTTACGGTTTCATCACCGCTATTATGGTTATGATTAAGATTCAGCTTCTCAGCGGCAATCCGATTATGCTTACTCCTCAGCAGGGTATCGCCGTTTTCGTAGCCTGCCTTCCGATGGCTATCGTAGGTTACTTCTCGGCTCTTCATCAGGCCAAGGTTGCGGCCGCCGGTGTTTCCGTAGTTGCAAAGAAGCCCGATCAGCAGTCAAAGGCTATGGTTCTTTCCGCAATGGTTGAGACCTATGCAGTTCTTGCGCTTCTTACCTCGTTGCTTTTCATTCTCAGACTTTCTTTCTGATAAGGTGATTTTTTATGACAGGTCTTGAAAAGATACTTTCACAAATTGAATATGAATCCAATGACCGCTGTCGTGAGTTGACCGATAAGGCAAATGATAAGGCAAAGAGCATAGTTGACGACGCCGAAAAGCAGGCCGAAAAGATAAAGAAGGACTCCGCGGACGCTGTTGAAAGGAAGCTTGAGGCTTCAAGACAGGCGGCTGAGTCTTCGGCACAGCTTGCCGCGTCCAGGGAGATACTTAAGGCAAAGCTCGATATAATCGACGGTACGCTTGAGCGTTCTCTTGAGGTTATCAAGGCGCTTCCCAAAAAGGAATACTTTGAAATACTCAAGGAGCTTATACTAAAAAATGCGCGCAAGGGCGAGGGGATTCTGCATCTGTCAAAGGCGGATACGGACAAGCTTCCCGTGAACTTTGTTGACTCTGTTAATAACGCATTCAAGAGGGGCTACAAGATAGCTCTGGGCGACAGCGCCGATATCGATTCGGGCTTTATACTCGTTTACGGCGATATCGACATCAACTGTTCGTTTGACGCCATAGCCGCCGAAAAGCGCGACGAGCTTCGTGATGCGCTCAACGGATTGCTGTTCGATTGATGGGAGAACGTTATGGCTAACAATGAATTCTTATATGCCGTGGCGGTTGTACGCGCGAATGAACTTGCGCTTCTCTCCGGTCAGGATTTGGAGCAGCTTATCACCGCACCCGACTATAAAAAAGCGGTTGCGATGCTCACCGATAAGGGCTATGATGAGCCCGACGGCAACGATTATTCGGCTATGCTTGACGCTCAGCTTGAAAAGACATGGGAGCTGCTTAAAACCAACGCTCCCGAGGCAGAGGGTCTTAATACCTTCGTCGTCAAAAACGATTTTCAGAATCTCAAGGCTTGCTTAAAGGCCGAGATTGCCGACGTTGACGCCAAGGAATACCTTGTTAAGCCCTGTGTCATTGAGCATGATTTTCTGCTCAACTGCGTAAGTCAGCGTAAGTTTGACGAGCTGCCAGAGTTCATAAGTGAAGCGGCAAAGAAGGGCTTTGACACCGTTACCAAAACGGGTAACGGTCAGCTCTGCGACGTTATCATAGATTCTGCAACGATTAAGGCAATGCAGTATTTTGCAAAGCTTTCCGGGGATGAATTGCTCAAGGAATATGCCGACACTTTTGCTCTGGCCGCCGATATCAAGACGGCTGTGCGCAGCGCGCGTACCGACAAGGGCGAAGGCTTTATAGAAGCGGCGCTCGTCGAAACTCCGTATATAGATATTGTTGCACTTTCTCAGGCGGCTGTCGAGGGTGAGCAGGCTGTGCTTGAGCTTCTTGACGAGAGCAAGCTTGCCGATTACCGCGCCGCGCTTGAAAGCGGAGCGTCGGCGTTTGAGAAATACTGTGACGACAAATTACTCGCGATAGTTAAAAAGGCTAAGTACTCCGCTATGGGCATAGGTCCGCTTGCGGCTTACTATATAGCAAGGGAGACCGAAATCAAGTCGCTGAGAATTATACTCTCGGCTAAGATAAGCGGTGCTTCCGCCGATACCGTAAGGGAAAGGATGCGTGAATTGTATGTATAAGATTGCCGCAATAGGCGACAGAGACTCGATTTACGGCTTCGCTTCTCTGGGTGTAGGAATTTTCCCCGTTGACGATTCACAGCAGGCAGTTAAAACCCTGCGCAGAATATCGGAAAGCGGTTACGCGGTTATATTTATAACCGAGGCGCTTGCTTCTCAGCTTCAGGCTGAGCTGGAGCGCTATAAGGACGAGCCCCTGCCTGCCATTATCCCGATACCAGGCGTAAACGGCAATACGGGTATAGGCATGAAGCAGGTCAGCGCCTTTGTCGAAAGGGCTGTCGGCTCCGATATTGTAAAATAGACAAAAAACGTCTAAAACGATTTTACTTGAAAAACCAAACCTTGAAGGGTGGTAAAACACATATGAGCAAAGGTACGATACTTAAGGTCTCCGGCCCTCTGGTAGTCGCCGAAAAGATGAGAGACGCCAATATGTTCGACGTTGTGCGCGTTTCCGACAAACGGCTTATCGGCGAGATTATCGAAATGCACGGCGACAAGGCTTCGATACAGGTCTATGAGGACACTGCGGGACTCGGCACGGGCGAACCCGTCGAGTCGACCAACGAGCCGCTGAGCGTTGAGCTCGGACCGGGACTTATCAAGGGAATATTCGACGGAATCCAGCGTCCGCTTGAAAAGATAATGGAATTAAGCGGCAACAACCTCGCCAGAGGTATCGAGGTTCCTTCCCTTGACCGTGATATAAAATGGCATTTCAATCCTACCGTGGCGGCGGGCGACGCTGTCGAGGCGGGCGACGAGCTCGGCTTCGTTCAGGAAACCGATATCGTAAGGCACAAGATTATGGTGCCCTTCGGCGTTAGCGGTACGGTTAAATCAATAAAGGAAGGCGACTTTACCGTCGAGGAAAAGGTTGCGGTCATTGACACCGAAAACGGCACAAGTGTAAACGTTACGCTTATGCAGAAGTGGCCCGTAAGAAGGGGCAGACCTTATAAGAAAAAGCTTCCTCCCGATATGCCTTTGATTACAGGTCAGCGTGTTGTCGATACGCTGTTCCCGATAGCCAAGGGCGGCGTTGCGGCCATTCCCGGTCCGTTCGGTTCGGGCAAGACCGTCACTCAGCATCAGCTCGCAAAATGGGCTGAGGCAGACATTGTCGTTTATATCGGCTGCGGCGAGCGCGGCAACGAGATGACAGACGTTCTTAACGAATTCCCCGAGCTGGTTGACCCGCGTACGGGTAAATCGCTTATGGAGAGAACGGTACTTATCGCGAATACCTCCGATATGCCCGTTGCGGCGCGTGAGGCTTCGATTTATACGGGTATCACAATAGCGGAATATTTCAGAGATATGGGTTACTCGGTCGCTCTTATGGCTGACTCAACCTCGCGCTGGGCGGAGGCTCTGCGTGAAATGTCGGGACGACTTGAGGAAATGCCCGGTGAAGAGGGCTATCCCGCTTACCTCGGTTCGCGTCTTGCGCAGTTCTATGAGCGTGCGGGCCGCGTTGAGGTCCTCGGCTCAAAGGGCGAGGAGGGTGCGCTGTCCGTTATCGGTGCGGTATCTCCTCCCGGCGGCGATATTTCCGAACCCGTTTCTCAAGCGACACTTCGTATAGTCAAGGTTTTCTGGGGACTTGATTCCGCCCTTGCCTATAAGAGACATTTCCCCGCTATCAACTGGCTGACGTCTTATTCGCTTTATGCAGACAACCTCGGCTACTGGTTCAATGAGAACGTCAACGCCGACTGGACAAAGCTGCGTACACGCATGATGGGACTTCTTTCCGATGAAGCGGCTCTCGACGAAATAGTCAAGCTCGTCGGTATGGATGCTCTTTCGGCAACCGACAGACTTAAAATGGAGGCGGCGAGAAGCATACGCGAGGACTTCCTTCACCAGCTCGCCTTCCACGAGATAGACACTTATTCTTCACTCAGGAAGCAGTATTATATGATGAGCCTCGTTCTCAGCTATTACGACGGCTGTCTCGACGCTCTTAATCAGAATGCGGACATAGAGCTTCTTGTAAAGATTCCCGTACGTGAGGCGATAGGCAGATTCAAGTACGTTCACGAGGATGCGATTGACGGCGAGTATGAGAAGATACTTGTCCGGCTTTCCAAGGAAATAAGCGAAGTTATAAATACAAAGGAGGAATACTGATGCCAAAGGAATACAGAACCGTTGAAGAGGTAGCAGGTCCTCTTATGCTCGTGCGTGAGGTTGAAAACGTAAAATATGACGAACTCGGTGAAATCGAGCTTACCAACGGCGAAACAAGGCGCTGCAAGGTGCTTGAAATCAACGGCTCGGACGCTCTCGTTCAGCTCTTTGAGCCGTCAACAGGTATCAACCTTTCAAACAGTAAAGTCCGCTTCCTCGGAAGAATGATGGAATTAGGCGTTTCCGAAGATATGCTCGGCCGTGTTTTCGACGGTCTGGGCAGAGCTATCGACGGCGGCCCCGAAATAATTCCCGAAAAGCGAATGAACGTAAACGGACTTCCGATGAATCCCGCTGCGAGAGCTTATCCGCAGGAGTTTATTCAGACGGGCGTTTCGGCAATTGACGGACTTAATACCCTTGTAAGGGGTCAGAAGCTGCCTATTTTCTCGGCTTCGGGACTTCCGCACGCTCAGCTTGCGGCTCAGATTGCCCGTCAGGCAAAGGTCCGCGGCAAGGATGAGAAATTCGCCGTTGTTTTTGCGGCTATGGGTATTACCTTTGAGGAGTCGAACTTCTTTATCGAGTCCTTCCGTGAAACGGGCGCTCTCGACAGAACGGTTATGTTCACGAACCTCGCCAACGACCCTGCTATCGAGAGAATTGCAACGCCGAGAATGGCGCTTACAGCCGCAGAATATCTTGCGTTTGACAAGGGAATGCACGTTCTCGTTATCATGACCGACATCACCAACTATGCCGACGCTCTGCGTGAGGTTTCCGCCGCACGTAAGGAGGTCCCCGGCAGAAGAGGTTATCCCGGCTATATGTACACCGACCTGGCTTCGATTTACGAGAGAGCAGGCCGTCAGAAGGGAAAGGAAGGCTCAATCACGATGATTCCGATTCTTTCGATGCCCGAGGATGACAAGACGCATCCCATTCCCGACCTTACGGGCTACATCACCGAGGGACAGATTATTCTTTCCCGTGATTTGTACCGCAGAGGTATTATGCCGCCTATTGACGTGTTGCCGTCGCTTTCCCGTCTTAAGGATAAGGGCATAGGCGAAGGCAAAACCAGAGAAGACCATTCGAATACCATGAACCAGCTCTTCTCGGCTTATGCGCGAGGCAAGGACGCCAAGGAGCTTATGGTCGTTCTCGGCGAAGCGGCGCTTACCGATATGGATAAGCTCTATGCAAAATTTGCCGAGGAATTTGAGAACGAGTATATCAATCAGAGCTTCGAAACCGACAGAACTATCGAGGAAACTCTCGATATCGGCTGGAAGCTGCTTCGCATCTTCCCGAGAAGCGAACTTAAGCGTATCAGCGACGAGTTGCTTGATAAGTATTATTGATTTTGAATTCGTAGGGCGGGATGCCCACATCCCGCCGTATTCTTCCTTAAAAGAGGATTGATTATATGGCAGTAATGAACGTAAACCCCACCAGAATGGAGCTTACGAACTTAAAAAGAAAACTCACAACCGCGCGTCGGGGACACAAGCTCCTCAAGGACAAGCGGGATGAGCTTATGCGCCGTTTTTTGGATCTTGTGCGTGAAAACAAGGCTCTTCGCCGTCAGGTTGAGGAAGGCATAGCCGAGGCGAACCGCAGTATGGCGGTTGCCCGCTCGGTTATGAGCGACAGCGCGCTCAATGTTGCGCTGATGCTTCCGACTCAGGAAATGAGCCTTGAAATTGAGGAGAAAAACGTGATGAGCGTTGTACTGCCCGTTTTTGAAACCAAGTTCAAGACGGCGGACGAGAACGACATCTATTCCTACGGCTTTGCGTTCACGTCAATGGACCTCGACGCCGCGGTCAAGTCGCTGTCGGATATTATGCCGCTTATGTTAAGACTTGCCGAGGTCGAGAAATCCTGTCAGCTTATGTCGGCGGAAATTGAAAAAACGCGCCGCCGTGTAAATGCGCTCGAGCATGTCATGATACCGAGGTATGAGGAAACCATTAAATATATTACAATGAAGCTTGACGAGAATGAGAGAAGCTCAACGACAAGGCTTATGAAGGTCAAGTCTATGATGCTTGAGGAAGCGCGTCAGAAGGCTATCGCGCACGACCGTGAGGTTGCTGCGGCTAATTAACGGATGAAAGCAGGGATTATTCCCTGCTTTGTTTTTAAGGTGAATTTATGAAAAGATTTATCTGTGTTTTACTGTGTCTCTGCCTTTGTCTGCTATGCTCATGCGCGGCAAAGGACAGCACCGACAAAGCTGTTGCCGATATTCTTTCGCTTTGCAACGAGGAGCGCGAAAAGCTCGGACTTGGCTCGCTTACCCTTGATGAAGCACTTTGCCGGAGTGCTCTTATCAGAGCTAACGAAATCAGCACCGAGGGCAATTTCAGCCACGTCAGACCCGACGGCAGCGGCTGCTTTACCGTATTAACGGGCGAGTATTCCTTCGCGGGTGAAAATCTTGCGACGGGTGATAATAATGCCGGAAAGATTGTATCGGCGTGGATGGCGTCGCCCGACCACAGGGCGAACATAATAAAACCCGAATTCACAAAGGCGGGAATTGCCATCGTAAAATCGGGTGATACATATTATATAGTAATGCTTTATTTGGGTTGAGCTTCTTCTTTTTCTTCTTCAGAGCTCTCTTCGGGGGCGCTGTTTATTTTTGCCTTTCTCTTTTCCATTATCGGCGTAATCGTCTGCTTATAGAGTATGACCATAATGGCAGCAAACGGGATGGACAGGATGATGCCTGCTATACCACCGAGCTTGCCGCCGAGGGTGATTGCGACAATCGTCCATATTGCGGGAAGTCCAAGCGAATTTGAGAAGAGCTTCGGCTTTATGACCATTCCGTCAAGCGACTGAAGAATAACCGTGAAAATAAGGAAGGTCAGCGCATATGAAGGCTTATCCAGTACAAGAAGGAAGGCTCCGAGTATTGCTCCGATTGCCGGACCGAAGGTAGGTATTATGTTCGTAACTCCGACGATGACGGAAATGAGCGCAACATTCGGCAGACCGAAAACCACCATCAGTATTGCGTTTGACACTCCTATTATAAACGCGTCGAGTATAGTGCAGGTAAAATACTGAGTAAATATTTCGTGGCAACTACTCCAGAACGTATTGTTCTTTTCATATCTTTCTTCGGTCATATAGGTTCGGCGTAAGTTCTGAACTCCTTTGAGTATTGTGTCCTTGCCGAGAAGGAAGCACACACCGAATACTATTCCGAGTGCTACGTTGACAACGCTTGAGCCGACATCCTTAACTGTCGTGAGTATTACGCTCAGATTCTTATACGCCGTGTTCAGTAACGAATCAATAGCACTGTTGATCTTTTCGGTTATATTGACAACGTCGAGATTTATAACGCTGTTATTGAATCTCGAGACAAAGTGGCTGATCTTTGAAATATATTCGTTGCGGTTGGCAATAATGCCCTTTATGCTCGAAATCAGAGAGGGAATTAGAGCTGCAAGCAGCAACGAGAGCAGAATGAGAATTATGATTACTACAAGAAGCACCGCAACAGTGTGCTTAAGTGACTGCTTCTTGATTTTTTTGAGAGGCTTGTTTTCAAAGAAATTGGAAAGCGGGTTGAGAATATACGCTACAATAGCGCCGATTATTACGGGTGAAATAAGGCTTAAAAACCAACTGATTGAAGAAAATATGGTCGGCAGATGCGTCAGCAGCAGATAAAGCACCACTGCCGAGCAGGTCGCTATTGTGTAGCCTGCCCATGGCTTTTGGAAAAATTCCTTGATTTTTTTCATATCCTTACACCTCGGTTTTGATAATAAAATTTTATCAAAAAAACAAGGACGTGTCAACGATACATATATGAAAAGGACGGCTGAAAAACCGTCCTTATCTGCAGAACCTGTGATTACCGATTACGACTATCACGGGGCGGGATAGCATAAACTTATTACTCGTCTTGGCGGGATTGTAATAATATATCGCGCCTCCCGACGGGTCCCAGCCGTTGATAGCGTCCTGCGCCGCCTTCTTCGCGGTGTCTGTCGGCGCTACGTTCCAGTTCGAATCCGTTACGCACGAGAACGCTCCCGACTGGTAAATCACTCCCGCTATCGTATCGGGGAACGACGAGTGTTCAACGCGGTTGAGCACTACTGCGCCGACCGCGACCTGGCCGGTGTAGGGCTCGCCGCGCGCCTCCGCCGCTATGACCTTTGCAAGCAGGTATATATCGTTGCTCGAGTATGCGCCCGAAGAGGATGAGCTTATACCCATAGCCGCCAGCGTTTTCGGCCCTGCTATACCGTCGACGGTCAGTCCGTTCTTTTGCTGGAACCAGCGCACGGCCTTCTGAGTCTGTGTTCCGTAGATGCCATCAACGGCTCCGCTGTAGTAACCCCAGTTCTTAAGTTTCTGCTGAATCTTCCTGACCTCCTCACCGCGTGAACCGAAGCGGGAGAGGGTACTGACGCTGTCGTACCGTTTCGTGTTCTGATACAGAGTGATAACCGAGGTTATCGCAACGGCGAAGACAAGCAGCAAAACCGTCATTTTGATTAACGGTTTGAGATTTATCGGCTTTTTCATAAAAATTTTCAACTCCGAAAAAATTTTTTATTTCCCGAATATTTTGCTCAGCTTTTATAGGTATATACATATATATACTATTTATAATTGTGGTATCATGGCCGACAAACCACTATATATTTGGTGTAAAAACCCGCTTAAAAAATTTTTTTGAAAAATGCAAAAATTTTTATTGACAACTGCTTTTCACTGTGATATTATATCAAGGCTGTCGCGTAAAGACGGTGGTCAAAAAAGACGTGAAAATATGCTGATTTCTCGCGAAATTACTATTGACAAACGGCTTTTTGCGGTGCTATAATAAGCTTCCCGCCACCCGAAAAGGCAGCGGCAAAACTGGACCTTGAAAATTAAACAACGACTAGAACAAGAGAACCCTGAGATTCAGAGTACTGAGGGAACTTGGTACAAAGAGTTTTAAGAGAGTACGAAAAGTACGAAACCTTTAATTGAGTAAATTAAGGAAAACGAGAAGAGCAGAGAGCTTTTCTGGAAAATGATTGATTCACAGCTTCGGTTGTGTATTGATAGAATTTTTTAGAGAGTTTGATCCTGGCTCAGGATGAACGCTGGCG
>JAUMVO010000030.1 GCA_030530095.1 Clostridiaceae bacterium
GACCTACGCCCTTAGCAGGGGCGCCTCGTCACCAACTTGAGTACTTCCGCAAATTGTAACGTCAATAGACTGTTAAATTGTAAAAATGGCGGAGAGGAAGGGATTCGAACCCTTGTGGGTGTGACCCCAAACGGTTTTCAAGACCGCCGCGTTATGACCACTTCGCTACCTCTCCGAATAGGCTCGATTATCTTATCACATTATCTCTGTTTTGTCAATTATGATTTTAATAAAAAAACGGGCGATTCGTGAATCGCCCTTACGTTTAGTGTGATATACGCCGAAGGAATAATAAAATGTTCGGAAGCGAAGCTTCCCCACAACTCGCCGTAGGCAAATTTCACTCGTTTCAAAGAAACGAATTTCACTGCCGCAGGCAATTTCACTCTTGCGCTGCAAGAATTTCATTGCGAGGTCAACGACCTCGCTTAATCTTATCCCAGTAATCCTTCGCGGCCTGCTCGAATTTGTTGTCGCCCGGTTCGTAGTAATGCGCGTCCTTCAATTCGTCGGGCAGGTACTGCTGCTCAACGTAGTGGTCGGGGAAGGCGTGGGGATATTTATAGAACTGTCCCTTGTTCTGATTGTCCTCGCCGTCAAAATGCTTGTTCTGAAGCTGACGCGGAATTCGTCCGAAGTTGCCCTTCTGCACGTCAGCAGCAGCCGCTTCGATGGCGCTTACGCCCGAATTCGACTTCGGCGCCGTGCAAACCATAATAACCGCGTCGGCAAGCGGAATCTGAGCCTCGGGAAGCCCGACGGCAAGCGCTATGTCGCAGGCGGATTTTACTATCGGAATAATCTGCGGGTACGCAAGTCCTACGTCCTCGCACGCGCAGACCATAAGCCTCCTTACCGCCGACGGTAAATCGCCCGCCTCAAGCAGCCTTGCGAGATAGTGAAGCGCCGCGTCGGTGTCAGAGCCGCGCATTGACTTCTGATAGGCGGAGATAACGTCGTAGTGCTCGTCGCCCGCTCTGTCGTAGCGGAAGGAATTGCGCTGAGTAAGCGCTTCAACGCTTTCGAGGGTTACGAACTTCTTATTCTTTTTCATCTCAGCGCTCAGGTACGCAAGCTCGGTGAAATTAAGCGCCTTGCGCACATCGCCGCCGCTTGACATGGCGATATGCTCGGTTACGCCGTCCTCAAGGTCGGCCTTAATACCGCTTTCGTTGATTAAGAATTCAAATCCGCGCTCGACGGCAGGGATTATTTCCTTGCCGCTGACGGCCTTGAATTCAAATACCGTCGAACGGCTAAGCACCGCCGAATAGACGTAGAAATACGGATTTTCCGTAGTCGAGGCGATAAGCGTAATCGCGCCGTTCTCAATGTATTCAAGCAGCGATTGCTGCTGCTTTTTATTGAAATACTGAATCTCGTCGAGGTAGAGCAAAATGCCGTTGGGCGCGGCGAGTGTGTCAAGCTCGGCAACTACGTCGCGGATGTCGGCGATTGACGCATTCGTGCCGTTGAGCTTGTGCAGCTTCTTGTTCGTCGCGTTGGCGATAATGCGCGCAAGGGTAGTCTTTCCCGTGCCCGAAGGACCGTAGAAAATCATATTCGGGACCTGTCCCGAAAGTATGATGTTTCTCAACGGCTTGCCCTCGCCGAGAAGGTGAGTCTGACCGACCATATCTTCAATTTTTTCAGGTCTGAGCCTGTCAGCCAGCGGTTTTGACATAATTACTCTCCGAAGATAATATTTTCAATTTCCTTTGTGTTTTCAACTATAAATTCAGCGCCGTGCTCCTCAAATTCCTCACGGCTGCCGAAGCCGTAAAGCACAGCAATTGTCGCTATGCCCGCGCCCTTCGCGCCGTCGATATCGTACTTGCGGTCGCCGACCATTATAACGCGGGATTTGTCGGTGCAGCCGAGGCTTTCCATAGCGTTAAGCAAGATGCCCGTTTTGGCAGCACCCTTTTCGTCGAAGGACGTGCCGCCTATGTAGTCAATGTATTTGCCGATTCCCGAATGCTCGAGAATTATCTCTATAAATTTTCTGGGCTTTGAGGATGCGGTTGCTATCTTTACACCGTTTTCGTGAAGTGCTTTGAGAAGCTCGGGAATACCCTCGTAAATATCGTACTCGTAAAGTCCGCCCGTCGAATAATGCTCGCGGTATTTGTTGATTTCAAATTCAATCTCGTCCTCTGAAAAATTAAACAGATTCTTGAAGCTGTCGTAAATCGGAGGGCCGATGAATTTGCGTAACGTAGCCATATCGGGCTCGTCAACGCCCCCGCATTTCAAAGCGTAAATAAGGCTTTCGAATATTCCCCTTGACGAGTCAATCAGAGTCCCGTCAAAGTCAAAAAGCACTGCATCGTAATTAGCCATTATTTCACCCTAAATCAGAAAGATTGATTATCTTCTCAACGTAACCCTCAACGCCCTCAGTGTAGAAGCAGACGGCGGTATTTGTCGGGAAGAAGATACTGTAATGCGTCGAGTAGTCGCTGTCCTGGAAGCTCGAAAGCTTCTCGGTTTCGGTGTTGTAGATATAGATACGGTAGTCGAGCACGTTTGTCGACGAACCCGCGATAACAACGTACTTTCCGTCGCCGCTTACGGCAAAGCAGTTGGGATTGAGCTTGAATTCGGGCAGCTCGATAACCGTGCCGTCGTAGAGCGAATAGAGCCGTCCGTCCTCCTTGCAGAGAAGCCAGTCGCCGCTGCGCACGTACTCAACCTCATACTCGGCGTAGAATTCCCTTACGGTTACGGTCTCGCCGTTTGAGTAACGCTTGAGCGCAAAGCCGCCGTTCATATCCTGAAGATAGACGAAGCTGCCGTCGGCAAGCGTGTGTACATAGGTGTCGAGCACGCCCTTGACCGCTTCTTTCTCGCCCGCGGTATTCTTAACGTAAATATCTATCGGAAGGTCCTCAAGCGTAACCTCGTAAGCGCGTGACGAGAAGAACGGAACGATTGCGTAATCGCTTTTAAGCGAGTTATCGGTGAGCGTAGCGAAATCGCTGCGCAGCGCGCCGTTTATGTCGAGCATACGGTTGTTATCGGACAGAAATCTCGTCATCGTCAGGCTGCTTCTGTCGAGCACGAATGCCTCCTCCCATACGGGGGAGAGGGAATAGACGTCCTTTATATTCGTGTGTGCCAGCAGAAGGCATTTTCCCTCCTGCTCAAAGCCCTTGGGCAGGTTTGTAATTTTGCACATCAGAAAGTCATAGATATATACGTCGTCATTTTCATTTGACGTGTAAACGCCGTAGCCCGTGAGCCTTCCGTCACGCTCGATATAGTGAACGGTGACGGGAATCTGCTGGTTGCTCAGAAACAGAAAAATGTCATATTTGCCCGTCTCGGCGGTCGGCAGATATTCCGTGCCGTTGAACTCGTAAAACGCGATTTCACGCGCAGTGTTTGCGGTATAGACTATGCCGTCGATGTCGGTCGGGACATAGGGTACGGCTATCGCCTTTGACGACAGAGTTATGCTCGCAAGGTCGGTTACCTCGGGCCTGATTATCTCTTCCGGAGTGTCGGGCTTATTCTTATTGACATACCAGACCAGCACCGAAACGACCGCCGCCAACGCCAGTACAGCGAGCATGACAGTCAGAACGGTCTTTTTGATTTCCTGCTTCTGTTCCTCGGTTTTCTTAACCTTTTCCTTTTTCAAGCCGTTTACTCCTTTAATAAATATCTTATAAATTATACTATTACATACTAAAAAAATCAAGCGAACACAGTATTTACTGTTTACATATTTGCGATAAAAATGTATAATACCTTTTGAGAGGGTGAATAAATGTTAGGTATTTTTGAAATTATCAAGGTAATATTCCTCGGTATCGTTGAGGGAATTACCGAGTGGTTACCCATCAGCAGCACCGGACACATGATACTCTTTGACGAGTTTGTCAGGCTGAACGTCAGCGACGAGTTCAAGGAAATGTTCTTCGTCGTCATTCAGTTCGGTGCGATAATCGCGGTTATAATCCGCTTCTGGGATAAGCTGTGGCCCTTTGCAAAGAGTAAGCAGGGGCAGGGCATAGTCGTTAAAAAGCCGATTATCAACCTTTGGTTCCACATGCTTGTTTCCTGCGTTCCCGCGATAATAGTCGGACTTCCGCTCGACGATTTTATCGACGAACATCTGTATAATCCTTACGTCGTAGCGGCGGCGCTGATAATTTTCGGCGTAGCCTTTATCTGGGTTGAAAACAGAAACGCAGCGCGCAAGCCTCAGATTACGCGTGTTTCGCAGATTGACTACAAGACAGCTCTGATAATAGGTCTGTTCCAGCTCATAGCGGCTCTGTTCCCCGGAACGTCGCGCTCGGGCGCAACGATAGTCGGCGCGCTTCTGCTCGGAGTATCAAGGCAGGTTGCAGCGCAGTACACGTTTTATCTTGCGGTTCCCGTTATGGCGGGTGCAAGCTTCCTGAAGCTCGTCAAATACGGCCCGCACTACTCGGCGACCGAATTCTTCTATCTTATGCTCGGTATGCTCGTAGCGTTTGCGGTATCGTGGGTTGTAATCAACTTCCTGATGAATTACATCAAGAAGCACGACTTCAAGTTCTTCGGCTGGTACAGAATTATACTCGGCGCATTTGTGCTTCTGTTTTTCGTGATTAAGGCAATCGCGACACACTGAAACTGAACAATCAAAAAAAGGCGGCAACAGCCGCCTTTTTTATGTAAATTTGAGTTTGTCGGGGAGATTGAAATCGCTTAACCTTCCAAGCTCCCCTTGTGAGGGGAGCTGTCAGCCGAAGGCTGACTGAGGGGTAGTAAAGGTTGATAATACTGCAAATTGACTACCCCTCCGTCATTTTGCAAAGGCAAAATGACACCTCCCCTGACAAGGGGAGGTTGGGTAGGATGTTCACAGTTAATCTATCGAATAGCTAACGGGCGATTCGTGAATCGCCCCTACGATAAGTTTGATATACGCCGAAAGCGTTATAAAAAGTTCGGAAGCGGAGCTTCCCCACAACTTGCCGAAGGCAAATTTCACTCGTCTGCAGGACGAATTTCACTGCCGTAAGGCAATTTCACTCTTGCACAGCAAGAATTTCACTTCGAGGTCGAAAACCTCGACAAACTCCGATTTGATTAATTTTTTCCCAATTCGTTTGAAAGCCTGCACAGCTCGTCGAGTGTAAGCGCCTCGGCTCTCACGGTGGGGGAGAAGCCGCAGTGTTCAAGCGCAGAAACGACCTTTTCCTTATCGATTTTCATTATCGACGAAATCGAGTTAACCGCCGTTTTGCGCCGTTGCATAAACACCGCCTTGACAAGTGAGAAGAAGAACTTTTCGTCGCTGACCTCAACGGGCGGCTGTGAATAGGGCGTAAGGCTTATTACCGCCGAATCGACCTTCGGGCTGGGCATAAAGCACTCACGCGAAACGTCGAAAAGCTTCTCGGCCTTTGAGTAGAAATTGACCGCAACGGTTATAGCACCCGACTCTCTCGAGCCGACGTCGGCGGTCAGTCTGTCCGCCGCTTCGCGCTGTACCATTACGATTATTCTCGCAACGGGGAGCTTGTCCTCAAGCAGCTTCATTATTACGGGTGAGGTGATGTAATACGGCAGATTGGCACAGATTACAACCTCTTCGCAGTCGGCAAATTTTTCCTTAATCAGAGCGTGTAAATCGACCTTCAGAATGTCGTCGTTGACAACTTCAAAGTTGTCAAAATCGGCAAGCGTTTCGTCAAGCACGGGCAGAAGCCGTCTGTCAAGCTCAATTGAAACGACCTTTTTGGCTCTTTTGAGAAGCTCCGCCGTCAGCACGCCCACGCCCGCTCCGATTTCAATAACACCCGTTTCACTGCCGGTTACGGCATATTCCGCCATAGTCGGGCAGACGTCGGGGTCGATAAGAAAGTTCTGACCGAGCTGTTTTGAAAACGTAAAGCCGTGCCTTGAGAGTACGGCTTTAACTGTGTTTATGTCGGAAAGATTATACATATAATTCCTTTACTTTTTTGAGTATTTTCATACCCTCAACTATCTTTTCGTCTGACGGGGTTGAGAAGTTAAGGCGTATGCAGTTTGTCTTTTCGTCGGGCTCAACTATAAATGCGTTGCCCGGCACAACCGCAACCTTGTTTTCAACGCACTTGGCGGCAAATTCAAGCATATTGACGTTTTCGGGAAGCTCGCACCATACGAACAGACCGCCCTCGGGACGCACGTACTTTACAAAATCGCCCCAGTATTCGTCGATAAGGTCGCACATAAGGTTGAGCTTGCGGCGGTATATAGCCTGAATTTTTGCGATATGCTCGCTCATATCGGTCTGCTTCATCCACTCGTCAACAAGTATCTGGGTAAACATTGTCGAGTGAGTATCGGCAGCCTGCTTGCCGACGGTCATCTTGGAAATGATTTCCTTCGGAGCAATAACGTAGCCTGCACGGATACCGGGAGCAAATACCTTTGAGAAGGAGCCGGCGTAGATAACTATGCCGTCCTCGTCGAAGCTCTTTATCGTCGGCACGTCCTCGCCCGTAACTCTCAGGTCGCCGTAAGGATTGTCTTCGAGTATGAGCACGCCGTACTTCTTTGCAAGTTCGTAGAGCTTCTTTCTCTTTTCATGGCTCATTGTGCAGCCTGACGGGTTCTGGAAATTCGGGATAGTATAGATGAATTTTACGTTTTCGCTTGTCTTAAGCTTTTCCTCAAGGATTTCCATATTCATTCCGTCAGCCTCAACGGGAACGCCCTTAAGCTTGCAACCGTAAGAACGGAAGCAGTTGAGCGAACCGATGAACGACGGAGTTTCGCAGATAACCGTGTCGCCGAAGTTGCAGAAGACCTTTGTAGTAAGGTCCATAATCTGCGTAGCACCCGAGGTTATGATAATATCGTCAAAATCTCTGCCGATATTCTTGTCAGCCTTGACGTATTCAAGTATTCTTTTGCGAAGCGGAGCGTAGCCCTCGGTGATGCCGTACTGTAAGGCAAGGACGGGCATCTCGTCAAAAATTCGCTTCGAAATTTCTCTTACAGCGTCAATCGGAAATGCCGCTGCGTCGGGGTTACCCGCAGCAAAGGGGATAACCGACGGGTCGCTTGTCGCCTTGAGTATTTCTCTGATGGCGGACGGCTTGAGTGAAGATATTCTGTCGGAAAAAACGTAATCCATATTTATCATTCCTTTAACTAATGACCGCAGATTTCTCCGCGGTCATCTGATTTTTTATAAGATTGCGGGCAAAAGCACCTTGTAGAACTCAACGAGCACGAATGCAAAGCCGCAACTCGTTATCAGGGTTATTCCCGTTCTCTCAAGTGCTGCGCCGACGTAGAGTATCGCAAAAATCGGAGCCGCAATAATCTTAATGAACATATTGCTGTCCTTTGAGTAGATGAGCTCCTTGAGGGTAAGCGCGTCCTCCCACTGCGGAAAGAGATTCGTAAGCATTGAAATTCCTAACCAGAGGTAAATATAGCTCGGGAAATTTGCAACGCCCGATTTCATGTAGAACTCGCCGATGTAGAGTATGTTCATGGCACCTGCGCTTAAGAACATAAGTCCGAGTATGAGATTGAAAAGGAAGGGGAAGAAGCATACGCCGAAGCAGACGCCGCGCTTCTTGATGAACTCGTGCTCAATGTGTCCGCACATCTCGCTTCGCGCAAGATATCTGCCGTCCTCAACGAGAACCTCATAAACTCTGCAGGAGAGATGCTCAAAGAACGCCTTTGTAAAGGTGCCGACGATAGTGAGATATTTAACTATTACATAAATAACCGTCATTGTATATCGTAATCCCCCTGTGCAAAGATTTCTTCAAGGCTCACAGTGCCGTCTTTGTATGCGAGTACCTCGTCACTCATTTTAACGCCGTTTTCCTCGAACAGCTTAACGACCTCATCGTAGCTGTCGGTCCTGCCGGCTGCTATTGAAGCGATTGCATATACCTCGCAGACCTGAACGGAGTACTGGTAATTTTCGTAACCGCTGCCTGCCGCGCTGTAAGCCTTATCAAAGTCACCGTCAAGAAGATAACAGATTGCCTGCTGACGGTAGAACTCATAAGCGTTCGGACTGCCCTTGTCGATATTCTTCTGAGCGAGCGCTATGGCGTCGGTGCGCTTGCCGTTAATTCTCAGGTTTGTTGTTCTTATAATATCGGCCGTGCTGTCCTCAGCATTGTAGCTTTCCAGCTGCTTGCAAAGCTCTTCAACGTCCTTGCCGCTTTTGTTGTAAAGGTCGCCCAGGAATGCGCCGTAAAGCCAGGTAAGCTCAGGATAGGCAGCACGTACCTTTTCAAGGTGTGCTATCTGGATTTCGTTATCCTGCCCCGAAAGTGCTGCGGCGTAGAATTTGAAGAATTCCATCATCGCGGGATCGTAGTTGTCAATCTTTACGAGGTAGCTTGGGCTTTCCTCAGCGCCCTCACCGAGCGATTCCTGATATTTATAGCTTTCCTCGGTGGACACGCTTAACAGCGCATCAATCCTGCCGACGATTTCGGCATAGGGAAGCTTTGAGTAATCACCGTCTTCAATCTTCTGCGCCTCTTCATAGAGCACCTGATAGCCGTCAAGCTGAGCCAGGCGGTAGCCCTCGTAAGTCCTGAAGGTATTGTATGCCGTCTTAAGATGCGGAAGCTTAAGTTCAAACAGCTTGAACTGATTCTCATAGGTTCCCATATCGTCAACCATGTCAATGAGAAGCATATTTCTGACGGCTCTCTGATAAACCAGCTCGCCGTTGAGTTCCTTGTCCTTCATAAGACCTATTACGTTATCGTAAGCGCTGTATGACGTATACAGCAGCTTCTGCTTTTCAAGATGCTGGGCTCTTGCGGCTGCGGCGTAAATCTGGGTACGCTGTGCGAAATTGATGCACGCCACAACACTCAGACCGAGAACTATAAGCACTATAAGTACATTCAGAAGCTCGAACGGATAGCGGCGAAGTCCTCTCTCACAGTCTCTGCAGTACGGTGAGTCGGGATTGTCCTTGGTGCCACGTCTCTTTTCACCGCAGCACTCACAAAGCTCCTCTTCGGGGATTTCGTCGGGAGTTTCGGTGTCGTATCTGACATCATCCTCAAGCTCCTGAATAAGTATTTCCTGTTCTTTTGCCTGCTCGGCCGCACGGATTTCCTCCTCAGCCTTAGCCTTGTCAAGTTCCTCCTGGAAGGTACGGGCAAGCTCATCCATTTCCGCTCTGAGCTTCAACTCTTCGTCGGAAAGGATTTCCTCGTCGATATTCTCGGAACCGTTAACCTTGTTTTCGTCCAAGCGAATACCTCCTTAAAATAAATCTAAAACATTCTACCACTAATTCAATATAAATTCAAACAGTATATATAATTAGTTACAGTTTTTTTACATTTTACTGATTGCTTCCGTTTAACAGCGCAAGTATTTCTTCTTTTGAAAAACGGTATTTTTTATTGCAGAAGTTGCAGACGACCTCTGTCGTTTCGTCCTGAGCCATTTCCGAAAGTCCGTCCTTACCCGTTGCTATGAGCGCTTTTATTACGCGCTGCTTTGAGCAGGTGCAGCGGTATTCTACCTGCGCCTCGTCAAGCTTTTCGAGCGTAAACGATTTGAGCACCGTGCGGCAGATTTCCTCGGGAGTCAAACCCTCGGCAAGCATGGTGGTGACGGGCTTTACGTCCTGTAAATCCGCTTCGATTTTATCTATGGTGTCATCGAGCGCCGTTGGCAAAAGCTGGATTATAAATCCGCCCGAGCAGATTATTTCGCCGTTTTCGGGCTCAACAAGCACGCCCAGCGCGCATACTGTCGGAATCTGTTCGCTTATCGCGAAATAAGAGGTGATATCCTCGGCTATTTCGCCCGAAACTATCGGTATCTGACCGACGTAAGGCTCCTTCAAACCTAAATCCTTTATGACCGTCAGACTGCCGTTTGTACCGACCGCACCTCTGACGTCGAGTTTACCCTTGTCGTTTAAGGGCAATTTGATATTCGCGTCGCTGACATATCCGCGCACGTTGCCCGACGAGTCCGAAACCGCGAGCACCGTACCGCACGGACCGCCGCCGTTGATTTTAACGGTAAGGCTGTCGTCCTTTCCCTTGAGCGCGCTTCCCATAAGCGAAGCGGCTGTCAGCAATCTGCCCAGCGCAGCGGAGCAGACCTTTGAGGTGCCGTGAATTCTGCGCATCTCGGTTACTATATTGGTCGAGTCAACCGCCATAACGGAAAACTGACCGTCGTCGTTAATCATTCGTACAAGATTAGCCATTTCTCGTTTTTCTCCTTGCAATATAAACAGTACGTTCGGCGCTGTCAGACGGCGCTTCGCGCGTCATATCGCCGTAGTTTTCCAGAAGCTCAAAATCCGCCTTTTCAAGCATTGATTTTACCGCTTCATATTCATAAGCCCTTTCGGCAAAGCTTTCGCCCGAACGCTCATAGGTTCCGTCCTCATTTTCGGTGAAGAAGTCGAGCGTAATATCAACCGTCAGGTCTTCGCTGACAGGTGAGTTCTGCCAGACGCAGTATACGCCGTCGAGGTCGTAAACGAAGCATTTTTCGGCAAGCACGCTTTTGTGCTTGTAGGGCGTGTTCATATCGAAAACGAATATACCGCCGTCGTTCATAAACAGCGAAACGCTTCTGAAGGCCTTGAGCAAATCGTCCTTGTCGGTCAGGTGATTAAGACTGTCAAGCGCGCATACGCAGCAGTCAACCGTGCCGAACAGGTCGAGCTCCCGCATATCCTGACACAGGAAGATGGTGTCCGTGTCGCCCTGTTCGTACTTTTTATTCTGAGCCTCGGCGAGCATTTCCTCCGAAATATCGACACCGATAACCGAAAAGCCCTTTTTCGCAAATTCGAGCGACAGAGTGCCCGTGCCGCACGCCAGGTCAAGCAAAAGCCCTCCGTTAAGACCGTAATCGCTTAACAGAGAGCAAAAGTATTCTGCGCGTTTTTCATACCCGACGTTTTCGGTCAGTTCGTCGTAGACTGCGGCAAAAGAGGAGTAACTCATTTTTCCTTCCTCTTGATTCCCAGACGCTCAAAAATAACGTCGTAGCCGTCAGCACCGTACTGAAGCGAACGCTTGACACGGCTTATCGTGGCGGTCGAGGCGCCCGTTGCGTCCTCGATTTCCTTATAGACCTTGCCCTCGGTTAGCATCTTGGCAACGACTATGCGCTGTGAGATGGCCTGAAGTTCGGGCATGGTGCAGAGATCCTCAAAAAAGTTATAGCATTCCTCCTTGGACCGGAGCTTAAGCACGCAGTCGAAAAGGAATTCAAAATTGTCCGTCTTAAAACGGCTGTCCATAATCAAACCCCCATTTGATTTATCATACGTTAACATTTTAACACATTAAATCCCGAAAGTAAATCCTTTTGCGGTAATATGTTTTAATCAAGTCAGGTACACTATATATAGTGTCAAAAAACGCAGGGGAAAATGAAAAAAATAATTTTTTGAATTTTTTGTTTTTTTCTTGTTGACAACCGAGTTTTTTTATGATATTCTATTCAAGCCGTCAAAACGACGGCGGACCATGTGGGAGCATAGCTCAGCTGGGAGAGCATCTGCCTTACAAGCAGAGGGTCATA
>JAUMVO010000031.1 GCA_030530095.1 Clostridiaceae bacterium
TTTGACAAGGGAGGCTTATGTCCTATCCTACTTCTCCCCGACAAACTCAAATTTGTCTTGTTGCACATTCGGTTTAATTATGGTAAAATTATATTGTTAATCTAATTATAAGGTGAGTGATTATGGCTCAGAAGCTTATAAGCGTTTGTATCAACGCCTATAATTCGGAAAACACAATTAAAGAAACGCTCGAGTCCGTGCTTAATCAGACCTATGAAAATTTACAGGTGATTGTCGTTGACGATTGCTCGACGGACAAAACTGCCGATATAGTTGAGGAGTTTGCCTCGCGTGACAGCAGAGTGGAGCTTTACCGTCTGCCCGAAAACGGCAATATTTCAAACGCCAACAACGAGGCACTTTCGCACGCGAGGGGCGAGTATATTGCTCATCTCGATTCCGATGACGTCTGGCTTCCCGACAAGATTGAAAAGCAGGCGGCATTTCTTGAGGAGTACCCCGAATACGGCGCATGCTTCACGCATGTTCAGTCCGTTGACGAGGACGGCACGCCGCTCGGCGAAAATGCGTATTTTGACAAGCTTTTCAATATCGGTAATATGACACAGGCGCAGTGGGTCCGCTATTTCTTTTATGACGCGAATCATATCTGTCATTCAACTATGCTGATAAGAAAGAGCATTCAGGACAAACTCGGCGGGCATAATCTGAGCCTTCTGTATCTTCACGACTACGATATGTGGGCGCGTCTTATTTTGATATGTCCTATTCATATAATACAGGAACCGCTCATAAAGTACCGAGTTCGTATGGGCAGTAATTCTCAGCCTACTCGCGAAAAAAAGATTGCGCACAACGAGGAGTTTGCGCGAGTTGCCTATAATATGATTGACAATTGCCCCGACGGACTGTTCCTTGAGGCGTTTTCGGATATACTTAAATACGGCGGTGAACATTCACACACCGACGTTGAATTTGAAAAGGCATTTTTGCTGCTTGACGGCTTCAGGTCGCTTCTCGGAAACACCGTTATAGGCATACGCAAGTTTGACGAGATTTTTGCCGATAAGGAAAACCTGAAAATCGCAAAGGAGCACTTCAACTTCTCACTTCGCGATTTTTACGACCTTCATAATAACGAGATTTATTTTGACAGAAGCTTAAGGGAAGATTACGAAAAAGCTTGCAGCGAGCTCGATTATGTGAGTGAAAAATTAAGAAAAACCGTGGATGAACGTGACCGTGAAAAATTGAACAATAAGAGACTCGATGAGCAGATTTCTTCGCTCAGATGGAACTATGCGGCGCTGGAAGGGAACTACAATGTCGTGCTCAACTCGCGTTCAATGAAGCTTACAATGCCGATAAGAAAGTTCAATTCATTCAGATATACATGTGATTATCTGAAGGGAACAAAGCTGTCTACAGGTGTGCCTTCGGCGGCGAAGGTCGTACTGTACGGATTTTTCGGTCACAATCTCGGCGACGATATGTTTTTTGATATGCTTTTCCGCCGTTATCCGAACACTCTTTTCTGCGTTGAGCATACGACAGATTACGAGGGCTTTGTACGGCAGTATCCCAACGCGAAATTCTTTGATATCAAAGCTCCGCACTATAAGAAGCTCGATGACCTCGGATCGAAATTCGGTATAGAAAACTGGTCGCAGAAAATGCTCTACAAGACCTCTGACGCGGCAGTGCATATAGGCGGTTCGATATATCAGCAGATAGCCGACTGGCAGATTGATATTGAACAGCGTAAGAAAAGAAATTCACAGTTTAAGAATTTTTTTGCCATCTCGAACAATTTCGGCCCGTATTCGACCGACGATTACCGTCAGTTCTGGACGAAAGAATTCGAGCATTACACTGATGTCTGCTTCAGGGACATGTTTTCCTATATGATGTTTGAGGGGCTTAATAATGTCCGCTATGCGCCGGATTTGTTGTTCTCGTTTAACGATCCGACACCCGCGACTGTCGAAAAGAGAGTTTCGATTTCGGTAATAAACCCGCGATTCAGGGTTCGTTCGTTCAGCGAGGAACAGTCAGAACTGTATGAGAAAAAGATACTCGAACTTGTCAGATATTATATTGATAAGGGATATGCCGTTACGTTGCTCGGCTTCTGCGCTCTGGAGGAGGACAGGCAGGAGGTCGAAAAGCTCTGGCTCGAGCTTGATTACCGCTACCGCGAAAAGACGGATATGTGTAACTACGGCGGCGATTATCACGTTATTGTAGACGAGCTTAAAAAGAGCGAAATCGTGATTGCCACGCGCTTCCATGCTATGATACTCGGCTACGTTTTAGGAAAAAAGGTTTTGCCGATCTGCTACGGTGATAAGGTTACGAATGTTATAAACGATTTGCATCTTATGTTCAACCCCGTAACTTTCGATACGCTGGGCGAATACAGTGCCGAACAGCTTGACAAAAAGGCGAACAGTATTGACGCCGCGAGAATTGCCGAGCTTCGCGCAAACGCCGACAGTCAGTTCGCAGCGCTTGATAATTATATCGCTTCGAGAGGCGGCACGGTTATCAGATAGTTTAATCAATAATAAAAACGGACGGTTGAACCGTCCGTTTTTTATGTGTTTATTTCAACTTTTCAATTACCTTTTCGTAGTTTTCCCTTATATGCGGGAAAGCGCAGGACGAGCAGTCCTTGACACCGTTTTCAAGTATCTTACAGTTACCGCCGCAGTCTTTAATCCTGTATAACGGGCAGTAGCAGAAAAGGCAGTTGATTTCTTTTAATCCCTTGTGGCAGGGGTAGAATTCGCAGTCTTTGTTTTCAAAGAATTTATAACTCATATCAGCCCTCGTAAACCCTTACTCGGTAACCAATTCCTGCATCCTCGGCGATTTTACGGCAGGCTTCGATGTCCTCGTCGGAAATAACATCGACAACCGTGAATTTCACCTTTGCGCCGTAAGCTTTGCATTCCTTGGCGAATTTGATTACTGCGGGAAGCGCGTCAAGACCGAAGGTCGAATGACACAGCGCGTCGTACTTCTCGGGCGTAGGTGCGTTTAACGAAACGGAAATTATGTCGATATCCTCACATATTTCCTTTGCCGTCGGCTTTTTGTTGATTAAATCCGACAGACCGTTTGTGTTGATTCTCAGCTTGCAGCCGGGAAGCTTTGCTCTTAAATATTTTGCGCTTGCAATAAGATTGTCGTAAGCGCAGGTCGGCTCGCCGTAGCCGCAGAAAATGATTTCGTCGGAAACGGCTGAAAAATCAAACGCGTCAATCGCCGCCTTAATCTCGTCAAGGCTCGGTGAATGTCCCGAAAACCAAAGCGTGTCGGCGTCGCCCACGCCGTCGCCGTTTTTGCGTATGCAGAACTCACAGCGGCAGGGACAGGCGTTGGTGATATTCAAGTATGCATGTCCCTCAAAAGTGTAAACTATATCTGTCATTTTTATCTCCTATCTGATAAAACGTTTTTTGAATTTTGCCCTGTCAAGTGCGGCGGCAATTATAATAAAGAATACCGCACTGCCGACAGCCTGAATAATGCTGAAGGGAACCGACGTAAGCGCCGTCGGGAAGGAATAAAGAATACCTTCGGCAACATAGTAGCCCGCAACCGTGATAATACCCGAAGCCGCGCCTGCGGAAGCGCTCGCAGGGGTGAGTATGCGGTCTTTATTTTTGTTGAGTTTTGATCTGTAAATAAGCGCGACGCACAACGCGTTGAGCGCCTTGATAACGGCCGTGAACGGCGCCCATATTGCGGCACCGGCAAGCACATCGGCAAACGCACCGCCGACAGCCGCGCCGATAAGCGCATTGGGTATCGGAAGCAGGCACGCGCACAGATAAATAAGACTGTCGCCGAAATGTACGTAGCCGTTATTAATGCCCGTGTTTATCTTGATGTACGCCGTTGAAACCGCGATAAGGGCGGCAAGCAGCGCCGTCAGCACGAGATTGTTTATGCGTATCTGATTTTTATTGCTACTCATTGATAAGCACTCCTAAATGCTTTTCGAAGGCTATGCCGTCGTTGCGGTCGGTGCCCTCGCGCACCGTGTCGCGCAGGGCTCTTTCGATGAGCTTGCATGCGGTGCGTACCGCGTAATCGACGCTCATGCCCTTGGTGATTTCACCGCAGACCACGCTCGAGAAAATGTCGCCCGTGCCCGAATAGCTGCCGGGATATATTTCGGACTTGATTACGGTCGGCACGTCGCAGTCAACTATGATATTGCAGATTGAATTAGAGAAGTGTACGCCCGTTACGATTACCGTGCGAAGCGTATCGCTCAAGAGTTTTTTTGCCGCCTCGGCTACAAGCAGGGGGTAGTCCTCCTCGTTGCAGTGTGAGGTAAGCTCTTTATAACTGGTCTGCGAAAGTATGCAAAGCTCGGTGAGATTTGGCGTTATGATATCGGCCAGGGAAGCGAGCTTTATGACCTTTTTGCAAAGCTCCTTTGAATACGTCGAATAGAGCCTGCCGTCGTCCGCCATAACGGGATCGACAACTATCAGCGAGCCTTCGGACCTGAAACGTTTGACCGCGTTAATGATAACGTCCGCCTGCTTTTCGCCCGTCATATAGCCCGTCAGCACGGAGTCAAACTTATAACCGAGCTTTTTCCACTCGTTAAGATACTTCGGCATTTCACCGGTCAGATCGGTACAGTGCCAGGACTTGTAACCCGTCTGGTTTGACAGCACCGCCGTAACGAGCGGACAGCACTCAACGCCCAGTACCGACAGTATCGGTATGGCGGCTGTAAGCGAGCATTTGCCGAAGCCCGAGATATCGTTTATAACGGCTGTCCTTTTCACTGTAATCACCCCGTTTGCCGTCTAAAATTTATCATTATATATAATACAACCAAAAACCGATTAAATAAATAGGCATTTTCAATAATAATTATATCTTTAAAAGGTGAAAATAGCAACACTTTTTGTGCAAGAGAAACATATTCTGCCGTGAAAAAACCGTTTAATAAACACATTTGAAAAAAGATTGGAAAAAGTCGAAATTTTTCAAAAAAATGATAGATTTTTAACAATCTATATGTTATTATACTATTATGCTCGAAAACTGTGCATAATTTTAATAGTATGCACATTCAGCTATACCAATTTTTTAAGGAGGAAATCGGTTAATGCTCAAAAAGATCAGTAAAATTCCCTTTAAGGGAACTGCCGAGCAGAAGGCAAAGCTCGACGCAGTTATCGCTGAGTGTAAGGACAACAAAAGCCTTCTGATGAAGGTTATGCAGGACGCTCAGGAAATTTACGGCTATCTTCCGTATGAGGTTCAGGTTATGATCGCCGAGGGTATGGACGTGCCGCTTGAAAAGGTTTACGGCGTTTCAACGTTCTACGCTCAGTTTGCTCTCTCTCCCAAGGGTGAGTACAACATCTCGGTCTGCCTTGGTACAGCCTGCTACGTCAAGGGCTCTCAGGAGGTTCTTGACAAGATTACCGAGGTTGTCGGTATCACGGAAGGCGAATGCACCGCTGACGGCAAATTCTCACTTGAGGCGTGCCGCTGCATAGGTGCCTGCGGACTTGCCCCCGTTATGATGATTAACGACGAGGTTTACGGCAAGCTCACAGCCAAGGAAGTACCCGACATACTTAAGAAATACGGCGCATAATATGCGTGAGTTATCGCTTAATGTTCTGGATATTGCCCAGAATTCAATTACCGCCGCGGCTTCGCTGATAACGGTTGAGGTGCTTGAGGACACAAGGCTTCACACGCTTGCAATAAATATCATCGACAACGGCAAGGGCATGTCCGACGAACAGCTTATGAGCGTTCGCGATCCGTTTTTCACAACGCGCACGACGAGGAAGGTCGGAATGGGAATTCCGCTTTTCAAGCTTGCGGCTGAACAGACGGGCGGATGCTTTTCGATTAATTCCGCTTTGGGCAAGGGAACGTCCGTAAATGCCGTCTTTAAGACGGACAGCGTTGATTTCACACCGCTGGGCGATATGAAGTCCACGGTAATTATGCTCGTGACGATGAATACCGACAGGGATTTCGTTTACAGGCAGAAGGTTGACGAAAACGAATTTGTTTTCGATACCCGTGAAATCAGACAGGTACTCGGCGACGTACCGCTTGACGAGCCGGACATAGTCGGCTGGATGAAGGAATTTATCGAAGAAGGAATTAACAACTTATACGGAGGTGCAGATAATGAAAACACTTGAAGAGCTTATGGCTTTGAGAGACCAGGCCAAGCAGAAGATGACAGTCCGTGAGGATACGGGCGACGACGCTATCAGAATCGTTGTCGGCATGGCTACCTGCGGTATCGCTGCAGGCGCAAGACCCGTTCTCAACGCTCTTGTCGAAGAGGTTGCCAAGAGAAATCTCAAGGGTGTTACCGTTGCCCAGACCGGTTGTATCGGTATGTGCCAGTACGAACCCATCGTTGAGGTTATGCAGCCCGGCAAGGAAAAGGTTACTTATGTCAAGATGACTGCCGAGAAGGCGGTTCAGGTCGTTAACGACCATATCGTAAACGGTCAGCCGATAGTTGAATACACCGTCGGCGCAGTGGCAAAATAAAAGGAGGAAAAACAATGTATCGTTCCCATGTACTTGTTTGCGGCGGTACCGGTTGTACCTCTTCAAACAGCGCGGCGATAATTGAGGCTATGGAGGCTGAAATCGCCAAAAAGGGACTTGCAGACGAGGTTAAGGTTATCAGAACCGGCTGCTTCGGACTTTGCGCATTAGGTCCCATTATGGTCATTTACCCCGAGGGCGCGTTCTACTCACAGGTTCAGGTTTCGGATGTTCCCGAAATCGTTGAGGAGCACCTTCTCAAGGGCAGAATGGTTCAGAGACTTCTCTATGATGAGACTGTTAAGTCCGACGAGGTTAAGTCGCTCAAGGAAACCGATTTCTATAAGAAGCAGCACAGAGTTGCGCTTCGTAACTGCGGTGTTATCGATCCCGAGAACATCGACGAGTATATAGCTTACGACGGTTATCAGGCTCTTGCAAAGTGCCTTACCGAGCTTAAGCCCGAGGACGTTATCCAGATAGTCAAGGATTCGGGCCTTCGCGGACGCGGCGGCGGCGGATTCCCGACCGGTCTTAAGTGGAGCTTCACGGCGGCTAACGCGGCTGACCAGAAGTACGTTGTATGTAACGCCGACGAGGGCGACCCCGGCGCATTCATGGACCGTTCCGTTCTTGAAGGCGATCCGCACTGTATCGTAGAGGCTATGGCTATCTGCGGTTACGCAACGGGCGCTACCGAGGGTTATATCTACGTTCGTGCCGAGTATCCCATCGCTGTTAAGCGTCTTGAAATCGCTATTAAACAGGCGAAGGAATACGGCCTTTTAGGCAAGAACATTTTCAATTCGGGCTTCGATTTTGACTTACATGTTAGACTTGGCGCAGGCGCATTCGTTTGCGGCGAGGAAACCGCTCTTATGACCTCAATCGAGGGCAACAGAGGCGAGCCCAGACCCCGTCCTCCTTATCCGGCGGTCAAGGGACTTTTCCAGAAGCCCACTACCGAAAACAACGTTGAGACATTTGCAAATATTCCCCAGATTATCCTGAAGGGTGCCGACTGGTTCTCATCAATGGGTACCGAGAAGTCAAAGGGCACCAAGGTATTTGCTCTCGGCGGTAAGATTAAGAACACAGGCCTTGTTGAAATCCCGATGGGCACGACGCTTCGTGAAATTATCGAGGAAATCGGCGGCGGCATTCCGAACGGCAAGAAGTTCAAGGCGGCTCAGACCGGCGGCCCCTCAGGCGGCTGTATTCCGGCTTCGCTTATGGACACGCCCATTGACTACGACAACCTCACGGCTATCGGCTGTATGATGGGCTCGGGCGGACTTATCGTAATGGACGAGGACAACTGTATGGTTGACATCGCAAAGTTCTTCCTTACCTTTACGGTTGACGAGTCCTGCGGTAAATGTACTCCCTGCCGCGTAGGTACAAAGAGACTTCTCGAAATGCTCAACAAGATTACTTCGGGCAAGGGAACTCTCGAGGATCTCGACAAGATTGAGGAGCTCTGCCTTTACATCAAGCAGAATTCGCTCTGCGGTCTCGGTCAGACGGCTCCCAACCCCGTACTTGCAACTCTCAAGTTCTTCCGTGACGAGTATGTTGCTCACGTTGTTGACAAGAAGTGCCCCGCGGGTGTTTGTAAGGATCTTCTTACCTTCGTTATCGACAAGGATAAGTGCGTAGGCTGCGGCCTTTGCGCAAAGAACTGTCCCGTAAGTACAATTAAAAAGACCGATTATCAGCCCGAAGGACATAAGCTTCCTTCCTATGAAATCGTTCCCGATAAGTGCGTTAAGTGCGGCGTTTGTATGTCGAACTGCCGTGTAGGCGCTATCAGCAAGAAATAAGGAGTGTGCCAAATGGAAAATACAAATCTTGTAAACATTAAAATCAACGGCATGCCCTTGAGCGTGCCTGCAGGAATTTCAATTCTCGAAGCTGCAAGATATGCAGGTATTGAAATCCCCACGCTTTGCTATCTTAAGGATATCAATGAAATCGGCGCTTGCCGTATCTGTATGGTTGAGGTTGTAGGCGCGAGAAGCCTCGTAACTGCCTGCGTATTCCCCGTATCCGACGGTATGGAGATTTACACCAACACCGAGAAGGTACGCAAGTCCCGTAAAATGACTCTTGAGCTGATTCTTTCAACTCACTCCAAGGAATGTCTCACCTGCGTACGCAGCGGAACATGCGAGCTTCAGCAGCTTTGCAAGGAGTTCGGCGTTGACGATTCCGACGCCTTCAAGGGCGAGGTTATTCACTATGACTTCGACGACTCCGCCGCACACATGATCAGAGACAACAACAAGTGCATCCTCTGCCGCCGCTGTATCGCAGCCTGTGACAATCAGGGCGTAAGCGTTATCGGCGCTAATGCAAGAGGATTCGACACTCACGTTTCATCCGCATTTGACAAGGACCTTGCAGACGTTTCCTGTATCTCCTGCGGTCAGTGTATTGTTAACTGCCCGACCGGCGCTATCGTTGAAAAGGACGATACCGCAAAGGTACTCGAGGCTATCAACGATCCCGACAAGTTTGTTATCGTCAATACCGCTCCTTCAATCCGTGCAACTCTCGGTGAAGCCTTCGGTATGCATATCGGTACAAATGTTGAGGGCAAGATGGTTGCCGCTCTTCGCAGACTCGGCTTCGATAAGGTATTCGATACCGACTTCGCCGCCGACCTTACCATTATGGAAGAGGCGACCGAGCTTGTAGAGCGTGTCAAGAACGGCGGAGTGCTCCCGATGATTACCTCCTGCTCACCCGGCTGGATCAAATACTGCGAGCACTATTACCCCGAGCTTATCCCGCACCTTTCAACCTGCAAGTCACCCCAGCAGATGTTCGGCGCTACAATGAAGACCTACTATGCCGAGAAGATGGGCATCGATCCCAAGAACATGGTAGTAGTCGGCATTATGCCCTGCACGGCGAAGAAATTCGAAACCAAGCGTGACAATCAGTCGGCTTCGGGCTATCCGGACGTTGACATTGCTATTACCACAAGAGAGCTTGCAAGAATGATCGAATCCGCAGGTATCTACTTCAACCATCTTCCCGACGAGGAGTTTGACCAGCCCTTCGGCGAGTCCACGGGCGCAGGCACCATCTTCGGCGCAACGGGCGGCGTTATGGAGGCTGCACTTCGTACCGCAGTCAAGCTCATTACCGGCGAGGAAGCTCCGAGCGTTGACTTCGAAGAGGTCAGAGGCATGAAGAACATCAAGGAAGCCGATTATAAGGTAGGCGACCTCGATGTTAAGGTTGCCGTTGCAAGCGGTACCAAGAATGCCAAGGTGCTTATGGACAAGATTAAGAACGGCGAGGCGGACTATCTCTTCATCGAGATTATGGGTTGCCCCGGCGGTTGTATCAACGGCGGCGGTCAGCCGATTCAGCACGCTGTTGTACGCAACTTCGTTGACCTTAAGGCAAGACGTGCGGCCGCTCTTTACGACGACGACAAGAAGGATGCCAAGAGAAAGTCTCACGAAAACACGGCTGTTCAGAAGCTCTACGACGAGTATCTCGGTCAGCCCGGCAGCCACAGGGCTCATGAAGTTCTTCACACATCGTACGTTGAGAGAAAGAAGTATAACTGATAACAGTAAAATAAAAGGACACGGGCGACCGTGTCCTTTTTCTTTTCTCTTTTCTCTGAGTAAAATAAATAATCCGTAAGGGCGATTCACTGTTCGCCTGTTTTTAATTGTCCCGTCAAATCGGAGTTTGTCGAGCGAAAGCTTGATTGGACACCAGCCTCCCTTGTCAAAGGGAGGGGGACCGCCGTACGGCGGTGGAGGGATTCCTTTTACTGTTATATCAAGCTTTCTTGAATCCCCTCGCCAGCGTTCGCTGGCCCTCTTTTTCTCCGAAAACAGGAAACCCTCTGTCTGCTTCGCAGACATCTCCCTTATTAAGGGAGTTACCTTTAACAAGGGGCGCTGTTTTGCTCTATCAAACTCAGCGACAAACTCAAATTT
>JAUMVO010000032.1 GCA_030530095.1 Clostridiaceae bacterium
GTGCTTGTTACTTTAGGTGAAACTGCAGAGATTATTTTGCAGAAAGGCACGCTCAATGATGAAATACGCTTGCAGATACAGGACATAATTTCAAAGAAAACTGATATTTCTTCAGAAAAAATTACAATCATTGAAGCAAAATAGTTGTTAAAATCAAAAATGTGTGATATATTATATTTAATATGATTTTATATGACTATGTAAATGATTTTTGCGAACCTAATGAATTGAATGAAATTCTAAAGGCATCAGGCTCTCTGCATTAATCGGAGAGCCTTATTTTATCGGAGGACACACAATGACAAGGACGCAGGAAAGAGAACAGGCATTTATAATGATTTTTGAAAAGGAGTTTAATACCGAGGTCGGTATTGACGAGCTTTTCTCATACGCTTACGAGACAGAAAGCTTTGAGCAGTCTCTGTTTACGGAGAGTCTTGTCAAGACTGCCTTTGAAAAGCTTGACGAAATAGACGCCCTGATTGAAAAATACTCAATCGGTTGGAAGAAGGCAAGACTGCCAAAGGTTACGCTGGCGATATTAAGACTTGCTTTTTGCGAAATAATGTGTGTTGATTCCGTTCCCGAGAGCGTTACCGTTAACGAGGCGGTTGAGCTTGCAAAGAAATATGCCACCGAGCAGGATGCTTCGTTTATCAACGGAATACTCGGCACTTATTTAAGAGAAGCAAAAGCCGATGAGTAAGTATCTCGGCATTGATACAAGCAACTATACCACGTCGGTTGCGGTTTATGATAGCGATACGGATTGCTTCGTTAATGAAAAAAAGCTTTTGCCTGTCAGAAGCGGCGAAAAGGGTTTAAGGCAGTCGGATGCGGTGTTTCACCATACTGTTCAGCTGCCCGAGCTTTTTGACAGAATTGATTTTGCGGGTATAGGCAAAGTCGATGCCATAGGCGTTTCGGTTTCGCCGACCACGCAGGACGGTTCGTATATGCCGTGCTTTTTAAGCGGAGTTTCCGTTGCCACAGCGCTCGCTGACACTCTCGGTGTACCGCTGTACAGGTTTTCACATCAGCAGGGACATATAGCTGCTGTTCTTGCTTCCTGTGCAAATGAAAAGCTTTTGAAAGAAAGCTTTATTGCGTTTCATCTTTCAGGCGGTACAACCGACGCACTTCTCGTAAAGCCTGATATTGATAGACTTATTGATATTTCTCTTGTTGCACATTCGCTCGATCTAAAAGCCGGACAGGCTGTTGACAGAACGGGGCTTATGCTCGGGCTTGATTTTCCTTGCGGCGCAGAGCTTGACAGACTTGCACAAAAATCCGTGAAGGAATATAAAATCAAACCTTCCATGAAGGGCGCCGACTGCTCGCTGTCGGGAATTGAAAACAAGTGCAGGTCTATGCTTGACAGCGGTGAAGCGAAAGAGGATATAGCCAAGTTCTGCATTTCGTATATTGCTTCGAGTATCGAGGCTATGCTCGTTGAACTCAAAAAGCAACACGGAGATTTGCACGTCGTTTTCTGCGGCGGCGTCAGCTCAAATACAATGCTTCAGAGAATTTTCAAGGATAAGTATAACGCTGTATTCTCAACGCCCGAATATTCGACTGACAATGCGGCTGGTATAGCTTATCTTGCATATATGATGAACAGTAAGGACTGACAATATGATTGATGCCCGACCGGTTGTATATACCGTTTCACAACTTAACAGGTATATTAAATCGATGTTTGACAACGACTTTAATATGCAGGCGGTTTTTCTTGAGGGTGAGATATCAAATTACACCAATCACCGTTCGGGACATCTGTATTTTACACTCAAGGACGAACAGGCTGTTATAAAGGCGGTAATGTTCAAGTCTTCGGCAATCAGACTGAAGTTCGCACCTGCCGACAGTATGAAGGTTATCGTCAGAGGCCGGATTTCCGTATATGAGGCAAGCGGCCAGTATCAGGTGTACGTTGACGATATGCAGCCTCAGGGTATAGGCGAGCTTGCGCTTGCGTTTGAGCAGCTTAAGGAAAAGCTCGGCAACGAGGGCTTGTTTGACAGAGAACACAAAAAAGCGATACCCCGTTATCCGGAAAAGGTCGGCGTTATTACGTCGCCTACCGGCGCAGCACTGCAGGATATACTCAATATTCTCAACCGCCGTTTTAAGTATTCAGAGGTTGTCTTCTGTCCTGCGCTTGTTCAGGGCGAGGGCTCGGCGCAGTCGCTTATTGAAGCATTAAGGCTTTTTAATGAGAAAAAGGCCGCCGACGTTATAATTATCGGCAGGGGCGGCGGTTCAATCGAAGACTTATGGTCATTCAACGACGAAGCGCTTGCCAGGGAGATTTATAAAAGCGACATTCCGGTCATTTCGGCTGTCGGTCACGAAACTGATTTTACAATCTGTGATTTCGTCGCGGATTTAAGAGCTGAAACGCCGTCGGCTGCGGCTGAGTATGCGGTGCCAAAATATGAAGAGCAGGCCGTTTATCTTGACAAGCTGAAAAAAGAATTGCTCGGCAGTACAAGATACATTCTCGAAAACGAAAACAACCGGTTAAACGCGCTTGTTAATTCCGATGCTCTTAAAAACCCGATAAGGTCTGTTGAGCTGAAACGCATACTGCTTGATTCGCTTTCGGACAGGCTGAATAAGCAGGAGTCGACGATACTTGCCACAAAGCGTCTTGAATTTGCAGGCTGTACGTCAAAACTCAACGCGCTAAGTCCTCTTAATGTGCTTTCACGCGGTTACAGCGTGGCGTATAAGGACGGTAAGGTTATAAAAGAGAAAAAAGATATAAATATAAATGACGAGCTTACCTTGAAGCTCTCGGACGGCGAAGCGCTCTGCGCGGTAAAGGAGATAAGATAATGGAACTGACTTATGAACAGGCTGTAAAAAAGCTTGAGGAAATAGTTGATAAGCTTGAAAGCTCAGAGGTTACACTCGAGGAGTCAATAGCTTTATTTGAAGAGGGCACAAAGCTTGCGGAGCTTTGCAACGCTAAGCTTAATACGGCTGAGCAGAAGTTTACAAAGCTCGTAAACGATGCTGCATCTCAGGAGTGATATAGTGAACAGAGAATATACATTAAGCGAATACGTTGATATTATCAACAAGACACTCAGCGACAGACTGTACGGCGTTAAGGACGGTCAGCTGGTTGTTGATGCAATGCGTTATGCGGTTGAAAACGGAGGCAAGAGGATTCGTCCCGTTCTGACTCTTGAATTCTGCCGTGTTTGCGGCGGTGAAATTGAAAACGCGCTGAATTTTGCATGTGCGCTTGAAATGATACACACCTATTCGCTCATACACGACGATTTACCCTGTATGGATAACGACGATTACCGCCGCGGCAAGCCTTCCTGCCATAAGAAGTTCGGCGAGGAATATGCGCTTCTTGCAGGTGACGGATTGCTGACACTTGCTTTTGAAACTGCGCTTGCTGACGGTAACTCGGTCAGCGCCGAAAACAAGGTAAAGGCTTCGCGACTTCTCGCAAGACTTGCGGGCGTTGCAGGAATGGTCGGCGGTCAGGTGCTTGACTTGCAGTCTGAGGGTACGGAAGCATCGCTTAAAAAACTCTCGGGTATAGATGAGCTTAAGACAGGCGCGCTTATTAAGGCCGCCTGCCTGCTGGGCTGTTATGCTGCGGGTAAAACGGATGCCGACACTCTCGCAAAGGCTGAAACCTATGCCGAATGCGTCGGTCACGCGTTTCAGATAGTTGACGATATACTTGACGTTACATCCGACAGTGAAACACTCGGAAAACCCGTCGGCAGCGACGTTAAGAACGACAAGATTACCTACGTTTCGCTTATGGGCGTTGAGAACGCTCAGACGGAGGTCGACCGACTTACCGAAAAGGCTGTCGGCGCGCTTGTCGGATTTGATGAGAATACAGATTTCCTTAAGGAGTTAGCCTATAATCTGGCTCACAGAAAGAAATAATCATGAAGTATCTTGATAAAATCAGTTCACCCGCTGATGTCAAAAAACTTGATAACAAAGAATTGCCCGCTCTCGCCGAAGAGTGCAGGCAGGTTCTTATTGACACTGTTTCCAAAAACGGCGGTCATCTGGCGTCCAATCTCGGCGTTGTTGAGCTGACAATCGCCCTTCACAGAGTGTTCAATTCGCCCAACGACAAGATAATCTGGGACGTCGGCCATCAGTGCTATACGCATAAGCTTCTCACTGGCAGATATCCCGAATTTGAGACCATAAGAAAAGAGGGCGGTCTTTCGGGCTTCACAAAGCCTACCGAGAGCGACCACGATATATTCTTCAGCGGACATTCGAGCGTTTCAATTTCACAGGCGCTCGGTGTTGCGACGGCTAACAGCCTGAACAATGATAAGAATACAACCGTTGCAGTTATCGGCGACGGCGCTCTCACGGGCGGTCTTGCTTATGAAGCTCTCAATAATGCGGGCAGGGTAGGCAAAAGACTGATTGTCATACTCAACGACAATGAAATGTCAATTTCAAAGAACGTCGGCTCGGTTGCCAGATATCTTGCGGTAATACGTTCAAAGCCTAGTTATTTCAAGATGAAGCTCACTACGGAAAAAGTGCTGTCGCACATTCCGCTTATCGGCAAACCGCTGCTGAAACTAAGCTTCCGTGTCAAAACCCGGTTCAAGAATCTTATGTATCAGAGCACATTTTTCGAGGATCTCGGATTCAGATATATGGGACCGATTGACGGCCACAATATCGACCAGCTCTGTCAGGCGCTTGAAACGGCGAAGATGATTAAAACCGTTCCCGTTCTGCTTCATATAAGCACTGTAAAGGGCAAGGGTTACGATTACGCCGAGAATTCACCGAGTGAATTTCACGGCATTTCCGAGTTCAATGTCTTTACAGGAGAGCCTGTTTATTCAGGTAAGAGCTTTTCGTCGGAATTCGGCGAGTTGATATGCGATATGGCTTCCAAGGACAAGCGTATCTGCGCCGTTACTGCGGCTATGTCGCTTGGAACGGGACTTAAGGAATTTTCAGAGCAGTATCCGAAACGCTTCTTCGACGTCGGTATTGCCGAGGAACATGCCGTAACATTTTGCGCGGGACTTGCACGCGGCGGTATGGTGCCCGTGTTTGCGGTTTATTCCACCTTCCTTCAGCGCTGCTTCGACCAGTTGGTCCACGACGGCACCATGCAGAATTTACATATGATAATTGCTGTTGACCGTGCCGGCTTTGTAGGTGAGGACGGTGTTTCGCATCAGGGACTTCTCGACTCTTCGTTCTTAAACACCATACCGAATATCACTGTTTATTCTCCGTCCGATTATCAGCAGTTAAGACGTGATTTCGTAAATGCAATCTATCATACTGAGGGCGTAGTGGTTGTTCGTTATCCTCGCGGAAAAGAATTTGACGAACCGGAAACGCTTGATTTTGAGAGCGATACGTTCGATATTTACGGCAACGATGATGCCGACAACTGTATAGTTACGTTCGGAAGAGTGTTTGCAAATGCCGTTAAGGCGGCGGATAAGCTCAATGCCGAGGGCAAGAGCTTTTCGGTTATCAGACTTAACCGAATCAAGCCAATCGATGAAGAAGCGGTTAAATCCGTACTCGACTGTAAGAAAGTTTATTTCTTTGAAGAGGGAATTAAGAGCGGCGGCATCGGCGAAACCTTCCTTGATATGCTCAACGAACACGAATACAAGGGTTACTTTAAGCTTACTGCGGTTGATAATCAGTTTGTTGAACACGCCGGTGTACAGAGGCTTTACGAGAGATATATGCTTGATGAGAACGGCATCTATACCGTTTGCTCGGAGTAATTATGGCTAATAATTCAAAAAGACTTGATATAGCGGTTTTTGAACAGGGCTATGCCGAATCACGCGCCAGAGCCGGCGCGCTTATAATGGCAGGGCAGGTATACGTAAACGGGCAAAAGGCCACCAAGGCAGGCTATGCGCTTAAATCAGACGACGTGCTCGAGGTTCGCGGCGACAAGCTTAAATACGTCAGCCGCGGCGGACTGAAGCTCGAAAAGGCGATGAGCGAGTTTCCGATTAAGCTTGACGGTTGCGTATGTATGGACATCGGTGCTTCTACCGGCGGTTTTACAGACTGTATGCTGCAAAACGGTGCAAAAAAGGTTTACGCAGTCGACGTCGGCTACGGCCAGCTTGCGTGGAAACTTCGCAGTGACAAACGCGTAGTCAATATGGAACGTACAAATTTCCGTTACCTGACTGCTGACGATATAGCCGAAAAGCTTGACTTTGCAAGCGTTGACGTTTCGTTCATTTCGCTTAAGATTATTCTTCCCGTTCTCTATGAACTGCTTGATGACGGAGCAACGGCGGTTTGCCTTATCAAACCCCAGTTTGAGGCGGGTAAGGAAAAGGTAGGCAAAAAAGGCGTTGTGCGCGATATTGAAGTTCATCGGGAAGTGGTTGAAACTGTTATCGACTTTGCATTTGAAACGGGTTACAGCGTGCTTGCGCTCAGCTTTTCGCCTATCAAGGGACCCGAGGGTAATATCGAGTACCTGATGTATATCAGAAAAGAACAGAACAACCTACAGCAGGTCGATTATATTGACAGCGTTATTGAACGCTCACACGAGGTGCTGGATAAATGAGAGTTGCAATTCTACCAAACCTTACAAGGAAAAACGCAAAAGAGGTTACCGACGCTATCTGTTCATTTATGGATGCGAATTCGGTTGAGTGCTGTTTTGAAAAAGAATTCGAGGGCTTTTTCCCGGACGGCTGTCGTTACCTTGACGATAAGGAACTGTTTGAAGGCTGCGATATTATAATTGCAGTCGGCGGCGACGGTTCAATAATTCACGCCGCCAAGAGAGCACTGAAGTATTCGAAGCCCATATTGGGCGTAAATGCGGGCAATCTCGCGTTTATGGCTGGACTTGAGAGTAACGAGACCGAACTGCTCAAAAACCTCATAGACGGCAATTATAAGGTCGATAAGCGTATGCTTCTCGACGTTTGCGTTTACGACGGCGAAAGCGGTCTTATGATAAAACAAAACACCTGTATCAACGACGTAGTAATCGCGCGTTCGGAAATGGTCAAAATGGTCCGTCTTAACGTTTCCTGCGACGAGGACAGAATCAACGAATACTATGCTGACGGAATTATCGTTTCCACGCCGACGGGCTCGACGGCTTATTCGCTGTCGGCGGGCGGTCCGGTTGTCGACCCGAGAATTGAAAGTATAGTGCTCACGCCTATATGCACCCATTCTCTGTTCGCACGTTCGATTATATTCAGCTCTGATTCCGAGGTCTGCGTTGAGGTTCCGCAGGATGAAACGCAGGAGATTGCGGTTTCCTGCGACGGCGATGAGTCGCTGATAATCGGAGCGAAGAGTAGAATAATAATCCGTAAATCCGAATCATTTGCAAATTTCATCAGAATTAAGAATGATTCCTTCATAGATGTATTAAACAGCAAGTTAGCACAGAGGAGAATGTAAAATGAAAAAGAAAAGACATGAACTGATACTCAGACTCATCAAAGAGTATGAGATTTCAACTCAGGAGGAGTTGCTTGATTTACTCGTTGAAAACGGCTTTTCGGTAACTCAGGCTACGGTTTCCAGAGATATCAACGAGCTTCGTCTTATAAAGGTTCAGGGTGAAAAGGGCCAGAAATATGCCTTCAACGACCAGAACTCCCATAATCTCAATAAGTTCCATACCATTTTTGCACAGTCGGTTATCGGCGTTGATGTAGGCGGAAATATATGTTGCATCAAGTGTTTTGCGGGCACGGCAAATGCGGCGGCTGCTACTATCGACGCACTGAAATACCCTGAGGTTGTCGGAACACTTGCCGGCGACGACACTCTTTTTGTGCTTCTTAAGAACGAAGAAGGCGCTTTGAACTTCAAAAAGAAGGTTGAGGATTTCCTTCGCGGAGAATAAAAAATGATCTCAAGCCTGCAGATTGAAAACATAGCAATTATCAAAAATGCTGCCATCACTTTTGATGACGGCTTTAATTGCTTGACGGGTGAAACAGGTGCAGGTAAATCAATTATAATTGACTCTCTCAACGCCATTCTCGGTGAGAGAACGTCAAGAGAGCTTATAAGAACAGGCTGTGATTACGCTGAAGTCAAGGCGGTTTTCTATGACAAATCCGAAAAGGTTAACTCGGTGCTTTCACAGCTTGATATTGAACCTGAGGCTGACGGCAGTATAATTATCAGCCGTAAAATGACTGCCGACGGAAAGAATAACTGTAAGATTAACGGCGTTACGGTTACTGTTTCCATGCTGAAAATACTTGGAAAACAGCTTGTAAATATTCACGGTCAGCTTGACAATCAGGCACTTCTTAATCCCGAGTTTCACTGTGAATATGTTGACAGCATTGCCGAGAATTCTGAATTGCTTGAAAACTACAGAGTAACATACGGTCAGTATTGCGAGGTTTCAAGGCAACTCGAACAGCTTAATTATGACGAGGAGCAGAAGGCAAGAAGGCTTGATACTCTCAGTTTCCAGATAAGTGAGATTGAAGCTGCAAATATTACTGTCGGCGAGTACGAACAGCTTAAGGACAGAGAAAACTTTTTCAGAAATGCCGAGAAGCTTTCAAGCTTTATGAACGCTTCATTTGAGGCGCTATCAGGGAACGGCGAAAACGAAGGCGCGGTATCTCTCAGCTTCAGTGCCGCAAACAAGCTCGAGGGCTGTTCGGAATCGTCGGAAAAGCTGTCTGCGCTTGCAAAACGTTTAAGCGAATGCGCATATGAGCTTTCGGACTGTTCAGATGAGCTGTCGTCAATGCTCGACGAGCTTGATTTCAACGAGGCTGACGTAAATGCCGTTGAGGAAAGACTTGACCTGCTTTATAATCTTTCCCGTAAGTACGGCAAAACCGAGCAGGATATACTCGATTACTACGACAGCGCCGTTAAGGAGCGCGATTCTATTGAGCACGCTGACGAATTGAGAATTAAACTTGAAGACGAAAAACGCGCATTATATTCACTTTCGTATGAGAAAGCGTTACTGGTATCTGCCTCGAGAAAGAGCGCAGGCAAAGCCTTTTGCGATAAGGTATGTGAGGAACTGAAATTTCTTAATATGCCGTCGGTTAAGTTCTTTGTAAACATTGACGAGTGTGAAATGAACGAAAACGGTATTGATTCCGTTGAGTTTTTCCTATCCGCAAACCTCGGCGAAGCGCCCAAGCCGCTTGCAAAAATTGCATCGGGAGGCGAGCTGTCGAGAATTATGCTTGCCATTAAAAGCGTGCTTGCCGAAAAGGACGGTATATCCACTCTTGTATTTGACGAGATTGATACCGGAGTCAGCGGAAGCTCGGCACATAAGATTGCGGTCAAGTTAAAAGAGGTTTCAAAAACACATCAGGTTATCTGCGTTACGCATCTTGCGCAGATTGCTGCGTTTGCCGACGAGCATATGCTCATAGAGAAATCCGAGCGTGACGAGCACACCTACACTGACGTTCAGTCGCTTGAATACGAAAGCAGGGTTCAGGAACTCGCGCGTATAATGGGCGGCAACGCCATTACGCCCGAATTGCTTGAGAGTGCGCGTCAGCTGCTTGAAAACGCCAAAAATTAGGTTGACAAACAATTTTTAATATGTATAATATCAGTAAAGATTATGACACGGAGAAGTAACGGTACACTTCAGTCAAAGAGAGCTTCCGGCCGGTGCGAGGAAGAACTGAAGCCCGTGAAATACACCGTCGAGTCGTTATCCTGAACAGAGTAGGGGTAAACGGGTGCGCCCGTTAAAGCGTTGGGTAATTTTCTACCCGCTGAGGCTGTATTTGTGAGAATACGGCGAATATGAGGTGGTAACACGCGAATGGCGTCCTCTGTCTTATGACAGGGGACTTTTTAATTTGTAATTTACTTGGAGGTAAAATATATGGGAATTTATGAAGAACTCGTTGCGCGCGGACTTATAGCGCAGGTTACCAACGAGGACGAAATCAGAGAAATGGTCAACGCCGGTAAAGCAAAGTTTTACATCGGCTTTGACTGTACTGCCGACAGCCTTACTGCTGGACATTTTATGGCGCTGACTTTAATGAAGCGTCTGCAGCAGGCGGGCAATCAGCCTATCGCCCTTATCGGCGGCGGTACGACTATGATAGGCGATCCTTCGGGCAGAACGGATATGAGAAAGATGCTCACCCGCGAGGACATTGACCACAACGCGGAGTGCTTCAAAAAGCAGATGGAGAACTTTATCGAGTTCGGCGAAGGCAAGGCTATGATGGTCAACAATGCCGACTGGCTTCTTAATCTCAACTACGTTGAGCTTCTCAGAGAAGTCGGAGCGTGCTTCTCGGTCAACAATATGCTTCGCGCCGAGTGCTATAAACAGAGAATGGAAAAGGGACTTTCGTTCCTTGAATTCAATTATATGATTATGCAGAGCTATGACTTCTACTATCTGTTCAAGACATACGGCTGCAATATGCAGTTCGGCGGCGACGATCAGTGGAGCAATATGCTCGGCGG
>JAUMVO010000012.1 GCA_030530095.1 Clostridiaceae bacterium
TTTCCACCCTTACCGCATAAGCGGCGGTATATCTCTATGCACTTTCCCGGAGGTCACCCTCGGCGGCCGTTAGCCGTTACCCTGCTGTGTGATGCTCGGACTTTCCTCACGGACTTTCGTCCCCGCAATTGCTCAACTTACTCACGATATTATTTTAGTATAAAACAGTGCCCGTGTCAATAAAGCAATGTGTTTATAAATTTGAGTTTATCGATGTGATTACGGCGAACATTCAGCGCCCCTTGTTAAAGGGGAGAGGGCCAGCGAACGCTGGCGAGGGGATTCAAGAAAGCTTGATATAACAGTAAAAAGAATCCCACCACCGCCGTACGGCGGTCCCCCTCCCTTTGACAAGGGAGGCTGATGTCCTATCAAGCTTTCTGCTCGATAAACTCCGATTTGTAATGGTTTTACAATTCGTATTTATTTATCGATACGCCGAAGATATACGGTGCGAAGGTATCGCCGCCGTTGAACTTAACCGCGCCGTCATTGGTGAGAGTAATTGTGTTTTCGCCCTCTTTAAGCTCAATGTTCAGCGTGACGGTATTGATGCTTTCCCACGAATATGTGTTGCGGCAATACTGATTTTTCGCCTTTTCGCCGTTTACCGATACGGTTACGAAGCGCTCAATCAGGTCAACGTTGTAATCGTGAACGCCGCCCTCGTCATTGTTGGAATAAGTCAGCGTCAGGCAGCAGGTTCCCGCCTTTTCGGCGTTGACGGTAAATTCAGCCTTGCCGCCGTTGCAGGATATGCCGCCGATATACTGCTTATCCTCGCCGTTTATGTTAAGCGTTTTAAGCTCTGCCCCGTCGCTCAGAACAATATCGGAAAGAGGGATTGTGTTAAGCTCTTCGTCCTGCTTTACGGGTGAAGGAGTATATTTTATTTTTTCCGCGTAGGTAATATAGTTAAGACCTTTTTTCAGATAAACCGTTTTGTTATAAATCTCAACGGGAGTGAAGAGGTAATAGTAGCCGTTTTCGGGCGCTACGGTAAGGAATTCCGAGTTTTCGCCGCCCTCGTCGGCAAAGATATAGCAGACGGTTTTGCTGTCCTGCGAGCTTTTTTCAACCACAAGACTGTCAAGCACGTAAGTACCTTCAATATGCTTAAGCGAAACGGTATGCTCACCCTTTGTAAGCTCAACGTTTTCCAGCGTGTAGCAGGACGTATATTCGCTTCTGATTGTGTTAGGAAGATATACGTTCTGTTCTTTCCCGTCTATTGTCAGAAGCACCTTTGTATGCACTCTGCCGTCGGGGTCCTGCCTGCCGTTTTCAAGGCAGCCGCCGTCGTTGGAATTGCCGTAAATAAAGGACAGGTCATATTTGCCGTTTTCCTTTACGTTAATACTGATTTCAACGCCGTCGCCCTCGTTTTCCATACCGCCGACAAGGTCGACCTCGCTTTTTGCTGATTTGGTGGCGGGACAGTAGCTCTTATAGGTGTAAGCTGAGCCGAGAAGCGTACCGTTCTCGAATTCGAAACGCTCGTAATAATCGGCTTTCACGTCGATTTTAACATCGGAATGCGCAGGTCTTACGGTAATATGATAAGCGTTTGCAGGGTCAACCCTGCCGATATTGACACTGAGTGATTTACCGAGCTTTTTAACGGTGTATTCCCTTACCATAAGCGGTCTGAAAACCTCGCCGTAAAGTCCTTTATAAGGCGTCATTTCAACGGTTACGACAACCTCTTCGCCGTAAAGAGAAGTGGAGTCGAGATGCTTAAGCTGTACTTTGGATTTTCTGTCGCCCGCGCCGCAGACAATATCGATTTTCTCACCGTCGTCGGAAACGCTCGCAATACCCGTAAAGCCGCCGAAGGAGAATTCGTCAAGGTCGTATTTGAAATAGTTTGCGAAATTGGACGAGAGTATATCCTTGTTTGTCGCCCTGACGGTTTCGCCGCTCATATCGGCGTACCAGCGCATAAGCCACCACTGAGCATTGGGTGTGTTTGCGTCGGCACAGTTGTCGTTTAAGTTGTTCGAAAGCCGCCAATAAGCGTTATCGGCATATACCTTGCAGGTTTCAATCTGCGAAATATACTGTACCATAGCGCCGGGATAGCCGTTTTCGGACATCATACCGTATTCGGTTATAATAATCGGTATTTCGTCAATTCCGAGCTCTTTTTCGAGCTTTCTGTAATCTTTGAAATGGTCGTCAAAGAAGAAAGCTTCCTTCTCGGCAAGTTCGTGATATATCATAATGTCAGGTAGACAATTATTATCTAAGCAATATTTAAGGAAATATTCAATTTCGTCACGGTCCCAGTCACAGAAACCCGGACCGCCTATTCTGGCGTCGGGATTAATTGATTTGACAAGCTCATATGTCTGCTTCCACGCCGAGTTGAAGTTGTCCCTGCCCTCTGTGTTGTATTCACACCATACGCCGTATTTGTTGTCGGGATTGTCGTCCTCACGGCTGACACCGAACCAGACGGCGTTGTCGCACTCGTTGTAAATGCAGTAAACAAGCTTGTCGGCATAGGTTTTTTCGGACAGTTCCTTTACCTTTTCCGAAACCTTGGGAAGATAGTCGTTATCAAGGTAATCCTGCCACGAATACTCACCCTTTGAGCGCATCTGCATTATATTTTCGTGGTCGTAATACCAGGTGTCATACATATCCTGAAGATAGACTACATCATAGACTGTACTGTCAAGCATTCTGTATGTTTCGTCGATATCGCCTGTCGGGTGCTGAAGTCCGCCTGCGACCTTCTGCGAAACCGTGGTAACACCGAGGCTTCTGACCATATCGTAGCTCGGCACGTCGTCAGTCGCCGCGCCGTAGAGATAACCCGAAGCGCCGTGCATAACCTTTCCCGTTTTCTCGGAAAAATCAAAGCTGACAGTCGCCTTATAGGTCAAAAAGAACAACGCTGCCGCAACCCCTGCAAGCAGAACCAGCGAGGCAATTACAATAAATGCAGTTTTCATAATCTTTTTTACTCTCATAATTTAATAAAATACCCACCTTCAGCTAAAGAAGGTGGGTTAATAACAGGTAGAATTATTTATTACCGTTGATGATGTCGATAAACTCGGAATAAGTCTTGTTTGAGCTGTCGCTTTCAACGGATGCGCTGGAAGATGAGATGTCATCCATCGGATAGAGCATGGGCTGATCCTCTGAGAAGAAGGAGCCGAGCGCATTGTTCTTATTGTCGCCGAAACCGGTGGCGATAACGGTGATAACCATCTCGTCGTCATCAGGATCGTCTTCCTTAAGGTCAACACCGAAGATGATATTTGCATTGTCAGCCGCAGATGCGCGAACGATACCTGCAGCAGTATCAATCTCTTCAAGTCCTACGTCAGCAGGAGCCTTGATGCAGATGATAACGCCGGTAGCGCCGTCGATAGTGGATTCAAGAAGCGGACTTGTGATGGCAGCCTTGACAGCCTGCTCGCCTCTGTCCTTGCCTTTTGCTCTGCCGATACCCATGTGAGCATGGCCCGCATCCTTCATGATAGCGGTTACGTCGGCAAAGTCAAGGTTGATAAGAGCGGCATTAACGATAAGATCGGAAATGCTGTTTACGCCGTTAACGAGTACGTCATTGGCAATCTTGAAGCCGTTGGCGAGAGTAATTCTCTCGGTTGAAACGTTCTTAAGTCTTTCGTTGGGGATTATGATGAGGCTGTCAACGTGACCTGCAAGCTCGGCGATACCCGCCTCGGCCTGCTGCATGCGGTGCTTGCCTTCAAATGCAAAGGGCTTGGTAACGATACCGACTGTAAGTATGCCCGCTGAATGAGCTATCTCGGCAATAATCGGAGCTGCGCCCGTGCCTGTGCCGCCGCCCATACCTGCGGTGATGAATACCATCTGTGTATCCTGAAGGAGTTCCTCGATAGCTTCGCGGCTCTCCTCGGCTGCCATTTTACCTACCTCGGGATTGGCGCCTGCGCCTCTGCCGCCGGTAGCCTTTTCGCCTATCTGAATCTTCTGCGCCTTTGAGAAAGCAAGAGCCTGCTTGTCCGTATTGATGGCAATAAGCTCTACGCCGGAAATACCCATCTCAACCATGCGGTTGACTGCGTTTCCGCCGCCGCCGCCGACGCCGATAACCTTGATATTAGTAATCTCTTTTGTGGTGTTATCCATTTCGAACTGCATTTGTTAATCCTCCTGTTTATGTAAATCTTGATTTTTCACACTTTATATTGTTTTAATAAACCTATTTAGGACATTTTAACATATAATTCAATTAATAGCAACAACTTTTTTAATTTTTTAAGTATGGTTTTCTGCAACCGTTGTTGTCTCTCCCGACTCACCCTGTTCAGGGGCCACTGTTTCGGGCTCGGCAGGTGCTGGAAGCGTTGTCGCCTGCTCGTCAACGTCGTTCACGAAAGCCTTGTTATCTATAGTGAAATCAATGGTTCCCTTGAAAGCGGGTTCTTCGCCGTCAAGCTTCTTGAGCGTCGCTTTGATGAAGTCCGTTTTGCTCTCAAGAGAAGCGAGCATTCCCACCTTAAGCGTGATACGCATATCGTATTTGAGCGTAAGGTTGTTTATGTCGGTTACGTCGTACTGAGTTATCTTCTCAAGTTCGCTGACCGAAATGATTTCCGCAAGACGCGTCAGATTGGCGACGTCCTCCGTGTTTTCAAACTCGGCGATATATCCCGCTTCGGCTCGCGTAACGGGGCTTGTGACGATAATTGCCACATCCTCGTTTATGCTCTGTGTTTCGGTTTCAAGCACCTTACACGAAGCGTCGAGAAGAGTATAGCTTTCGCCGTTGTCGATTGCCATAACTGCCTTGGCGACTGTGACCGTAAAGGTAATTTTACCCGTAGGACTGCGATTTATCGCAAGCTCTCCGACGTAAGGAAGCTTTGTCTCGACGAGGTCTGCCACCTCCTGCTTATCAAAGGCAAACAGATTCTCTCCGTTTTTAAGCTCGGAAGCCGCGATTATCTCGTCGGGTGAATAGACCTCGTCACCGCCGACCTCAAACGAGCTTATCTTGAAGAAGACCGTAAGCGACAGCACAACCGCGACAATAACGACCGCTACTGCCGCCGCGCTGTAACCGATTATCAGGTTACGCTTGCGTTTGCGCCGCCTTTCGAGATAGCGTTCGCGCCGAAGTTCGTCCCGCGACTTGGGTGCCGAACGCGTTGGTTCCTTCGGCGCAGGTCGTCGGACGGGAATTCTTGTTCTGTTGTTGTTCTGATTTTCCGCCATAATTCAAATCCTTTTTATATCCGCTCCCAAGCTTTCAAGTATATGCTCGGGTTCTTCATAGCCTCTGTAAATATGCTCAATATGAGTTATCTCCGACTCTCCCCTTGCCGCCAGCGCCGCCGTGATAAGCGCAAAGCCGCCGCGCAGGTCGGGCGCTCTGAGCAAAGCTCCCGACAGATAAGGTACGCCGCGTATTACCGCCATACGTCCCTCAATGCTGATATTTGCGCCGAGCTTGAGAAGCTCGGAAATGTGTTTGTATCTTGATTCAAATATGTTTTCAATCATTACCGACGTGCCGTCGGCCACCGACAGAGCCGCAGTCATAGGCGCCTGAATGTCGGTCGGAAAGCCCGGATAAGGCATAGTCCGCAGTATTTCAACACGGGAAAGCCTTGCAGGTGCGACAAGCCGCACACTGTTGGCCGAAAGTTTTATAATACATCCCATTTCCTGCAGTACGGGAAGCAGGACGGCTATATGTTTGGGAGTGATTTCGTTTATCAAAATATTTCCCTGAGTTACGGCAGCGCACAGCAGATACGATGCCGCCGCAATACGGTCGGGAATAACGGTATGCTCGGCAGGGTGAAGTCTGCCGACGCCCTTTATAATCAACGTACTGTCCCCTGCGCCGTAAATACGCGCGCCGCATTTGTTGAGAAAGTCGGCGAGGTCGGTGATTTCGGGCTCACGCGCGGCGTTGTCGAGTACGGTGGTACCCTTTGCTACGCATGCGGTCAGCATTACGTTTTCGGTAGCGCCGACGCTCGGAAAAGGAAGCGTGATTTTTGCGCCTTTAAGTCCGTTTTCTGCTGTAAAATACAGTCTGCCGTCTTCGTTTGTAACGCTGACGCCCAGCGCTTTCACGGCGCCTATATGCATATCAATAGGGCGAAGTCCTATCTCGCATCCGCCCGGTGCAGAGAGCACCGCTTTGCCGTTTCGTCCGAGCATAGCGCCCATAAAGATTACCGACGAGCGCATTTTCTGCATAAGCGGGGCAGGAACCTCGTCATTTTCAAGGCAGCAGGAATTGACCGTTACCGTGTCGTTTTCCCTGTTCACCTTGCAACCGAGACTCTTCAATATATCAATCGCGGCATCGACGTCGCTCAATCTCGGGCAGTTATGTATCACGCTCTCGCAGCCTGTAAGCGCGGTTGCCGCGAGTATAGGCAGAGCGCTGTTTTTTGAACCGTAAACCGACATTTCACCCGTCAGACGGTTGCCGCCGTGTATTACTAATTTTTCCATTTGCGCACACCTCACAGTAAAGAAGCAGAAATCTTTTCTGCGTTCCATACTATGCGATTGCGCGGGTATTTGTTAACCTATCAGGCCTTCGATAACGTCACAGATGCGCTCGGCGGAATTCATAACCGCAATTTTTGAGGCGTTCTCACCGTAAGTTTTAAGCATCTGTTTGTCGGCGACCATTTCCCTGACTTCGTTGAGAAGTCTGCCTTCGGTCAGGTCCTTTTCCTCGATTACCCTTGCCGCATTATTGTTGACGAGAGTCATCGCGTTGTGGTACTGATGGTTTTCGGCTACGTTCGGCGAGGGAATCAGAATTGAAGCTCTGCCTACCGCCTCGATTTCCGAAAGCGATGAAGCGCCTGCACGGCTTATAACAAGGTCAGCCGCGCTCAGGCAAACGTCCATATCGTCGATATATTCGCGAACAACAACATTACTTCCGAGGCTTAAATCAACGCCGTTTTCCTTCAGCTTATCGGGCACCCATTTTCCGTACCTTCCGGTGGAGTGCATAAAGAAAAGCTTCTTGTCCGTATGAAGCGCCGAGATAACCTCGACCATATTTTCATTGATAGTCTTTGCGCCCAAACTTCCGCCCATCGAGAGTATCATAATCTGATTTTCGCTGACACCGAGCTTTGCGCGTGAAAATTCGCGGTCGGCGTCGAAGATTTCGCGTCTTACGGGAAGCCCCGTAATAATCGGCTTGTTCTTGGGTGAAAGATATTTTTCCGCTTGCTCTACGGTGAGCATAACAGCATCAACCTGCTTGGCAAGCGTTTTATTGGTAACGCCGGGGAATGCGTTCTGCTCGTGAATTGCCGTCTTGATGCCCATTTTTGCCGCCGTTCTTACGACGGGACCGCTGACGTAACCGCCGAAGCCGATTACGGCATCGGGTGCAAATTCACGTATTATCTTTTTCGTCTGCGAGCTGGACTTGAAAATAAGTCCGACCGTTCTGACGTTCTTAACAAAATTCTTAGGTGTGAGCTTTCTCTGAAAGCCCGCAATTTCAATAGTCTTGAAGTCGAATCCCGCATTAGGCACGAGCTTTGATTCCATGTGCTCCTCAGTGCCGATAAACAGTATATCCGCGTCGGGATGCCTTGACCTCAGGCAGCCTGCCGCTGCAAGCGCAGGATTGATATGACCGCCCGTACCGCCGGCGGCAAAAATAACCTTCATTTTCCCTACCCCTTCTGTATTAACTCTTCTTTAATCTCGAATAACGCGAAACGGCCAGAACCATTCCCATTTCACCCAGCAGCATCAGCAGCGACGTGCCGCCGTAACTGAAGAACGGGAGGCTTATGCCCGTATTGGGAAGCGTGTCGGTGACAACGCCGATATTAAGCGCCGTCTGAAGTCCAACCTGAAATACGATTCCCATTGAAAGTAAGGCACCGAAACGGTCCTTTGCGTGAATTCCGATAACAACGCCTCTCCATACAAGAAGTGCGAAAAGCGCGATAATAATTACTGCGCCGACGAAGCCGAGCTCCTCGCAGACGATTGAAAAGATAAAGTCGTTCTGCGGCTCCGAAACATACAGATGCTTCTGCTTGGAATTACCGAGTCCTACGCCGAACAGTCCGCCCGAACCGATGGCGTACAGTGAGTTGTTTGTCTGCCAGCGCGCGCCGAGCGGCTGATAGTCCTTATCAAGCCACGCGGTAATTCGTGCGCCTGCATATTTCTCAAGTATCGACGGATTGGTTATAACAAAGATTATTCCGACTACCGCGACAACGGCGATAATGATAAACCAGTGCTTTTTGAACTCGCCCAGGAAAAGCATAACAACACCGATTGCGAGCAGCAGAAGCGTACCCGAAACGTGATTTTCAAGATAGATAAGACCGGCGGTTATTATTATAATTCCGCCGTAAATCACAAGCTGAACGAACGAGTCGTAAACGACTATTCTGCCGCCGCTGAGATCCGAAACAAGCTTGGAAAACGCCGACTTGTTCTCGGTCTTGCCGATAATCTTTTTGCGGTTCTTTTCAAACGCCCACGCACAGACCATAACAATCGCAAGCTTCGCGATTTCGGAGGGCTGGAAGGTGAAATTACCTATATAAATCCAGCGGTGGAAATCCTTGAAATACGGCGGGATAATCAGAACGATTATCAGCAGAACCCATGTAATGGGCATAGCAAAGACCGCGGCAATTCTGAAATAGTCGTACTTGATTTTCGAAACGCCGAGCATTGTCGCAATACCGACAACCGCGAAAATAAGCTGTCTCTTGAAATAAAAGGCGCTGTCGCCGTGACGGTTATAGTAAGCGTCGGTGTAACTGGCGGAGAAAAGCATTACAAGACCTATTGTGAGTATAACGAGCGTAAGAATCAAAAACGGCAAATCAAAGCTCCCGACTGCAAGCCAGTCGGGTCTTTTGCTTGCTTTCTTCTGCGCTTTAGGCTTAGCCTGCGCGCCTTTAGGTTTTCTTACGGCCTCGTTTGCCATAGTGCTTTCTCCTTATCTTATGCCGTAGTAAAACAGCGCAACGCCGATTACACAGCCGATTATATTTATGATTGAAAAGATTATTACTATTTTTACCTCTTTCCAGCCGCACATTTCAAAATGGTGGTGGATTGGCGCCATCTTAAAGATTCTTTTTCCGTGAGTTGCCTTGAAATAGCCGATCTGCAACACGTCGGAAAGCATTTCGATAACGTATATGATGCCTAAGAAAAGAATGATAAGCGGAGCGTCAAGCGCGTATGCAAGCGCAACTACAAGACCGCCTAAAAACATTGAGCCCGTATCGCCCATCATAACCTTTGAGGGATGCCAGTTCCAGATAAGATAACCCGCGCACGAGCCTGCAAGGCAGGCGGCGAGAACACTGACGCCGAACGCGCCCTTGAGAACTGCGTAAACGATAAAGCCTACCGCAGCGGTTGTTGTAACGCTCGCGCAAAGACCGTCAACGCCGTCGGTGAAGTTGACCGCGTTTACCGTAAGGTAGATAACCGCCATGCCGAAAATCCAGAAAAACCACTTGAGGTCAACGTTGCCGACGAAGGGTATCGTCATAAACGTATTGCCCGACATGAACAGCGCGCCGAGATAAGCGAGCATAAGCGCTATCTGAGCTACAGATTTCTGGGTTATGGTAAGGCCTAAGTTTCTCTTTTTGACAACCTTGATATAGTCGTCGGCAAAGCCTATAAGACCGAAGCCTATCGCCATAATGATACCGGCAAATATTTTAATTTTCATACTGTCGGGTACGGGCGAATCGCCGACGAGCAGATTGCCGCCCAGCAGTTTATCGGTCAGAATAACGCCGAAGAAGGTTACTATTGAGCTGACGATGAACATAATACCGCCCATTACGGGTGTACCCTGCTTTGACTTATGCCACGCGGGGCCGATATCAAGTATCGTCTGACCGAATTTCAGCTTGCGAAGCCACGGTATGAGTACGAAGCCCAGCAGCGCGGATATTGCAAAGCTTAAAACCAGCGAAAAAACTATGGCAATTGACAGTTTCATTTATCCTTCCACTCCTCGTAGAGTTTGTTAATTACTTCCTCTAATTTCATTCCTCTGCTTGCCTTGAAAAGAACAACGTCAGAGGGCTTAATTTCACGTCTGAGAGCCTCGAAAAGCGCCTCTTTATCTGTAAAAGCGAACACCTTTACACCGTTCGATTCTGCGGCGGCCGCGATGTTCTTTGACTCCTCGCCGTAGGTGTAGAGCAAATCAACTTTTTTGGCGGCGGCATACTCGCCGATTTCGGTGTGAGCCGTGGCGGAATAGTCGCCTAACTCAAGCATATCGCCCAGAACGGCGATTTTTCTGTCGCCCTCAATGCTCATCAGTGCATTGATAGCCGCACGCTGGGAATCGGGACTTGCATTATAGCAATCCTCGATAACGGTAACGCCGTTAATCTTATTAATTCTCTGTCTCATTCCCGACGGCTCGTATTCACCGAGAGCTTCGGCAATAACCGACGTTTCAAGACCGATTTCAAGTCCCACGCAATAGGCGGCAAGCGCGTCATAGACGTTGTGAATGCCGATAGTCGGTATTGTAACCGACTGCGTTTTGCCGTCCGAGAGCACATCAAACGAGGTTCTGCCGTCCTTTTCTGTAATGTTTTGAGCGATTACGTTCGCTTCTTTATTATCTATACCGAAGGAAACGATATTATAATCGGCAGTTTTAACCGTCTGTAATTTGTCGTTATCATAATTGAGAATCAGCGTCGAGCCCTTTTTCATTCCGTCAAGTATCTCGAGCTTTGCCTTCAGGATACCGTCGCGTGAGCCTAAATGCTCAATATGGGAAACGCCGATATTAGTGATTATACCGATATCGGGAAGGCAGGTTTTCGAAAGCAGCGAAATCTCTCCGAAAGCACTCATACCCATCTCGATAACCGCGCCGTTATAACTGTCGTCAAGAGTGAAGAGCGTGCGCGGAAGTCCGATATCGTTGTTGAGATTGCCCTGAGTTTTGATAGCGTTGAACTTTTTGGAAGCTACGAGGTAGGTCATTTCCTTGGTTGTGGTTTTGCCTACGCTTCCCGTAAGTCCGATAACGGTCAGATTCTTAATCGACTGTCTGTAGTTTCTCGCTATATCAATAAACGCTTTTTTGGTGTCCTCAACGTATATGACGGGAATTGATACGTCAACCTCACGATGGCAGACCATAGCCGCAGCGCCGCTTTCTTCGACCTGCTTTGCGAAGTCGTGAGCGTCGAAGCGCTCACCCTTAATGGCAACGAAAAGCGAGGTCGTATTTACAGCGCGCGAGTCAATGCTCACATTGTCAATTTCGGTATCGTTTCCCTGTAATCTTCCGCCACACCATTGGGCGACGGTTGAAAGTCTAATTTTGTTCATCCTATATTTTACCTTCCAGAATTCCGGCAACTATCTCGCGTTCGTCATAATGAATCTTGCCGGTATTTAATATCTGATAGGTTTCGTGTCCCTTGCCGCAAAGCAGGACCACGTCGCCTGTTTTTGCCATCTGCATAGCGCGTTTTATAGCCTGAGTTCTGTCCTCGACAACTACGATTTCAGCCTTTGAATCAGTCATACCCTCAAGTATATCGTCAATGATAAGCGAGGGGTTTTCGCTTCTCGGGTTATCACTTGTGACAACCGCAACGTCAGCCAGATCGCCGACTATCTTGCCCATCTTCGGTCTCTTGGTGCGGTCTCTGTCGCCGCCGCAGCCGAAAACGGTGATAACCCTGCCCTCGGTTGTTTCCCTTACGGACGAAATAACGTTTTCAAGTCCGTCGGGAGAATGTGCATAGTCAATAAGCACGGTGTACTCGGTGTCGGTATCGACGACCTCAACTCTGCCGGGAACTCCCTTGGAAGCACATACCGCTTCGAGAACTCTGTCAAACGGAACTCCCGCCTCAATCGCGCATACCGCCGCTCCCATTGAATTATAAACGGTAAATCGGCCGGGTATCTTTATGCTGACTCTGCCTATGGTCTCGGGAGTGAGAAGCTCATATCGTACGGAGTCGGCGTAGCACTTTATATTCTTTGCGGTATAATCGCTGTCTTCCTTATCTATTGCGAAGGTTACTACTTTGCAGGGCAGGCCTTCAACCATCTTTTCGGCATACGGATCATCGGCGTTTATAATCGCCGTATCGCAGATTTCGAAAAGCTTGCGTTTGGCGTTTGCATAGTTTTCAAAGTTGCCGTGGTAGTCAAGGTGGTCCTGAGTAAGATTGGTAAACAGTGCAAATTCGAAACGGCAGCCGTCCACCCTGCCCTGAGCAAGAGCCTGAGAGGAAACCTCCATAATGCAGTACTCGCAGCCGCTGTCAACCATTTCGCGGTAAAGCGACTGAAGTTCCTTGGCATCGGGAGTTGTAAGCGACGAAACGTATTCCTTATCACCCGTGATATTCTTTACCGTTCCGATAAGTCCGGTCTTTATGCCGAGTGAATTGAAAACGTTCTTTAACAAAAACGTGGTGGTGGTTTTGCCGTTTGTACCCGTCACGCCGATAAGCTTGAGACTGTCTGCGGGTTCGCCGTAAAACGCCGCGCAGATACGCGAATAAGCGTCGCGGGTATTATCGACAAGTATCTGATTGGCAATGCCTAAATCGCGCTCCACTATTACCGCGGCGGCGCCGTCTTCCATAGCCTGAGCGGCTACGCTGTGGCCGTCGAAGTGAGCGCCCTTTATGCACACGAAAACGCAGCCATTTGAAATCTCAGAGGATTTATCGGTAACGTCGCTGACCTCGCGGTCAATATATTTACTTGCGGTTTCAACATTTCTTAAAAGCTCTGATAATTTCATAATGACCTCCGTTTCCTTTATCTTCGCCGTGAAAAATGTATTTGCTATGCGTCCTGAACGTTAACAGTTGTGCGGAAGTAAACCGTGATAACGCTTCCGAGCTCCGCTTCGGTGTTAGCTTCAAGACTTTGTTTATATGACATAACCTCGGTCTCGTTTGTCGTGCCCGAGAATCTTATGTTAAATCCTGCGTTTACTGCTGCCGAATTCGCCTGCGACATAGTCATATTGGTAAGGTCGGGAACTATTGCCGTCTGTTTCTCGTACTGTTCCTCGGTGTAAAGAACGATTACGCCGCCCGTACGGATCTGTGAATCAGCCGCGGGTGACTGAGCGATAACCTTGTCGCCCTTGCCGACTATCTTGAGCGTGTAACCTGCGGTCATGCTTCTTGCCTCCTGAAGCGTCTTGCCGATAAGTGCGGGCGCCGTCGAGGAAATGTTTGCCATCTCGTTGTCCTCGTACTGAGGCTCGACATTGAGATAAGTGAGCACCTTTTCAAGTATCTGACCGGCTATCGGGGCCGCAACTACGCCGCCGCCGTGAGCGCCTGCGGGCTCGTCAATGGCGATAAGAATCGCTATTCTCGGATTGTTTGCAGGTGCGAAGCCCGCAAACGACGCGATATAGGCGCCTTCCTTACCGATTTTTTCCGATGTACCCGTCTTGCCCGCTACGTGGTAGCCGGCAACGTATGCGTTTTTACCGGTTCCCTTGGAAACAACCGCTTCCATCATATCTGCAACGGTTGAAGCTGTCTTTTCGGAAATAACCTGACGTCTTACGACGGGCTGAGTCTTTTTGATTACGTTACCGTCCGAATCAAGCATACTGTCGACAACATAGGGCGTCATAAGCTTACCGCCGTTGGCAATAGCGGAGATTGCGGTGACCATCTGAATAGGCGAAACCTGGAAGGTCTGACCGAACGAGCTTGACGAAAGCTCGGAGATACCCATGCTTTCAAGTGCGTGGTAGGTAACGTTGGCTACGGGGTTTGCCTCTGCGGGAACGTCGATACCCGTCTTTTCGGTAAAGCCGAAGGCCTCGAAATATTTGAAGAACTTATCCTTGCCCAGCTTCTGACCGATGGTAATGAAGAAGGGGTTACAGGAATTCATAAGTCCCTGAGTAAGAGTCTCAGTGCCGTGGCCGCCGTGACGCCAGCACTTCTGATAATTGTTGGCAACCTGAATACCGCCGACGCAGGTGTAGGTGGTGTTGAGGTCAACCACGTTTTCCTCGAGCGCTGCGGAAACGACTACCGTCTTGAAAACCGAGCCGGGCTCGTAGGTATCGCTGACGGTTCTGTTTCTCCACTGAGCGAATCTCGCGTTGAGGGTTTCTGTCTTCTTCTCCTCCTCGTCGAGAATCTCGGATATCTTGTCAGCAACGAGCTTATTGCTGATAACGTTGGGATTGTTAAGGTCGAAGTCGGGCTTTGACGTCATGGCGAGTATTGCGCCCGTGTCAACGTCCATAATGATACCGTAAGCATATTTACAGCCCGTATCTATAATCGCCTGATCAAGGCTCTGTTCAAGATAGTACTGAACAACCTCGTCTATCGTGAGAACGAGGTTAGCGCCCTGCTGAGCCTCATAGGTGGTTTCATATTCGCTCGCCATCTTCTTCTGGCGCGCATTTTTGGCGGTTACTATTCTGCCCGAAACGCCCGTAAGCTCGCCGTTATAGGTAAGCTCTACTCCGAGCGTACCTTCGTCGTCGGTGTTTACGAAGCCTATAATGCTCGAGGCAAACGACGAATACGGATAATAACGCTTGGTGTCGGGGTCGATGCCGATTATGTTGGACAGCTTTTCCTTGCCGTGTTCGCTGATGAACTTTTTAATTTCGTCCTTCTGCTCTTCCTCAACCTCGCCCGCGATTTTGATGTAGTTCGATTCACGCATCGTCTTTTCGCGTACGCTCTCTGCGTCAAGCGAAAGCGTGGACGAAAGAATCTCGACTACAAGGTCGCGCTGAGTGTCGTTCTCGATTTTCGAGGGGACGATGTATATAAGCCATGCGGAAGCGCTCTTGGCAAGCACGTTCATATTAGAGTCGTAAATTGTTCCGCGTTCTGCGCTGATTGTGGTGTCGAGCAGCTGGTTCTTTTCGGCCTTGAGCTTATACTCCTCGCCATGTACAAGCGCAACTCTGACAAGAGAGCCGACGCAGGTTAAAAATGCCGCAATCAGTATAAAAAGCGCTATCGACGAGCGCAACGCAAGCCCTTTTGAAGAACCAGTTTTCATACTGCCAATCACTCCTTTTCGCCACAATTTCCGGTAATAAGATACAACAACGAGAGTTAAGACAAATTACTTAACCCTCGTTGTAATTTTATTTATTTATTTGCTGATATATTCCAGCAGCTTCGAAGCGAAGGACTTATTGTCGACGCTCAGGGATTTGGTCCCCGAAAGCACAACCTTGTCCTCGCCTGAAAGATCAATGTATTCAATCTGATGGTTTTCCATCTTAACCATGCCGAGCTTGGTCTGAGCGTAATCCTCAACATTCTTTAAGGAGATGACCGAATCGAGTTTCATATTCAGTCTTACGTTCTCGCTCTGTGCCGCGGTAATCTCGGCGGTAAGGTTCGAAATCTCACGGTCAAGCTCGTCAACCTTGAATCTTCCGTAAAGAAGGGTTGAGAGCATTGTAAGCAGCAGGACTGCTACAGCGATAACCTTTGCCGTCTGCAACGCGGTCCGGCGCATCTCACGCTTCTCCTGCGGAGCGGATTTTACGGGATTTCTGACGACACGAAGCTGCGGCTTCTTAGGCTGAGAAACCTTCCGCGGAGTCTGTTCAATTTTACGCACGGCGTTTTTCTCGTATGAACGGCTGACGGGCTCGAAATCCGAAAAGTCGATGCCGTTAAACATATCATAGCTTCTGTTCGCCATTTTTCTTCCCTTTCTTACTCTTTTTCCTTAATTTTCACAAGAGAGCGTAATCTGGCACTGTGCGAGCGCGGATTGGAGGTCAATTCCGCCTCGCCCGGCGCCTTGCCCTTTATCGTAAGCTTTGCACAAGGTGTTTTGCCGCACACACAAACGGGAAACTCCTTGGGACACGTACATCCCTCGGCAAAGCTGTTAAATCTCTGCTTAACCATTCTGTCTTCAAGAGAATGGAACGTTATTATTGAAAGCACGCCGCCGACCTTCAAGCAGTCGAACATATCGTCAAGCGCCGTGTCAAGCTGGTCAAGCTCGCCGTTGACGGCTATGCGCAGAGCCTGAAACGTTCTGCGGGCGGGGTGCGAATCCCGCATTGCCTTCTGCGGCATAGAGGCTTTAATTATCTCTATGAGTTCAAAAGTGGTGTTTATCTCCCTCATATGCCGCGAATTGACAATGTTGTTGGCAATACGGTTGGCGTATTTTTCTTCGCCGTAGTCCCTTATAATTCTCGTAAGCTCACCGACCGAAAGCGTATTGACAAGGTCTTTTGCACTGACGCCGGTTTTGCTCATTCTCATATCGAGCTCGGCATCCTTGTGAAACGAAAAGCCGCGTGACGCCTCGTCGAGCTGAAAAGAGCTCACTCCAAGGTCGGCAAGTATTCCGTCCGCCTTACGTCCGTCAAGGACCGCCTTTATATTATTAAAGGTATTATGTACTATTTCTGTATTTTCGTATGAGCCTAAGCGCTCGTTCAATATCTCAATTGCATCGGGGTCGCGGTCTATGGCTATGAGTTTACCCGAAGTCAGCCTGTCAAGTATGGCTTTCGAGTGACCGCCGCCGCCCGCCGTGCAATCAACATAAAGACCGTCAGGCTTAATGTCAAGCGACTCTATTGTTTCTTCGAACAGAACGGGAATATGAGAAAACTCCATATACCCACCCCGTCAGTTGACCATACTCGGGAAGCGCTTTGAGGTCGCCTCGAGCTGAGCGTGCTCCGCCTCGTACTTGTCGGCATCCCAGATTTCAACTCTGTTGCCTACGCCGACAACCGCAACGTCCTTCTTAAGTCCCGCTCCCTTGCAGAAGTCGGGCTTAACGGTAACTCTGCCCTGCTTGTCCGGTTCAACGGTGATTACGTTTGAGAAGAAGTAACGCTGCCAGTCGGCATCCCTTGACTCAACGACCTCGTTGGACTTCTTCTCCCACTCCTCCTCGCTGAAAACCGCGATACAGGGTGAGCCGGGCTCATAATAAAGGTAAAAGGATTCGCCGAGCATCGCTCTGAAGCGCGCGGGAATAAACAGACGGTTTTTCGCGTCTATCGTATGCTTGTAATTGTTGGTGAATGACGCCACGTCTGTCCCTCCCTTCCGAGTTAAATATCTCCACGGTTTCATAGTGAAACCATGGGCAAATTCACCTTTATTATGAATTTTGAGTGCTTTTTCGCACCACTTTGTCACCATTATAATGCCAAAACTATATAAAGTCAAGCATTTTGTTGAAAAAATATTGAAAAATTTTGTGAAATTTCGCCACAAAGTTTTTTCGCTTAAAAAACGCAAAAAATCACAAAAACAAACACTCCGAAATATATTGTGTATAAGAAAGCACAGTTAAACCGTAAGGAGTTCTTTTAATGACTTTATTTGGCCTTTTTCTGCCGTTTTTCGGCACCTCGCTGGGTGCCGCAACAGTGTTTCTGATGAAAAGCAAAACAAGCCCGAAGCTTGAGAAGCTGCTGATGGGCTTCGCTTCGGGTGTTATGATAGCCGCTTCGGTTTGGTCGCTTCTTATTCCATCCATTGAGCTGTCAGGCGTTGGCGCGCTGAGGTTTCTTCCGGCAAGCGCAGGCTTCTCGGCAGGAGTGTGCTTTTTTCTGGTACTCGACTACGCCCTGCCGAAAATCAAATCAAGAAGCGTATATCCCGACAGGATAAGAAGCACGAAAAAAAGTAAAACCGCGATTATGATAATCGCGGTTACTCTTCACAATATTCCAGAGGGTATGGCGGTCGGCGTATCACTGGCGGCTGCCCGCGGCGAAAACGCATATATCACCGCAGCCTCGGCTATGGCGCTGTGCGTCGGAATTGCTATACAGAATTTTCCCGAGGGCGCAATAATCTCGATGCCGTTAAAAGCCGACGGCAAGTCAAAGACAAAAGCGTTTATCGGCGGCGTACTGTCGGGCGCGGTTGAACCGATAGCAGGCGCGCTGACGCTCATTCTGACAAGGGCGGTATCCGCCGCCCTGCCCTATCTGCTCGCGTTCGCGGCAGGCGCTATGATTTACGTCGTGGCCGAGGAGCTTATCCCCGACTCAAAGGCACACGGGCGCTCATGCGCCGCAACGCTCGGACTGATGCTTGGATTCGTGGTTATGATGACGCTCGACGTGGTTTTCGGGTAATTAACAAAGATAAATAAAAAAACGGCTTCTAAACGAAGCCGTATATTATTAAAGTATTTCGGTGCTGCGCTCTAAAATGCCGTTGAGCTTTGCGATTACGGTGCCGTAATTCGTGAAGGCGACGCCCGCCGCCTTCGCCGCATCGACTCTCGACTTCATTTCCGCATCGCCGAGCATACAGCCGCCGCAGTGAAGCACAAGGTCATAATCGCCTAAATTGTCGGGATAGCCGTGACCGGAGGTGAATTCAAAATTCAAATCCTTTTTCGTGTATTCCTTCAGCCATCTCGGAAGCTTGACCGTGCCTATGTCCTCGCACTGACGGTGATGGGTACAGCCTTCGCAGACGAGTATTTTTGCACCGTCGGAAAGGCTGTCGAGTTTCTCTGCGCCCTCGAGCGCCGCATTGAGAAAGCCCTTGTAACGTGCAAGTATAATTGAAAACGAGGTCAGCTTAACGCTTTCGGGGACAATCTTCATTACCTTTGCGAAAACCTGTGAATCGGTGATAACGAGCTTCGGAGGTTTTCTGAGTAAATCAAGAGTTTTTTCAAGCTCTTCGGGCTGGCAGACGAGCGCCCTTGCGTGCGCGTCGAGTATATCGCGCAGCGCCTGCTGCTGCGGCAGAATTATCCTGCCCTTCGGTGCGGATTCGTCGATGGGAATCACGAGTATTACCGTATCGCCTTTGCTTATAAAATCGGCTACAAGGCGCACTTCTTTTTTCTTAAGATTTGCCTTTTCGGCGATTTTTTCCTTGAGCGCTTCAATTCCTTCGCCCGTAAGCGCACTGACATAAAGCTTTGACTTGTCAAAATCCTTCTTCAGATCAGCTTTATTGACTGCGACGAGATACGGAATTTCGCGCTCCCTGAATATTGCGACAAGTCCGTTTTCCGCTTCGTTGAGTGTTTCGTTTTCGGTGACGAGCACCGCGACATCGCACATATCGAGCGTCTTTTTCGCGCTCTTTACCCTCTTTTCGCCGAGTTCGCCCTCGTCGTCAATTCCGGGTGTGTCAATAATCACGACAGGACCGACAGGCAGAAGCTCCATAGCCTTTCTGACAGAATCGGTCGTGGTACCCTTAACGTCGCTGACAACAGACATTTCCTGATTAGTTATTCGGTTTACAAGCGAGCTTTTGCCCGCGTTTCTCACGCCGAAAAAGCCTATGTGCACTCTCTCGGCAGATGCGGTATCGTTAAGCGACATAATTACCTCTTAAAACCTGAAATCACGGTTGCCCTGCTCGATAAGTCCGAGTCTTTCACGAACTATCTCGCGTACCTTTTCCTTCGGGATATTGCCTATTTCCTTCTCAATCATTTCTTCGCCTATTCTGCGCGTGTCCTCACTTGCGTAGTCGATAAGGAATTCCTTTAAGGTCATAAGTGCGTTCGGGTGACAGCAGTTCTGAATCTGTCCCGATTTACAAAGCGACATAAAGCGGTCGCCCGTTCTTCCCTCACGGTAGCAGGCGGTACAGAACGACGGAATATATCCCGTTCTCATAAGCCAGTTGACAACCTCGTCAAGGGTTCTGTTGTCGGACACGTCAAACTGCTCGGTGTCGTGCGGACGCTCTGCCTCGGCATAGCCGCCTACGGACGTTCTCGAGCCGCCGCTTATCTGGCTGACGCCCAGACGTATAATTTTCGCTCTTACCTCGGGAGTCTCTCTCGTCGAGATAATCATACCCGTATAGGGAACGGCAATTCTGATACACGCCGCTATCTTGCAGAACATATCGTCGGAAAGCGAGTTGTCAAAATCGTCGGGGTCAATATCGTCGGCGGGCTTTACTCTCGGTACGCTGATAGTATGCGGTCCAACACCGTGAACGGCTTCAAGGTGCTCGGCGTGCATAAGCAGTCCCGCGAATTCATAGCGGTAGTTGTCAAGTCCGAACAGTACACCGCAGCCTACGTCGTCAATGCCGCCCTCCATCGCTCTGTCCATAGCCTCGGTATGATAGCAATAGTCGTGCTTCGGGCCTGTCGGATGAAGGTACTCGTAGTTCTTTCTGTTATAAGTTTCCTGGAAAAGAATATACGTGCCTATTCCCGCGTCCTTGAGCTTTTTATAGTTTTCGACGGTAGTAGCCGCAATATTTACGTTGACACGGCGGATTGCGCCGTTTTTGTGCTTGATAGAGTAAATCGTATTAATACACTCGAGAATGTACTCAATGGGATTGTTGACGGGGTCCTCGCCCGCTTCGATGGCAAGGCGCTTGTGTCCCATATCCTGAAGGGCGATAACCTCCTTTGCAACCTCTTCCTGAGTAAGCTTCTTTCTCGGAATGTGCTTGTTTTTCAAGTGATACGGACAGTAAAGACAGCCGTTTACGCAGTAATTCGAAAGGTAAAGCGGCGCAAACAGAACAATTCTGTTGCCGTAAAAATCCTTCTTAATCTGCTCGGCAAGGTCATAAATCCTCTTCACCGTCTCCTCGTCGTCGCAGGCGAGAAGCACGCTCGCCTCGCGGTGGGAAAGTCCCTTGCGAAGCTCCGCTTTTTCAAGGATTGCGTTGACAACCTCTTTGTTGTCCTTGTTTTCGTCGGCATATTTGAGAGTATCAAGGATTTCCTCATCGCTGATAAACTCGTCAGCCTTCATGCTTTTTACATCATACTTCATTTTTATAATCTCCTCTGTCGGTCACTATTTCGTGACCGGTAGTTTTAATACGGTTTTTTAAGCACTCCACGCACTGCGCGGCTTCCTCGCCGGTGCAGATTTTGTTGTCGTAGAGCATATATTTCCCTCTCACGCTGACGGGTGAAAGATTAGGCATTAGGACGTTTGCGCCAGCGAGTATGCCCTTTTCCCTGCCCTTTGCGTCGAGCGTGCCGAGCGCGGTTGTCGCGGGAAGCAGCACCCTCGGCAAAGTAAGTCGTATAAGCGAGAGCATAAACAGCGTCTTTTCGGCGCTCCCGCTTTTGAAATCGCAGAAGGGCGTGTCCTTATGGGTGATAAACGGACCTATGCCGACCATCTGCGGATTAACCTTTTTGAGAAATGCGAATTCGTTTGCAAGGTCACGGTCGGTCTGATACGGTGAGCCTACCATAAAGCCGACGCCGACCTGATAGCCGAAGCGCTTCAGGTCATCAATACAGCGAAGGCGGTTGTCAAAGCTCATCGAGTCGGGATGAAGCTTTCCGTAATGCTCACGGTTTGCCGTTTCGTGGCGCAGCAGATATCTGTCTGCGCCTGCATCTTTAAGCCGTTTAAGGCTGTCCGTGCTTCTCTCGCCTAAGGAAAGCGTAACTGCACAATCGGGATGGCGACGTTTGATTTCCTTAATTACAAATTCGAAATCGTCATCCGTATAGTGCGTGTCCTCGCCGCCCTGCAAAACAAAGGTACGAAAGCCCAGCTCGTAGCCGCTGTCGGCGCAGGAAACGATTTCGTCGGGTGTCAGCCTGTAGCGCTCAATATTCTTATTACCCGCGCGGATTCCGCAGTAATAGCAGTTGTTGCGGCAGTAGTTTGAAAACTCGATAAGTCCCCTGACAAAAACCTTGTTGCCGTAGTATTTCTTCTTGGTTTCCACGGCTCTTTGAGCAGCATAATCGCTTATCTGCTTATAGTTTTCAATCAGCGTAAGGTACTCGTCAGCTGTCAAAAAGCTGTCCGCTTCAAGTCGGTCGATTAACGCCTTATACATTACTGAAAGCCGCCTTGGATGAAACGCCGTCAAGCCGTCCTATTTTACCGCAGAGGGTATTGATTTCGTTCTGCGGCGCGTCAATGACAATGGTGATACAGTTGATATTCTTTTCGTGATACGGAATGCCCATTCTGCCTATGATATTCTCGCCGTATTCCGAGAGAATGGAATTAAGCTCGGTAACGCTTCCGGTATTCTCGACTATGATTGCGATTACAGCAACTCTTGTTTCCATAATTCCTCCAAAATAAAAAACTGCGCCCTGAGAGCGCAGTAATACCGTCAAAATTACTTATAGCGCTTTCGGTCAGATAAATCTTTCCGTCAGGTTGTTAATATTTTAACACAAAGTCTTAATAATTGCAACTGTCATTATATACATAAAAAGCCTTATTCTTACATAATTATTATTGAAATGTAAGGAGGGCTTCATTTGAGATATACGGTTGAAGAACGCGCAGTTGAATTAGGCGAGTACATAGTTGAAAACAACGCCACCGTCAGAGCGGCGGCGAAGCAATTCGGAATAAGTAAATCGACTGTCCACATGGACGTTTCCGAAAGACTGAAAAGAGCAAATCCCGCGCTCTTCAGTCAGGTGCGGCACGTGCTCGACGTCAATAAATCCGAACGCCATATACGCGGCGGAAAAGCGACAAGGGAAAAATACTTATTGATGAAAAAGTGAGGGTGAACATTCACCCTCACTTGCTTTATTAAAAGCCTACAACCTGATGCGTTCTCGGTACCGAAGGATCGTCGCCGATACGTCCGTATGTACGAAGCGTTGCAATCTTTTCCATATCCTCGGCAGAAATTTCAAAGCCGAAAACGTCGGCGTTGTTCTTTATCCTCTCGGGCGTTGCAGATTTCGGTACGGGTACTGCCCCCTTCTGCACTATAAATCTGACGCAGAGCTGAGCGACGGAAACGCCGTACTTTTCAGCCATTTCAATAAGAAGCTCACGCTTGAATGCCTGCCCCTGAATAAGCGGGCTCCACGCCTCGGGAATAATGCCGTTCTCTTTACAGTAGGCAATCATTTCCTCCTCGGGATTCTGCGGATGCATCTGGACCTGATTTATCATCGGGTAGGTTGAGAAGTTACGCTTAATGAGTTCGATATGCTCAATATTGAAATTACTCGTGCCCATTGAGCGAAGCTTTCCGTCATTATATAGACGTTCAAAGGCTCTCCACGTTTCGCACAAGTCCTCTTCAAGTCTGTCAACGTTCTGCACGAGCACGGGCCAGTGAATAAGATAGGAGTCGAGATAGTCCGTGCCGAGCCTTTTCAGCGAGGCTTCGCACGATGCAACAGTCTTTTCGTAGCCGTGGTCGTCGTTGGGAAGCTTTGAGACAAGGAAGATTTCCTTACGGTCAATTCCGCTTTCCCTGATACCTGCGCCGACGTATTCCTCGTTCTGATATGCGGCGGCGGTGTCGATATGACGGTAACCCGTTTCAAGGGCGCATTTCACGGCATCCGCAGCAACGCGCCCGGGCATTTTCCACGTGCCGAAGGCAACACACGGCACCTCGACGCCGTTTAGTAACTTATAACAGTCGGTAAGCTTATTTACCATTTATTTCACCTCTGAATAGGATAATCAATTTTTTCTTATCAATTTTACCACCGTTTTGGGAATAAGTAAATACACAGGGAAATAATAAAACGGGAGGGATTAAAATGATGTTTCTCAAAGCATTCGTTGTAGGCGGACTGATTTGCGTAATCGGTCAGCTGTTAATTGATCTGACAAACTGGACGCCTGCAAGAATACTTGTGCTGTTCGTAGTTTCGGGCGTTGTACTCGGAGCGCTCGGTATATATCAGCCGCTCTTCGAATGGGCGGGCGCGGGAGCGAGCGTGCCGCTGACGGGCTTCGGAAATATGCTCGTTCAGGGCACAAAAGAAGCCATACGCGAAAAAGGCTGGCTGGGAATACTCACGGGTCCGCTGTGCGCCGGTTCGGCGGGTATTTCGGCGGCTATGCTGTCGGCACTCGTTGTATCTGTATTTGCCAGAGCAAAAAGTAAATAAAATAATTAAGCCCCCTATCATAGGGGGCTTTTTCATAGATTTTTTATTTCAGTTCTGCGAGGATTGCGTCCTTATCGGTTACGCCGACAAAGGTCTTTACGGACTCGCCGCCCTTGAAAACCATCAGCGTCGGGATGGACATAATGCCGAAACGCGCAGCAATTTCCTCAGCCTCGTCAACGTCAACCTTGCCGACCTTGATATCGGGATTTTCAGCCGCTATCTCGTCGATTACGGGTGACATGATTTTGCACGGACCGCACCAGGTTGCAAAAAAATCAACAAGGCAGGTCTTTTCGCTGTTAAGAATCTCACTTTCAAAATTATCGTCGTTTAATACCAATACGCTCATATTAATTCTCCTTTAATTTAATATATTTCACTGCGGACAGTCCGGCTTCGGCGCCTTCGTAAACCGCTTTGCATACCTGAAGAAGGCCGCCCGTCGCGTTGCCGCAGGCAAACACGCCCTTAAGATTCGTGCTCATATCGGGATTGACCTTGATATCGCTGCCGTTAAGGGTTACGCCGAGTTTTTTTGCAAAATCAGCGCCGCCCGCAACGCCCTGAGCGATAAACACACCGTCAAGTTCAAGCTCGCTGCCGTCATCAAAGACGACCTTTGAGAGCTTTACCTCGCCGACAAATTCCGAAATCTTTTTGGTAATTATCTCGTATTTGTCCGTTTCGGGCGCGGGTTTACCGTCGGTCAGAATTACAAGCTTTCCGACTATATTTTCAAGCTCGTCGGCTTCGCTTAAGGCATACGCCTCGTTGCCGAGTACGGCGACGCTCTTTTTACGGTAGAAGAAGCCGTCGCAGACCGCACAGTAGCTTATGCCCTTTCCCTCATAGGCTTCGACGCCCTTTATGTCGGGTTTAAGCTTTTTGTTGCCCGTAGATATTATGAGCGACTTACCCTCATATTTATTCGCGGCAGTTGAAACCTCATAATTCATTGAAGCGTTCATGGTTACGTTCAGCGCTTCTTCATTTACTACCTCAACGCCGAGTGAGCGTGCCTGAGCTATGCCGTTTTCATAAAGCTCTTTGCCCGAAATGCCGCCGTCAAAACCGTAGTAGTTGTCGATAAGATGGGCCTTTTCAAGCTGAGATTCGCCCGAATAAAGCACCAGTACGCTTCGGTTGGCGCGTTTGGCGTAAAGCGAGGCGGAAATACCCGCCGGGCCTGCGCCGATTATAATAACATCATACATAATTATTCACCCTCGCCTATGGTGCTTAACACCTTGTGAAGCAGACGGTAGAGCTCAAACGCTTCATCCCTTGTAAGATGGACGCAGCCCTGCATCTTTTCGGGTATGCAGACCGCCTTTTTCTTGAGCGCTTCGCCGTCTTCGGTAAGCCTGATAATCACGTTTCTCTCGTCCTCGGCGCTTCTGTGCCTGGTGATATAGCCCTTCGTTTCAAGCTTTTTAAGAAGGGGCGTCAGTGTACCCGAGTCGAGATACAGCCTTTCGCCGAGGCTTTTGACGTTAATCTCGCCCGTTTCCCACATTACCATCATTACGATATACTGCGTGTAGGTAAGGTCAATCTCGTCGAGAAAGGGTTTATAGAGTCTGACTATTTCCTTTGAACACGCGTACAGCGGGAAGCAAAGCTGATTATCAAGTTTGAGAGAGTCGTAGTTTACCATTGAATATCACCTTATTTAAGCAGTTTTTCCACGCTTGCTTCTATATCCTCGGGCTTCGTTGTCGGCTCAAAACGCTCAACCACGTTACCCTCGGCGTCAACGAGGAATTTAGTGAAGTTCCACTTTATTCTGCCGCCCTTCTGCTCCTTAAGGTACTTGAAAAGCTCTGAAGCGTCGCTGCCGTTAACCTTGGTTTTCTTAAAGCGCGGGAAGGTCGTTCCGAATTTCAGCGAGCAGATTTTGTTGATGCCGTCGTCGTCCTCACGCGCCTGAAACGCGAACTGATTGCACGGGAAATCAAGTATCTCAAAGCCGCGGTCCTTAAACTTTTTATACATAGCTTCAAGTCCGTCATACTGGGGAGTGAAGCCGCAATGAGTTGCGGTGTTGACAATAAGAAGCACCTTGCCCCTGTACTGTGAGAGCGAAACCTCCTCGCCCTTCTGACTTAAAACCTTGTAATCGTAGAATGACATAATAATTACCTCCGTTTTTAACAATTTTGCAAAATTAAATTGCGTACAATCTTTTTACAATGTCATTCTAACACAGTAATTTTCTCTTGTCAACATTTTTTCAAAAAAAAATTGAGGGCGGAAATCCGCCCTCATACATTTTATATGTTATATAGTCTTAAATCAGTCCGCCGAACTTCAGGAATATCGGCGCGAATACGAGTGATACAACCGTCATCAGTTTAATAAGTATATTGATTGACGGGCCTGAAGTGTCCTTGCAGGGATCGCCTACCGTATCGCCGACAACCGCAGCCTTGTGAGCTTCCGAGCCCTTGCCGCCGTTGTTGCCGTCCTCGATGTACTTCTTCGCGTTATCCCACGCGCCGCCCGCATTCGACATAAATATCGCGAGCAGAACGCCCGTTACAAGCGCGCCTGCAAGCATACCGCCGAGCGCTTCAACGCCGAGCAATATTCCCATGGCAAGCGGTACGAGAACCGCCATTATGCCGGGTACGAGCATTTCCTTAAGCGCCGCAACGGTTGAAATTGAAATGCAGGATTTATAGTCGGGCTTAGCCTTGCCGTCGAGAATACCGGGGATGTTCTTGAACTGACGGCGAACCTCCTCAATCATCTTATTTGCCGCCTTGGAAACGGAATCCATAGTCAGCGCAGAGAAGATGAACGGAAGCATACCGCCGACGAGCAGGCCGATAGTGACGCGGAAATTGAGTATGCTCATTCCGCCCGCAAGAGAAGCGTCGTCGAAGTTTATCTTGACCGCCTGAGCGTAGCTGAAGAACAGCGCAAGTGCCGTTAGCGCGGCAGAGCCGATTGCAAAGCCCTTGCCCATAGCGGCGGTTGTATTGCCGACCGCGTCGAGCTTATCGGTAATCTTTCTGACGGACTCGTCAAGTCCGCTCATCTGCGCTATGCCGCCCGCATTGTCCGCGATGGGACCGTAGGCGTCAACCGCGACGGTGATACCCGTTGTCGAAAGCATACCGACAGCCGCAAGCGCGATACCGAAAAGACCGCAGGTCTTATAGGAAACAAAAATGCCGATGCCGATAAGAAGTATCGGAACAACAGCCGAACGCATACCGACAGCCATACCGCTGATAATAGTGGTGGCGGCGCCGGTTTCGGACTGGTGGGCAATTCTCTTTACATATTTATAGTCGCCCGAGGTGTAAATCTCGGTTACAACGCCGATTATAAGTCCGACGATAAGGCCGGTTACAACGGCTATTGCCTGATTAAACGAATTAAAGAAAAGCTTGCCGAACACGAATGCGGCAACAACTACCAGTGCCGCGGAAACGTACGAACCCGTCTTAAGCGCGGTGTGGGGATTTGAGTTTTCCTTACCGCGTACAAAGAAGGTCGCGATAATCGCCGCGAATATGCCGCAAGCCGCAAGCACAAGCGGATAAACCGCGCCCGCGCCCTCAAAAGCGCCCTTAGCTGAAATTCCGAGCGTCAGCGCGGAAACAAGCGCGCCTACATAGCTTTCAAAAAGGTCGGCGCCCATGCCCGCTACGTCGCCTACGTTGTCGCCTACGTTGTCGGCGATAACCGCAGGATTTCTCGGGTCGTCCTCGGGGATACCCGCTTCAACCTTACCGACAAGGTCGGCGCCTACGTCGGCAGCCTTGGTATAAATTCCGCCGCCTACTCTCGCGAACAGCGCTATTGACGAAGCGCCCAGAGAGAAGCCGGTTAAGATTTCAACGTTACGAGTGAGTATATAGATAAGCGCACAGCCCAGAAGACCGAGGCCTACAACGCACATTCCCATTACCGAGCCGCCCGAAAAGGCTATCGAGAGAGCCTTGTTCATACCGCCCGTTCTCGCCGCATTGGCAGTGCGTACGTTCGCCTTGGTCGCAACGTGCATTCCGAGATAGCCCGCGCAGACCGAGAACAAAGCGCCGATTACAAAGCATATTGCGGTGGTCCAGCCAATGAACAGACCGATGAGCACGCAAAGCACTGCCACGAAGATAACAAGTATCTTGTACTCCGAGAACAGAAATGCCTTCGCGCCGTCTGCAATATCCTTTGATATTTCCTGCATTCTGTCGGTTCCGGCGTCAGCTCTGGAAACCTTGAATATCTTAGCCGCCGCGAACACTAACGCGAGTACGGCAAAGCACGGTGCAAGCCACTGAAGCTTATCCACCAAATCACTCCTTTACGGGTTTTGCTGTAATTTAGGTAAAATATATAATAACTTATATTAAGTAAAAATGCAAGAACTTTTTGTCGCGGCTTCAAAATATGTCGGACAAAACAAAAAAAGACAGTGCCGGAGCACCGTCTCTGATTTGTTGTAAATTACTCGGACTTTTCCTTCCTCGCCGATTTGATAGAGTAGAGCTGTTCGTCCGCTTTTGTAATCGCCGACTCTATATTATCGGTTTTCGGGTCAAGCTTCGAGCTGCCGATACTGATTGAAATATCGTAGGGCTTGTCGTTGAGTTTGTTGAGGATGTTAACCTCTTCCTTTATCTTGATTTTCAGCTCTTCAACCTCGTCCTCACCCTGACGCATACAGATAACTGCAAACTCGTCGCCGCCGTAGCGTGCAGTGAAATCGCTGTTGTCCTGACAGACCTTCGCGAGAATCTCGGCGACCTGGATAAGAGCGTAATCGCCCTCAATATGGCCGTAGGTATCGTTGATTTGCTTGAATTTATCAATGTCAAGCATAAGCAGATAGATGCTCTTCTTATAGTTTTTGTGCGAAAGAAGATTATCGACGTAAATATTGAACTGACGGCGGTTGTTGATGCCGCAGAGCGTGTCGATGTAAATCTGCTTACTCTGAATGTTGATGTAGATGAAGAGCACCGCTACCGTAAACGTCATACTCAGTATCGGCTTGTCGTTGACAAGCGACTGAATAATACCGCCCGAAAGAGCCATCAGCGAGGCGAGAGTCATCGAGAATATCTCCTTCTTGACCGTACGCGATTTTATCAAAAATCTCGAGGTAAGATGTGCAAGAACCGTGGCGTAAATGACGTAGGCGGCGCAAATCAGAACCTGAATAATATAAAGCGGGCCCCTGTGATAAACGTTGTTCGAGTCAATGTAATAAACGAGATGCGAAAACTGAGAAGTCACGGTAAGAAGAATGAAAATATCAAGCGGCAAGGCGTAAAAAATCATTCTTATCATGAACTCTCTTTCAGTTCTGCGGCAGAATTTGTAGTCAACGTAAACGAGAAGCGTAAAGCTCACAGCGGCAGTTGAGCACAGATATCCCGCATTCGCGGCAACGTTGATGAACCTGAACACAGGACCCTCAATACCGTCAACGATAAACCAGATTATGTCGGACAGGAACATAACTATACCCGTGAGCATAACCTCAAGGAAGATTCGCTCATCCTTATTGATACGGTACTGACGGCTTGACTGATAAATCAAAGTTGTAAATACCGCTATGCACATCAGATTGTAAAGCACATAATCAGCCGATACTGTCTCTAATAGCATGTTCCCGCCTCCTTCATCTGTATTTTCGGTTAAGGTTAATACACCAGATTTTCAATCTCCTCCAGCGGTTCGCGAAGGTCCGATTCGAGCGAAGGCATTTTTTCCTTGCCCATTACGTAATCGGTGTAAAGCTTCTTCTTCGGCTCGTTTTTGCCCTGGAACTTTGAAATGCAGTCGGTAAGCGCTATACGCTTGTCAACGTTTCTGAGCGTTTCAATGCCGTCAAGAGTAATCTCAACCTTATCGTCGGGGCTGATACCGTCAATTTCAACGGCAAGCGTACCTCTGTCGCTGTATGACTTGAAATCGCTGATAAGTCCGCTGATTATAACGCTTATGTTCTTGCAGGAAACAACGTCCTTAAAGCTCAGCTTATAGCTTCTCTTTTTGGGAAGCACTGAACTGTCGCCCGTCGCAGCGTTGATAACAAAGCTGATTTTTTTGCCGTTCTCCTTAACTTCATAAACGGTCTTGGCGAAGGCGCCTTTTTCGAATTTCATGCTCTCGCCGTCGTCCTCGTACATTGAGAAGCTGCCGTTTCCGCGGTAGATAAGGAGTTCCAATGCCTTGGGATTTTTCCAGTCGTTTGTCCTGTCGTTAACATCGAGCGGAATTATCGCGCCCTCCTTAGCGAGTACGGGGATGGTTGAGATATCGCGGAACATCTTTGTTGTACCGCCGTGATAAATCCTGCCCGTAAAGATATCGGTGTATCTGCCCTCGGGCAGCCACGCCTGCGCGCCCGCCATATTGGTCTTTTTCGATACGGGCGACGTAATCGGGCATACTATAAGCTCGCTGCCGAACATAAACTCGTTCTTGCAGTTATAGGCTTCCTTTGTGTCGGGATATGCGTAGTACATAGGCTCGACGAGCGCCAGACCGTCATGGTGGGTGCGGTAGTTCATTGAATAGAGATAGGGTATGAGTCTGTGGCGGAAACGAAGCGCATCTGTGGCAAGTATTTCAATCGGCTTCGAGTATTTCCACGGCTCCTTACCCATAAATTCGTTGGAAGTAGAGTGAAGGCGCATAATCGGGCTGAACACGCCGTACTGAACCCAGCGCAGATACAGCTCATCGTTCTTTACGCCGAAATGGTGGCCGCCGATATCATGGCTCCACCAGGTGTAGCCGATATTAGTTGCGGTTGAGGTGAAATACGGCTGGAAATCAAGCACCTTCCAGCTCTGTGCAGTGTCGCCCGAGAAGCCGAGCGCATAACGGTGCGAGCCCGCTCCCGCAAAACGCGAGAGTATAAGCGGACGTTTGTCGCCGTCACGGGCAAGGTCCATCGAATGATAATGGTTGAGCGCCCAGAGCGGATCAAGACCGGGTATATTGCTCTTTGTGCCCTGCTGCCAATCAATCCACCAGAAGTCAACGCCGTCCTTTTCATACGGCTTGTGAAGAATTTTGAAGTAACCCTCGACAAATTTCTTATCGGTTATATCAAAGGGATAAGTCTTTTTAAGCTCGGGGTCATCGCCCATAAACTCGGCAAACTCGGGATACATATCCTCGAACCAACGTACGCCCGACGCGGGATGAAGGTTCATGGTAACCTTGAAGTTCTTGCTATGAAGCCATTTGAGGAAGGCTTTATAGTCAGGGAAAAGGTCGGTGTTCCAGCTGTAACCCGTCCAGCCGCCGTTTGAAATGGCGTCGTAAAAGCTCTTTTTGATACTGTCATTATCCTTGAGGCTGTATGAGTCTTTGCCGAATTTTGACTTTACGTCAACCCAGTGCCAGTCCATATCGATAGTGGCGACGGTAATCGGGATTTCCTCTTCAAGAAAACGCTTCATAAGGGTAACGTACTCGTCCTGAGTGTAGGCTCTGTAGCGCGACCACCAGTTGCCCAGCGTAAAGCGCGGAACAAGCGGAGGAGCACCCGTGAGCTTGAAGAAATCCTTGAGCGCCTGACGGTAATTATTGCCGTAGGCGAAGTAATAGCAATCTTTTTCCTTTGTGCTTCTCGGGCTGACGGTTCCGTCCTCATTCAGAATAAGCGATTTTGAATCGTCAAATACGGCAACGCCGCTTTCGGACATAATGCCGTCGTCAAGGCTGACGGAGCCGAAGCTCTGGTCAAGAGTGCGGGTAGTGCCCTTGAGATTACCCGAACGGTAGTCGGTAACCTTCTCGCCGTCCGGAAGAATAATATATTCCATATAGTCCGCGGCGGTATTGTATGAAAGTTCGATTGCAGACGTTTTTATGACAATGCGGTTGCCTTTGATTTCGCTCTCAAACTGCGGTTTATCGAAGCAGCGGAACCAAACGCTCTGAGTGGGTTCGTCGCAGAATTTTCCGCTCTTGGAGCTCTCAACGCGTACAAGCGAATCGGTAAGAACGCTTATTCTCGTCTTTTTCAGCGTGACGCAGAACGCGTCGTCGGTTTTGGGTGCCGCTTTAATCTTAAAGGCGTCAAAATATTCACTCATGACATAACCTCCGTGTTGCTCATATTTGAAACGATTTTGTTGTTGATTAATCTGAGAATTGCCGCTATAAGTACGAACAGTCCGATTCCGAAAATCAGCATTACGAACTCAAGCGCGTACGCGTACAGTGTATTGAATTCCCTGCCCTTTAAGAACAGATTCCAGAAAAAGTCCGGCTTATAGAAGGGGTACGCATAGAAGTGCTGACTTGTCAGCGCACCTCTCGCTATCGAGAAAAGCGAATAGACAAACGGATAAATGCCTGCCAGCCACACGCTCTTTTTCGGCACCTTCCTTTCCGTAGGCGGAAGTAAGAACAGAAGCACCGTAAAGGGCGGGATAACCATGTGATGGAACACCTGAATAAAGCTGTGGGCTATATGCCCGAACGTGTCCCAGTGCAGAGGCGGCGACATACCCAGCGGGAAACCGCCGCAGTACACGGCGCCCGTGACGATAATATATGTCGTCGCAAAGAGCCTTACCGTAGGGTTGAAGGCAACCTTCATAGCCTTTCTGTTTCCGAATATTGCGAAAGCAAGACAGAAAAGATAAAAGGTCACGAAGATATTGGACTGAACCGTAAAGTACGAGAAGAAATTGAATCTGCCGTAGTCAATAGGATAATACTGCGGATCGTATTCGTAAACGTAGGTCAGCGGTCGGTAAATAACTATCGCGACACCGACAACGGCGAGCAGAAACACTAGTGCTCCAAACGCCTTATTTCTCATCAAAGGTCTGATTTTATAGGTCATACCCTCACCTCTTGTTTATATATTAACATATACATTATAAATTGACAATGTACAAATCAAAAAAATTCGGCGAAAAACTTGTTTTTTACAGGACCGTTGTCAATCCGCTATTGAATTCCCACTAAAATTGTAGTAATATAATTTCAACTCCGGAAAACCTATGTAAAAAGGTGATAAGAATGAAGATTTCCACTAAAGGAAGATACGCCATCAGACTTATGCTCGAGCTCGCGATGCGCGAAAAGGACGGCTACGTTTCAATCAAGTCAATTGCCTCCAATCAAGGCATATCGGAAAAGTACCTCGAGCAGATTATTCAGCTGCTTTCCAAGAACGGACTTGTCGAGAGTACGCGCGGCGCTCAGGGCGGTTATAAGCTTACGAGAAAGCCGTCGGAATATACCGTCGGCGAAATACTCAGAGTTACCGAGGGCAGCCTTGCCCCCGTTTCCTGCCTTTCCGATGACGGCGCTCACTGCGAGCACTGCGACGACTGCGTTACAATCGAAATATGGCAGAACGTGCTCGACGCCATAAACGAGGTTGTTGACGGCATCACGCTCGACTATCTTGTAGAAAAGCAGAAGACGAAGAAGACTTGCTGCAACAAGGGGTAAAAGATGGAATTAAGACTGTCGGAAATTCTTCGGTATTCGGGCTTTCGTTCCCATGAACCCGACAAATTGACGCTTAAGAAAATTGAACAGCTTGAAGACGAAATACTCGCTTCGGTCACGCCGAAAAGCATATACCGCGAGTTCGGCGTCAGAGCGCTTGAAAACGGCATTGAAATTAACGGTGTGAAGTTTCTCAGCGAAGCGCTTAAGAAGAATCTTTCGGGCTGTGACAGGGTGCTGCTGTACTGCTGTACGCTCGGAATAGAGAGCGACGTAATACTGCGCAAATACGGCGCGACGGACTCGTCGAAATTCGTGCTCGCTCAGGCAATTTTTACCGAGATGTGCGAGGCGTATTCCGATGAGATTACCGAAAAGCTTGCGGCTGAATACTTGAAAAACGGACTGTATCTTAATCCGCGTTTTTCGGTCGGATACGGCGATCTCAGGCTTGAATATCAGCGCGAGTTTTTCAAGCTGCTGGAAATCACGAAGCGCATAGGCGTAACGCTTAACGACGAATGTATGATGACGCCTTCAAAGTCGGTTACGGCTTTTATCGGCATTACGAGCGACAAGCCCTGCGAACGCAAGACCTGCGAGATTTGCGATAAGACTGACTGTCAGTTCAGAAAAAGGTGAGGAAATGAGCTTTAAGGAAAAACTGGGAAAAGAATTACTGATATTTGACGGCGCGATGGGTACGATTTTACAAAAAAACGGACTCGTCGCCGGTGAGCTGCCCGAGCTGTGGAATTTCAAAAATGAGGAACTGATTTCGGGCATCCATAAGCAGTATATCGAAGCCGGCGCAGATATCATAACGACCAACACCTTCGGCGCAAACTCACTCAAGCTTGACGGCTCGGGTTACAGCGTTGACGCGGTAGTTAAAAAGGCGTGCTCACTGGCAAGAAAAGCCGCCGATGATGCTGATAAAAAAGTATATGTCGCGCTCGATATGGGCCCGACGGGAAAGCTTCTCGAGCCCTACGGCGACCTGCCGTTTGAAAATGCGTATGAGCTATATAAAGAACAGATCCTCGCAGGAAAGGACTGCGGAGTTGATTTCGTGTTGCTCGAAACAATGGGTGACCTTTACGAGATCAAAGCTGCCGTACTCGCAGCTAAGGAAAACTGCGAACTGCCGATAGTCGTTTCAATGATATTTAACGAAAAGGGACAGCTTTTGACGGGTGCTGACATAAAGACTGCCGTTTTCACGCTTGAAGGTCTCGGAGTTGACGGCATAGGTCTTAACTGCGGTCTGGGACCGAAGCAGATGAAGGACTTTGTAGGAGAAGCGCTGAAATACACTTCCCTGCCCCTGACTGTCAATCCCAACGCGGGACTGCCCGAATGTGTAAACGGTGTGACAAGCTACAACGTTCTGCCCGAAGAATTCTCGGACGATATGGCAGATATTGTACGCATGGGCGCTTCCGCTGTCGGAGGCTGCTGCGGCACCGCTCCCGAGCACATAAAGGCGACTGCCAAAAAGTGCAGAAACATCGCTGTTTGTCCCGTTAACAAAAAGCACTTTACGGCGGTTACGTCATACTCAAAAACCGTTATTATGGGCGGAAAGACGATAATTATCGGCGAACGCATAAACCCGACCGGCAAGAAAAAACTCAAGGAAGCGCTGAGAAACAACGACCTTGACTATATCGTTTCCGAAGCCGTCGCTCAGGCCGATAAAAACAGCGACGTGCTCGACGTCAACGTAGGTCTGCCCGAAATTGACGAAGCCGAAATGCTGTCAAAGGCGGTAAGGCGTGTTCAGTCGGTCGTAAACCTTCCCCTGCAGATAGATACCGCAGACGCTTCGGCGCTTGAAAAAGCTCTTAGAATTTACAACGGAAAACCGCTTATAAACTCAGTCAACGGAAAAGAAGAGAGTATGAACGCGGTATTCCCGCTTGCAAAGAAATACGGCGGCGTTACAGTCTGTCTTACGCTTGACGAAAACGGCATTCCCGAAACCGCAGAGGGCAGAATTGAAATTGCTGAGAAGATTATAGCAAAGGCGGAAAGCTACGGTATTTCAAAGGATAATCTTATATTTGATACGCTGACCTTAACCGTCAGCACGGGCTCGGACAACGCGAAAATCACGCTTGACGCACTCGATTACATACGCCATACCCTCGGCGTCAACACGGTGCTGGGCGTTTCAAACATAAGCTTCGGTCTGCCGTCGCGTGAGAGCATCAACACGGCATTCTTCACAATGGCGCTGCAGAGAGGTCTGTCGGCGGGTATTGTCAACCCCTTAAGCGAGGATATGATGAACGCGTACTATTCCTACTGCGCACTTGCAGGCTTTGACGACAACTGCGAAAACTATATCAGAAGTATCGTTAAAACTCAGGCGGCCGAAACGGCTGAAAGCATCAGCCTCAAGCAGGCAATTATAAAGGGTATGAACACTCAGTCGGCAACGCTTGCAAAAGAGCTGTTAAAATCAGCCGACGCACTTGAAATAATCAACTCGGAAATTATACCCGCACTTGACGAGGTCGGTCAGGGCTTTGAAAACGGCACGGTCTTTCTGCCGCAGCTTTTACAGAGCGCTGACTGCGCAAAGGCGGCGTTTGACGAGATTAAATTCAGCCTTTCCTCTTCGGGCAAAAAGCAGGAAACTAAGGGTAGAATTGTACTTTGCACCGTAAAGGGAGATATTCACGATATAGGCAAAAACATAGTAAAAGTTCTGCTCGAAAACTACGGCTTCGACGTAATCGATTTAGGCAAGGACGTTGCGCCCGAGACGGTGCTTAAAGCGGTTATTGATAACGGCGTCAGACTCGTCGGCTTAAGCGCGCTTATGACGACAACGGTTGTCAGTATGCAGGAGACTATTGATCTGTTGAAGCGTGAACTCGGCGACATTACCGTCTGCGTGGGCGGAGCGGTTCTCAATCAGGAATACGCCGATTCAATAGGCGCGGATTTCTATTCGAAGGACGCAATGGGAACGGTTCGTTTTGCGGAGAAATTTTTCTCTTAAAAAGTATTAAAAAGCTATTGACAATATCATACTTATATAGTATGATATCTGCGAATTCATACAAAATTACTGTGAATTAACTTCACGGTTTCGAAAAGAGTGATAAAAATGAAGGTTTATGCCGACAATGCGGCAACAACAAAGCTTTCCGAAAAAGCGCTTGAAGCTATGATGCCCTATCTTACCGAAACCTTCGGTAACGCGTCAAGCCTGTACGATATCGGTCAGCAGGCACATCACGGCGTACAGTTTGCGCGCCGGACCGTAGCCGAGGCAATCGGCGCCGACACCAACGAGGTTTATTTCACCTCGGGCGGCAGCGAGGCTGACAACTGGGCTATTAAGGGCGTTGCAGAGGCTATGGCGAAGAAGGGTAAGAAGCACCTTATCACCTCAGCGTTCGAGCACCACGCAGTGCTTCACACGATGCAGAAGCTTGAAAAGGACGGCTTCGAGGTCACCTACCTCCCCGTTTACGAAAACGGAATTGTCAAGGTTGAGGACGTTAAGAACGCAATCCGTGAGGATACGGCGCTCGTTACAATTATGTACGCCAACAATGAAATCGGAACAATTCAGCCCATAGCCGAAATCGGAAAGGTATGTCACGAAAAGGGAGTTATCTTCCACACCGACGCCGTTCAGGCGGTAGGACATCTTCCGATTAACGTCAAGGAGCAGAATATCGATATGCTCTCTATGTCGGGCCATAAATTCCACGGCCCCAAGGGCATAGGCGCTCTGTATATGAGAAAAGGCATAAGAATTCCCAATCTTATAGAGGGCGGCGCTCAGGAGTCAGGAAAGCGTGCGGGCACCGAGGCCGTTTACGCGATGGTCGGTATGGCAACGGCTCTCAAAGAGGCTAACGACAATCTTGAAAGCAATATGAAAAAGATGTCCGCGCTTCGCGACAGACTTATCGACGGACTTCTCAAAATAGACTCGTCAAGGCTCAACGGCGACAGAAATTGCCGTCTTCCCGGCAACGTCAACATAAGCTTTGAGGGCGTTGAGGGCGAGAGTCTGCTTCTCTATCTCGACCTGCAGGGCGTTTCGGCTTCATCGGGTTCGGCATGTACCTCGGGTTCGCTCGATCCGAGCCACGTATTATTAGCAATAGGACTTCCCCACGAGGTTGCGCACGGCTCGTTAAGACTTACGCTGTGCGAGGCCAACACCGAGGAGGAAATCGACTATATTATTGAATGCGTACCGCCGATTATCGAGAGGCTGCGTTCAATGTCCCCGCTCTGGGAAAGAATTCAAAAGGAAAGAGGTAACGCTTAATGGAATATTCAGAGAAAGTAATGGAGCATTTTGCCCGTCCGCATAACGTCGGAAAAATCGAGGACGCAGACGGTGTCGGCGAGGTCGGCAACGCAAAGTGCGGCGATATAATGAAAATGTATATCAAGGTTGACGACGGCATTATCACCGACGTAAAGTTCAACACCTACGGCTGTGCTTCGGCAATAGCTACCTCGTCAATGGCAACCGATATGATTAAGGGCAAACCCGTATCCGAGGCTCTCAAGCTCACCAACAAGGCGGTTGTCGAGGCTCTCGACGGACTTCCGGCAGTCAAGATTCACTGCTCGGTACTTGCCGAGGAGGCTATCAAGGCGGCGGTCAAGGACTACTATGACAAAAACGGCATAGAGTATGACAAGGAGCTTTTCAAAGAGGATACCTGCCATTACGAGCATCATCACGACGCTTAAAAAAGTATAATTAAAGGACACCCTGCGGTGTCCTTTTTTGTTACTCAATTCTTAATTTGAAGATATATTTCGTGTTACGCTATACCCCAACCTCCCCTTGTCAGGGGAGGTGTCAAACGCCTTAGCGTTTGACGGAGGGGTAGTCAAGTCTTCCCGTAGATTTACTACCCCTCAGTCGTTTTGCTTAGCAAAACGACAGCTCCCCTGACAAGGGGAGCTTAAAAGGTTTAATATTATTTTTTTGTGATTAATTACATTATATAATCGCGTTCGTTATTGAGTATCAGCAGCGCGCCGACTGCGGCGGAGAGAAGCAGTATTAACACGGTTATCAGAAATACCGTCAGCTTCAACCCCTTTTTGTCGGTAATTCCGTTCATAAGGTCAACGAGAACAAGCGTTGCGAGCAAAGTCATAACGAGCATAATGTCGGCAAGGTAGCGGATGTTAACCCCGCCCAGACACATATCGACAAAGGCGATTACAAACACACAGACAGCGCCGCTTAAAACAAAGCCTGTTTTGACCTTGTTTTTCTCGCCCGCATAAAGCGGACCCGAGGCAAATATCGCCCAGTTGCACGGCAACGAGAGCGCGCCTACGGTCGAGGTCAGGTAAACGTAACCGCTGTAATTCATTTCCTTAATGATATTGACAAAGCTGATTTTAAGATACGGCAGCTCGCCGATAAATTCGGGTTGTTTTATAAAGTAGTAATAAAAGGTCGGAAGTATAAGCGCAGCGCTTAAGGAATAGTCGTGCACGTCGTGAACGGTCAGCTGATAAACCGAGCCGAATTCAAAAACATTGCCGAAGCGCGCGTAGTTGTACCACATCACGAACGCCGCGCCGATACAAACAGGAACGGCGAACGAAAGCACCTGACGAAGCTTGATTTTTGCGCTGAAATCCTTATTGAGAAGGACATTGAGATATATGGGAATACCCATCACCGCGAACAGCGCCATATTCGGTCGGGAAAGCACTAAAAATACAAGCGATACCGCGCTGAGCGCAAAGAACAGGCACTTGCTGCCGACGGTCTTTTTTTCGTACGCCGTCAGAGTAGTCAGCAGGAACAGCGACAGAAAGAGTATGCCCGACTGTACTGCGGTATAATAAAAATCCGCGCTTGACTGTACCATGAACACAAGGCTTCCGAACTCGACGGTTATTATCGAAAAAGCCAACAGGAAAAGGTTGACTTCCTTTAAGAAAAGCTTCTGTATTTTAACCGTCAGCGCCGCGATAACGAACACGGTTATGAACGACATTATGAAACACACGGTTTGCGCCGACGGTACGGCTTTCGTAATGAAATAAAACGGGAAATAGACGAGCAGAACGGGTGCTATACCGAAATAGCAATAGTAGCTTCCCTCAAAGTACGCTCTGTCCCAGAGATAGCTGACGCCAAGCTCGTTCCTTGCCGCCCAGTCGTAAGGATTGAGCATTTCGGCAAGCGCGGGCGAAGGCTCAACGTCAAGCCTTAACTGGTGCTTCATCAGCGCGTCGAAAAGCTGTTCGTACGGACTGTAACGGGCAAGGTCGCCCTCAAACGGATAAGGTATGCTCTCTTGAAAAAGCAGATGAAAAATCCAGTAAGCCAGAAAACCGCAAGCGCCCGCACATAAAAATATGAGGGCGTTGTGGCTTATCTTTTTTGAATTGTAGTTTTTTCCGTACAGCCCGAATATCGCCGAAAGCGCCGCAAAAGCCGCAAAGGCGGCAACGCTGCACGAGATAAAAAGAGTCATGGTATCAGCCTATAAAATCAACAAATTCCGAAACGTCTTTTCTGACCTTTTCTCTTAATTCATAGCCGTCAACGGCGTAACCCGTTGCAACAACAAGTCTTACCTTCTCGCTCTTGGAAAGACCGAGTGCGCTTGAAAGCTTCTTTTCGTCAAACCAGCCCAAAATGCAGGTCTGAAGTCCGAGGTCGGTCGCCTTGAGCGTGTAGTATGAAACAGCTGCGCCGACGTCAAGCTGAGCAAATTTCTGAGAGCTTACCATCTCGGCAATTCCCGCCTTGAGCGTTGCGGGCTTCTCAACGAAAACGGTAAACGCGGGACAGTCCTCGGTGAATTTGTTCCTGCCCATAAACTGAAGCGCGTCCTTGACAAATCTTGCCTTTTCGCCCGTGACGACGAAAAGCTTCCACGGCTGAGAATTGCACGCCGACGGAGTGAGCCTTACGGCCTTAACAAGCTCCTCAAGCTTCTCCTTTTCGACGGGTTTGTCCGAATAGCTTCGGCAGGACTGTCTTGTGTTGATAAGTTCGTCAAATGAATATGCCATGGTTTTCTTCCTTTCTTTCTCTCCTCGCAAATATTATAAAACAAATTATAATTATATGCAATATTTGTTTGCCTAATCATAAATAATGTGCTAAAATAAAGTGATATATTATACAGAGGTGAAAGCTATGTCAAAAAACAGTTTGTTCGACGGCTTTTCAATGCTCACCGAATTCTATGAAATCAAGACGGCTGACGGTTACTTCAACAGCCGTATGCGTGATACGGTGGCGTATTTCGACCTGTTTTTCCGCAAGGTTCCCGACAACGGCGGCTTTGCAATAATGGCAGGTCTTGAGCAGGTTATCGAATACCTGCAGAATATTGAGTTTACCGACAGCGACCTTGAGTTCTTAAGAAGCAAGGGCGTCAGCGAGGAATTCTTAAGCTATCTTAAGGATTTCAGGTTTGCCTGCGACGTGTGGGCAATTCCCGAGGGTACGCCGATATTCCCCAACGAGCCGATTATCAAGGTCAGAGGTCCCGTAGTTCAGGCGCAGCTTATTGAAACGGCGCTTCTGATGCTCATAAATCAGCAAAGCCTTATTGCTACCAAGGCAAACCGTCTTGTCAGAGCCGCGAGAGGCACAACCGTAGCGGAATACGGCACGCGCCGCGCTCAGGGCTCAAGTCAGGCGATACTCGGAGCGAGAGCCGCGTACATCGGCGGCTGTTCAATGACCTCGGGCATAATTCCCGAAAAGGACTTTGACATACCGGGCGTTGATACGATGATTCACTCGTGGGTTCAGATGTTCGACTCCGAGTATGAAGCGTTCTGCGAATATGCGCGCCGCTACCCCGACGACTGCTCACTGGTTGTAGATACCTACGACACCATACGCTCGGGTATTCCCAACGCGATAAGGGCGTTCAACGACGTGCTTCTTCCGATGGGCAAGAGACCGTCAAGCATAAGAATAGACTCGGGCGACATAACCTATCTTTCAAAGAGAGCGCGCAAGATGCTCAACGAGGCGGGTTACCCCGACTGCGACATAATGGCGTCAAATTCGCTCGACGAATACCTTATCAACGATATGGTTTCGCAGGGAGCCAAGATTGACTGCTTCATAGTCGGCGAACGGCTTATAACCTCCGCTTCGTCTCCCCTGTTCAGCGGTGTTTATAAGCTGAGCGCAATAGAGAAGGACGGTCAGATAATTCCGAAAATCAATCTTTCCGAGAACGTAAGCAAGATTACGATACCCTCGTCAAAGATGGTTTACAGACTCTTTGATATGAATTCGGGCAAGGCTATAGCCGACGTTCTGACGCTCGACGGCGAGGAGATTGACGAATCGAAGCCCTACACGCTGTTCGACCCCGACTTCACCTGGAAGCGCAAGGAAATAGAATCCTTCGTCGCCCGTCCGCTGCTCGTTCCGATATTCGCAGGCGGCAAATGCGTTTACACGCAGCCCTCGCTTGACGAAATACGCGAGTACTGCTCGGAGCAGATTGACACACTCTGGGACGAGGTCAAGCGTTTTGAGAATCCGCACAAGTATTATGTGGACCTTTCAAACGACCTCTGGAAAATAAGAAACGATTTAATTGAGCAATATAAAGGAGTAACGAAATGAATATATGGCATGACATTGACCCCAAAAGAATTACACGCAAGCAGTTCGACGCGGTAATCGAAATAAGCAAGGGCAGTAAAATGAAGTACGAGCTCGACAAGGAAACGGGCTTCTTAAGACTTGACCGCGTGCTATACACTTCAACGCACTACCCTGCAAACTACGGCTTTGTTCCGCTGACCTATGCCGAGGACAACGACCCGCTTGACGTTCTCGTTCTCTGCTCTGAGCCGATAGTTCCGATGACGCTGGTTACCTGCTATCCGATAGGCGTTATCTCGATGCTCGACTGCGGTATGCCGGACTACAAGATAATTGCAATTCCGATTAACGACCCGAACTATAACGAGTACAAGGACATCTCTCAGCTCCCCGAACACGTTTTCCAGGAGATGAAGCACTTTTTCACCGTATATAAGGAGCTTGAAAACAAGACCACCGATATCGACGAGGTAAAGGGCGTTCTTTCGGCGGTTGACATAGTAGAGGACTCCATCAAGAGATACAAGGAAAAGTTCAAAAAATAAGGGATAATAAAAATGAAAAACAAAGCTGCAAAAATATTCTTTATTGTGATGCTCTGCATCGTTATTATCAGCGGTACCGTAGCGGTTATCAAGGACGGCGGCAAGGACAAGCCGTCAAAGGTTACCGAGAGCACCACTCTCGCCGAGGAAAGCACGACCCAGCAGGCAAAGCCTGCAGTCAGCGTCAACTTCCTTTCAGTCGGCGACAATCTCATTCACGACGGTATCTATGAGCAAGCCAACAGACGCGCAGGCGGCAACGGCTACGATTTCTCGCTTTGCTACGAGAATATAGCCGAGAAGGTTTCGGCGGCTGACGTCGCGACAATAAATCAGGAGACGATTATTGCAAAGAGCTATCAGCCTTCGGGCTATCCGCTCTTCAACTCGCCTCACGAGGTCGGCGACGAGATAGTCAAGGTTGGCTTCGACGTTATCGCGATGGCGAACAACCACATGATAGACAAGGGCGCAAAAGGCCTTGCGGAAGCTATCGAATACTGGGACTCACAGCCGGTTACACGCACGGGCGCGTACAAGAACAACGACGATTTATACAAGGTTGAGTATATAGAGTCCAACGGTATGAAAATCGGTCTTGTAGGCGTTACGCAGTACACCAACGGCCTTTCGCTCCCCGCGGACAGCGAGCTTAAAATCATTTACTCGGCTGACGAGGACATTATCAAGACAAAGATTGAAAACGCCAAGAAAGAGTGCGATATGGTGCTCGTCAACGTCCACTGGGGCAACGAGTATCAGACCACGCCGACCGACGATCAGCGCAACCTCGCCAAAAAGATGGCGAACTGGGGCGCCGACGTTATAATCGGCCACCATCCGCACGTTATTCAGCCCGTTGAGTTTATAACACGCGACGACGGAACGAAGGTGCTTGTCGCCTTCTCGCTGGGCAATTTCATTTCTCAGCAGAACACGCCCGCGAGAGTTGTCGGCGGTATGCTCACCTACACGGCTACCAAGAACTACGACACAAATACGCTTGAAATCAGCAACGTGGTATTTAACCCGACAGTTACGCACTACGTCCGCGGCGTTGACGACGTAAGAGTTTATCTTCTTTCGCAGTACAACGACACGCTTGCCGCAAAGCAGGCTTCAAGGCTTTCACAGTCCAATTTCAGCGTTTCGTATATCAACGATTTCGTCAGCGGTATCATTGACCCACAGTTTTTGAATAAATAATATGTTTTACAGAATTACCGACAAGTTAACAGAGATTGAAGCCTCCGAATTTGACGCGCAGTATCTCACCGCAGGCTATATCAGCCGCGAGGAGCTTATTTCGTGCGGCGAGGGCTTCGGCTTTTCGCAGTCGACTATACAGTCGTGTCAGACTGTCAGCACGCATTTCCGCTCGGGTGTTGAGGTCTATGACGAATACACCTTCACGGAGCTTCGCATAGCCGATATCATAAACACCGACAGATACGATTGCGTTGCACTGTACGTAGCGAAGAATCTGATAATAGTAGTTGATGTTGAGGACTCTGACTTCTCGACGAGAAACAAGTTTATGTCGGCGGTCAAGAAGTTCCCTGCTTCGACGCTGACGCTTGAAAAGATAATTGCCGCCTTTCTTGACGCGCTTACCGCCAACGATACGCGCTTCCTCGAGGAAAGAGGCAACGAAATAGCCGAGCTTGAGGGCGACGTGCTCAAGGACAACACCGACAACGATTTCAGCCTTGACCTGCTTGCGCTGAAAAAGGATATGCTCGTAATGCACAACTACTATGAGCAGCTTATAGATATCACAGAGGCGCTTGAGGAAAACGAAAACAACATTTTCGACAGCGAGGACCTGATGTATATCTCGAATATCGCCAATAATATTGTAAGGCTGCGTGAGGACGTAGACAGCCTTTCAAGTACTATAAATCACCTTCAGGACGCTTATTCGTCGTCGCTGGACCTCAAACTCAATCACACTATGAAGGTGTTTACGGTACTGACGAGTATTTTCTTCCCGCTGACAATCATTACGGGCTGGTACGGAATGAACTTTCATTTTATGCCCGAGCTTGCGTGGAAGTACGGCTACATTTACGTAATAGCTCTTTCGGTAGTTGTTGTTGCGGTGCTGATGCTCATCGGCAAGAAAAAGAAATGGTATTAAAACACCTTTGAGAAGGTCGGCGACTGACTGTCCGCCATTCTTCGTAAACTGTTTATATTTTCATACAGCAGTTCCTTAAGCTCCACGGTATCATCGGTACCGAGGAGCTTTTCTATTTTCGAGTAATTAAGACTGATATCGTACATTTCCTCGGAATAGAGATAAAGCTCAAATCTTTTCCTGCAGCTTTCCCATATTCCGACGGAGCGTGAAACTGGCGTTTGGTAATCGCCGCCGTTTTCACTCTCTATTATCTCAAGTCCCGCTTCGAGTCCGCTTATCATTTTTTCGGTGCTTTTGCTAACGTCAAAATACGAATACACCGCGACGCTCAGCGCAAGCAACGCCAGCGCAAGGCTTATCGCAAGTCTTTTCATACGCTCTCCTTTTTAATCAGAAATGAGTTACCGTCCTTATCAAGTGTGAGAAGCATAACCTCGGAAATGTCGGCGTTATGACCTTTGAGGAGCTTATCAAGGCGTTTGCGGTCGCAGGCGCAAAGGCTCATATTGTTTTCTATCACTCTGCCGTCGGATACGATAACGTACGGTATCGTGACCTCTTTAGTAGAGTAGTCCATATTCTTATTTTTTACGCCCGTCTCCCCTGCCTTAAGCATCACGCTCAGCGAGCCGTCGGTCTCAACTACCGCGTACTGAACTGTTGAAATATCGAACACGTCCTTTTTGCGAAGCTCTTCGAGAAGGTCGTCGGTCGTCATACGAAGGCTTTTGAGCTGCGACTGGTCAAGCTTTCCGTCCTTTATAAGAATTATCGAGTTGCCCTGCAGCAGCTGACGGAACTTAATGCTCTTAAGGCTTATTACAGACGTCAGCATTTCAAGGCTGACTATCAGCAGAACGGGCACTATCATACTTGAAAGAGGAATAGAAACGTCCTGCATGGGAATTGAAAATATTTCCGACAAAAGGAAGGTTACAACCAGCTCGGCAGGCTGCATCTGCCCTATCTGCCGTTTACCGAGAAGCCGCATTGAGAACATTATCATTACATAGATTATGATTGCCCTGAAAACAAATATAAGCACGTTATCACCTTTATTATATTTCACCGCCGATAATTGAATATACCGAAAAAATCAGGCAATACCAAAATCGGTGATAGTATGGAAAATACGGACAATATTTCGTATTCCCTTTATAAAAACGAAGCACATCTGAGAGAATTGTTCGGCGCGAGCTTCGATATACTCTATAAAATTACGGATATCGGCGGCAATAAGCTTATGTTCGTTATGGCTGACGGAATGTGCGATAATCTGCTGGTATGCGAACAGGTTTTGGGACCGATACTTGCAAGCGGCTGTCTGCCTTCGTCACCCGACAGACTGATTGAATACATCAGCCTGAATATCGTTTCGGGTCTTGATCAGAACAAGGCGTTCACCTTCAAAAAGGTCTGTGAAGACGTGCTGTCGGGGCTTGTATGTATGTTCGTTGACGGTGTTGATTACGCTGTCTGCTTCGGCGTTCAGGGCTTTCCGAAAAGAAACGTTGACGAGGCGCAGACCGAGGTTGACGAGCGAGCCTCACACGAAGCGTTTTGCGAAAATTTCAAGGACAACGCCGCACTTTTAAGACGGCGCATACGCTCGCCCGCATTAAAGCTTGAGCTCATCACGGCGGGTACAACGAGCAAAACGCGGATCTGCATCTGCTACCTTGAAGGCAGGGCAAAGCCCGAAACGATTGAGCTTATCAAGAAACGCATTGAGTCGTCAAAGCTTGACACGGTTTTCGGCGCAGGTTATATAGGCGAATTTCTGTCAAGCAGCCGCTTCACCTTTTTTCCGACTCTCGGCACAACCGAGCGCCCCGATATAGCCGCGGCGAAAATGGCTGAGGGCAGAATTCTGATTATAACCGACGGCACGCCGTTTGCGATTATTGTGCCGTATCTTTTCTCGGAAAGCTTTCAGACGATGGACGATTACAGCTTTCGTCCGTTTTACGCCGCGATTACAAGGCTGATTAAGTACACTGCGTTTTTTATCTCGGTTTTTCTGCCGTCAATATATATCGCGGTTTGCACGTTTCACCACGAAATACTGCCCGTTTCAATGCTATACGATATTGCCGTACAGGAGGCTATAACGCCCTTTCCCGTTATGTTCGAAACAATGTTTATACACTTTGTTTATGAGATTGTGCGCGAGGCGGGAGTGCGTATGCCGAAGGCTGTCGGCAACGCCGTAAGTATAGTCGGCGCGCTCGTCATAGGTCAGGCGGCGGTTGATGCGGGACTTATCGCCGCGCCTATGCTGATAATTATGGCACTGTCGGCAATTTCGTCGTTCATAGTCCCGTCGCTTTATCAGAGCGTAGTTTTTCTGCGCTTTGCGTTTATGACGGTAGGCGGAGTGTTCGGCTTTTACGGTATAGTGATAGGCTTTGCAGCGGTGCTTATCAACAGCTGCTGGGCTTCGCCCTACGGCGTGCCGCTGTCGGCGCCCGTTGCGCCGTTTTCGCTTAAGGCTATGCGCGACACGTTTCTCAGGTTTTCCTGGAAAGAACTGTCAAAGCGCAATTTCAATATAAACTCAATGGAGAGATAAATGAACTCTAAGGGAAAAATCAGCGCAGTTCAGCTGTTTATGCTTCTGTCGGTTTCGCGGCTTCTGTCAACGCTTACCTTTGTGCCGTCGTTCGGCTTTGAGGCAGGCGTTTCGGATTATATTATTGCCACGCTCATAGGCGGCGCGCTGACGTGGATTGCCTGCATTCCGCTTTTTATCTTTCTGAAAAACGGCGAAGGAAAAAGCCTTGTTCGGGGGAACAAAGCTTTAAGCTTATTTTATTGCGTTTTCTTTTTATTCTCAACCGTGTTCGTGCTCTTAAGGCTTCGGCTGTTCGTTTCGTCGGTGTTTTTCAACACGGCGGGCAATCTGTTCTTTACAGTTATTACCGTTGCGGCGGTCTGCTACTGTGCGTCATTTTCTCTTGAAGCATTGGGCAGGGCGGGATCGATTTCATTTGTGTTGCTGTGCGCTTCGCTGGGCATTATCTTCTTAGCACTCAAAGGCAGTCTTGATGTTAACAACCTCTCCCCCGTCTTTTACTACGGCGCTTCGCCCGTTGTAAAGCTCGCGCTCGGTGTGCTCGTGCGTTCAGGTGAGCCGGCGGTGATTTATATACTCGCGCCGAGAATTTCGGGCAATCTCAGAAAGGGGCTTGCCGTCTGGCTTTCCGCGATAACGGCGGCTATCACGCTGTGCGGACTTTTTCTTATGCTCTCACTGTCCGATGCGGCACTGTTGCAGGCGTTTCCGTTTCATGCGATGGCGGAGCTTTCAGGCTTCAGCGTATTTGAGCGCATGGACGCGGTATTCTCGGGAATCTGGATTATGTCGGCGTTTCTCAAGGCGGTGCTCTTTACGCTGATTATAAAAGAGCTGTTCACAGACTGCTTTGCGGGAATACGTCAGCGGTATTTTCTGACAGGCTTCGGCGTTCTTGTCGGCGCAGTTCTGCTCATTGCGGAAAGCTCGGTACTGAACACCGCGTTTATCTCGTCAATTGCTTTGCGGGGAGCGCTGTTTCTGATTTTCGTGCTGATACTCCCCTGCTTTATACTCATTAAAAGGAGGATGCGCGTATGAAAAAGCTGACGGCTTGCGTCTGCGTTCTCGCCCTGCTCGTTTCGCTTTGCGGATGTTCGGCAAAGACGGACAAACTTGAAATAAAGCACCGCCTGATAGTTCAGGGAATGGGAATCGACAAGGGTGAAAACGGTAAAATCAGGCTGAGCGTGCAGACGCTCAACACCGACGTAGCAACAAATGCGTCGAGCAATACCACGCCCGAAAAACTCGTCAGGTGCTATACTGCCGAGGGCGCAACTCTCGCAGAATGCACCGAGAAGCTTACGCTTATGACGGGTAAGAATCCCATGCTCTCACAAAACAGAATTGTCATTTTTTCAAGCGAGCTTGCGCGTGAGGGCATAGGCTCAATGCTCGACAGTTTTGTGCGCAACAACGAAAACCGCTTCAACGTCTGTGCCGCTTTATCAAGGGGAAACGCGCAGGATATAATCGAAGCCGATTTCGGCGATAACGTAATCGGCGCAAGGCTTACACAGCAGACACTTGAAAACGCAGGCTTTGAAACGGTGAAAACGAAAATCTATGACGTTACGAACTGCATACTCGACGGCAATAAAAGCGCCGTACTGCCCATACTCGCTGCAGGTGAAAACGGTATTATTTATGACGGAGTAGGCATTTTCAGGGGCGACAGACTTTTCTTAACGCTGGCGGGAGAAGCGGCAAGGGGTATCAACCTTATCAATAACGCCGTACAGTCGGGAATGCTCAACGCGGGAAACGTAAGCCTTAATATACTCAAGTGCAGAACGGCGATTGAAACCGCGCTTACACAAGGCGCACCGAGCTTTGAAATCAAAGTTGAAGCCTCGCTCGCGGTAAGCGAGATTACCGCGGATATAAACGGGAAGCTGAACACCGAGGGTATCGTGAACATCAGAGAGCTTTGTGAAAACACATTAAAAAGCTATATACAAAACGCGCTTACGCAGTGTATAATAGAAGGCAAAGCGGATACCTTCGGCTTTTCACGCAGAATATGGCGGCGCTTTCCCGACTTCTATCGGAATAATGAAAACGGATTGCTGAAGAACGCAGACTACAGAATAGAAGTCAAAGTGAAAATCGTCAGAACGGGAGATTCGGTAATAAAAAGATGAACAGCTTTGAAAAGATTTACGGCGTAGTAAAAAGAATTCCCAAAGGCAAGGTTGCAACCTACGGTCAGATAGCGCTTTTTGCGGGCAATGTGCACTGGTCGCGGGTTGTCGGCTACGCCCTGCACGTCAATCCCGACCCCGACGGCATACCCTGCTTTCGTGTGGTGAACCGCTTCGGCAAAGTTTCCGAGGCGTTCGCCTTCGGCGGTGAGATCCGTCAGATTGAGTTGCTCAGAGACGACGGTGTCGAAGTCAGCGACGACGGATACGTAGATTTGTCGAAATTTCTGTGGAACGGAGAATAAAATACTTATTTTATCTTGACAAAATCGAATTAGGCATATATAATGTTTAAGCATTCGAAAATGCGCTGATAGCTCAGCTGGATAGAGCATCTGCCTTCTAAGCAGAGGGTCGGGGGTTCGAGTCCCTCTCAGCGCGCCATACGGTGGGTATAGCGTAGTTGGTTAACGCGTCAGTTTGTGGCACTGAAGACCGTCGGTTCGAATCCGACTATCCACCCCACTTAAAAATCCCGTGTTGAAAAACACGGGATTTT
>JAUMVO010000033.1 GCA_030530095.1 Clostridiaceae bacterium
CGAATGCCACTTTTCTGTTTTTTTGATATTATCGCCTTAGTGGGCTGTGGCATTTCAGACTCTCCCGTTTTTTTACTCTTAATTAAGCAACTGTCTCCGAAACGAAGTTGTCGTCGCAGCAGGAGCAGGAAACGTAATTCTCAGCATCGTTGCCGATAACAACCTTCTTGGACTCAACATAATTCTTGATTACGACATAAGCGGCAAAAGCAGCGCCGGCTACAAGAATAAGAAGACCGATTACTTTAAGTGCCTTTTTCATAATTAAACCTCCGTAAAGATTTTTTTGTTACAGTGATATTATAACCAATACCGATATAATTGTCAATGAATAAAATATTAAGTTTTTTGGCAAAGCAAAACGCCGTCAGTTTCCTGACGGCGATATTTACGCTTTGATTAAGCCTTGTTAAGCTTTGTAACGAGGGCTGACTTTTTACGGGCAGCGTTGTTCTTATGAAGAAGTCCCTTAGCTGTAGCCTGGTCGATCTTCTTAACAGCAGCTCTTACTGCAAGCTCCTTGTCGTCTGCGTTGCTCTCAATAGCTATGTTAGCCTTTTTGATAGCGGTCTTCAAAGCAGTGTTTGCTGACTTATTGCGCTTAGCACGGTTGCCGTTGACAATAACTCTCTTCTTCGCTGACTTGATATTAGGCATCGTTACACCTCCCTTTTAGTCCTTGCCTTTACATTAGCGGCTTATATAATACCAAACAATTCACAAAAAAGCAAGTTTTTTTTGAAAATTTTATTATATTTAGTTTTTAACAAATAATAATACAAAGGAGACGATACTGTGAATTACCGAACCGACCTTGCCGTTGAGAGCGAGGAATACCTGAAAAGCGAGGATCTGACGGGCGTCGACAAACGCGAAAAGCGCACCGAAAAAACACGTGTAACCGAAATCAAAATCAACACCGATGCCGCCGCAAAGCGCATAGGCAAACCGAAGGGCAGATACGTCACTCTCGAAATAAGCGAATTTGCAACCGACTCGGAAATTCTCGACGACCGCCTTGAAAGCCTTAAAAATGAACTCACCGCACTTCTGCCGAAAGGAGAGGGCACGGTGCTCGCTGTCGGTATCGGCAACGAGTCTATTACGCCCGACGCGCTCGGTCCCGAGTTCGTAAAATCCGTCTTTTCCACACGCCATATTGACAGACGGCTTGCAAGTGAAATCGGCTTTGAGTCGCTTCATCCCGTCTGCGCGCTTGCCACGGGTGTGCTCGGTCAGACGGGCATTGAAACGGGCGAGATAATAAAAAGCGTAGTTGACAGTGTGAAGCCTAAGGCTGTAATTACGGTTGACGCGCTTGCCTGCGCTTCTATAAAAAGGCTCGGCAAAACCGTTCAGCTGACCGACACGGGCATAACACCCGGCTCGGGTGTAGGCAATTCGCGAAAGGAGCTGAGCGAGCGCACCCTCGGCGTGCCCGTGATAGCTATAGGCGTGCCGACCGTCGTGGATGCCGCAACCCTTGCCGACGGTAAGGCGGACACCGAAAATATGATGGTTACCCCGCGTGAGATTGACGTGATAATTCACCGTGCCGCGAGGCTTATCGGACTTGCAGTGAACTGCGCCCTTCAGCCCGAAATCGAACCCGAAATTCTGCTGAGTATCGTATAATCCCCGAACCTTTTGCATATTTATTTTAATGCGAAGGGGATGACGCTATGCAGAAAAGAGAACAGAAAAGTCCAAGCCTTGCGCTGACGGCGCTCACGCTCGTTTTTATCGGGCTTGCAGCGTTCGTTATGAACACTTATTGTTCGGGTGCCGTGGGCTACGCCTCGGTATTTTCGGCTTCGCTGAATTCCCCGACCTCAGCCCTGCGTACGCTTATGTATTCCGAACAGAGCGCACAGAGTACCGTGGCGGAAGCAGAAAATGGTTTTGAGGTCAGTACAGAAGAAGCCGAGCTTGCAAGCGCTTCGGAATCCGTTCACAGAACTCCCGACGACATACAGCTGATGAAGGAAGAATACAGGGCGGTTTACGGCGAAGCGGCGCACGACGGCGAAATTGTTTCAAAGCAGTACACCGCCGCCAACGCTACCTCGACTTTCGGCAATATCGCCGTGCGCAATACCACGCCGAGCCATTCAATCAATATTGAATCCTCGCTCAACGCACCGCTTGAACTTCATATTAGCGATAAATCAAAGCCGACTGTGCTTATCTATCATACCCACACGACCGAAGCCTACGAAATGCTCGACGAGGGTTGGTTTACTAATTCATATTCAACGAGAAGCAGAGACCCGTCAGTCAATATGGTGCGCGTAGGCGACGCGATTTGCGAGGAACTCGAAAAGCAGGGGATAGGCGTGATTCACGACACCGAAATTCACGATCTTAAATATACGGGCGCTTACGACCATTCGCGTGCAACGATAACCAAGATAATAGAGGACAATCCGACGATACAGATATCAATTGACGTGCACCGCGACGCCATTCATAACAGCGACACCCGCCGCACAAAGCCCGTCACGGAAATAAACGGCAAAAAGGCGGCTCAGGTAATGATAATTGCCGGCTGTCAGGACGGACGTGTCGAGCACTTTGAAGGCTGGGAGAAAAATCTGACCTTTGATTTACGCTTTCAGCAGACCGCCGAAACGATGTTCCCTACGCTTATGCGTCCCGTGCTCTTCTCGGGCAGGAAATACAATATGGACCTGCTGCCCTGCTCAGCGCTTTTTGAATTCGGCAGCGACTCGAACACTCTGGAGGAGGCGGAGTATTCGGGACATCTTATCGGTCAGGCGCTTGCGCGCTTTATAAACGAAAACACGGGAGGTTAAATGGCTAAACGGTTCATTCTGAGAGTCTTTGTTATAATGCTTATATGTCTTTTGCTTGCGGGCGTGATTACGGCGGGGGACAACAGCTCGCGTTCACTTCTCGGCAGACAGAGCGATACGGTGAGCTATGATGAAATCGAAAAATTTATAGACACAAAAATTTTAAGCCGCAAATGAACATTTGCGGTTTACTATTTTGAGAGTATGTTGTATAATGAATACAGAATGTTTTAGGAGTGTATATAATGAATTTCAGACAGCTTTCAAACGGCCACTATGAGGGCTTTGCGATAGTTAAGCGAGCCGAGAAAAAGCAGACAAGCAAGGGCTCGGAATACCTCGATATGAAGCTTGCCGATGCTGACGGCGAGATTATAGCCAAGCTCTGGGACTACGCGCCGCTTACCCACGGTGAATTCCCGCTCGAGTCGCTGGTCAAGGTCCGCGGCGAGATTTCAAAATTCGCGGGCGCCGACCAGCTTCGCATTATCAAGATAAGACTTGCGACCGAGGAGGACGGCGTGAACATCGCCGACTTCGTCAAGACCGCGGATTACTCGGGCGAGTATATGTATAATAAGCTTATCGAAACTGCCAACGGCTTTTCCGACGAAGAACTTAAAAAGCTCGTTGTCACAATGTATGAGGAAAGAAAGCAGGACCTTCTTACCTGGCCTGCGGCTTACAGACTGCACCACGCCGTAAGGGGCGGACTGCTTATGCACACGCTTTCGATAGTCAAGCTCTGTCAGGGCGTATGCGAGGTTTATCCGTTCATCAATAAGGACCTGCTCATAGCCGGCGCTATGCTTCACGACATAGCCAAGACCGTTGAATACGAGGTCGGCACGACGGGCATAGCTTCGGGCTATACCGTTGAGGGCAACCTTATCGGCCATCTTGTCAAGGGCGCGATGCTTGTTGATGAGACTGCGCAGAAACTCGGTATTTCGCGCGAAAAGGCGATGCTCGTTGAGCACATGCTCATTTCACATCACGGCGAGCCTGATTTCGGCGCAGCCGTAAGACCGATGTTCCTTGAAGCCGAGCTTCTCTCAGAGCTTGACCTTATGGATGCGAGGGTTTATCAGATAGGCCACGCCGTTGAGGGCATTGACGCGGGCGAATTCTCGTCGAGGCTGTGGGCGCTTGACGACCGTAAGATATATAATCACGATATGCGTGATAAGGATATAAAGGTTAATTTAGACTAACATAAAAAAGGGGAATGATTATGAGAAACCACGAAGTATCAAAGGTACAGAGTCTGCTTCTGCCCGACGGCTCATTGAGAGAGCCGGGATGGTCAAGACGTCTTTATCAGGTCTATGACCGCAAGGACATAAAGAAGCGCAAGACGCGTATCAAGGAATGGGATTATTATCTCGTTCTGTCGAAGGATTTCGGCTTTGCCTTCACGCTTTCCGACGACGGCTACATAGGACTTCAGTCCGTGTCTCTGCTTGAATTCGGCGACAAGCCCTGGACTCATACCGAAACAATTCTTGACGCTTTCCCGCTCGGAAAGATGAAGATGCCTTCAACCTCCGACGAGGGCAGCCCGTCATATTCCAACAAGCGTCTTAATATGTCTTTCCAGAAAACTCCGGGTAAGCGCAGAATCACCTGCAATTTCAAAAACTTTATGGACGGTAAAACGCTCGTCTGCGATATAACCCTTGAGCAGCCCGAAATGGACACAATGGTTATCGCAACGCCTTGGAAAGAGGACAAAAAGGCGTTTTACTATAACCAGAAAATCAACTGCATGCGTGCTTCGGGCCAGTGCACGTTTGACGGCAAAACCTACGTTTTCAATCCCGAAACCGACTTCGGTACACTTGACTGGGGCAGAGGCGTCTGGACCTATGACAATACCTGGAACTGGGGCTCGGGCAACGGCATAGTCAACGGCAAGCCCTTCGGCTTCAATATCGGTTACGGCTTCGGCGACACAAGCGCTGCGAGTGAGAATATCATATTCTATGACGGTGTAGGTCATAAGTTTGACGACGTAACCTTCAATATTCCCGCTTCAAGCTATACCGACCCGTGGACAATAACCTCGTCCGACGGCAGATTCGAAATGGATTTCATCCCGATTATCGACAGGGATGCCAAGATTGACGCCAAGATTATCGTTTCCGATCAGCATCAGGTATTCGGCAGAATGAGCGGTACTGCGATACTTGACGACGGCACCAAGCTTGAAATCAAGGACCTGCTCTGCTTCTGCGAGAGAGTTCACAACAAGTATTGATATGGAGTGGACAGAAGTAATAATAAGAATATCTGCCGCCGACATTGACACGGCGGCTGATATTGCAAATATGGCGGTACCCTACGGTATCTATATCGAGGACTACCGCAATCTCGAAGAGGAAACGTGGGAGATTGCCAATATCGACCTTATTGACGAGGAACTTCTTAAAAAGGACCGTTCAAAGGGCGCGGTGCATCTCTACATTTCTCCCGACGAAAATCCTGCCGAAGCGGTTGCGTTTCTGTCCGAGCGCTTCAATGAAGCGGGCATAGAGCACGAAATTGACCTCAACAAGTGCAAGAACGAGGATTGGGAAAACAATTGGAAGGAATACTTCAAGCCGATGAAGGTCGGCAGTAAGCTTCTCATCCGTCCTCTCTGGATTGACGACTACGACAATTCCGAAAACCGTAAGGTGCTCTCAATCGAGCCCGGACTTGCCTTCGGAACGGGAACACACGATACCACGCGCCTTTGTATGGAGATGCTTGAGAAGTATCTGAAGGCGGGCGACAGCGTGCTTGACACGGGCTGCGGCAGCGGAATACTCGGTATAGCGGCGCTTCTTTTAGGTGCCGAAAGCGTTGTAGGCGTTGATATTGACGAGCTTGCGGTCAAAACCGCATTTGAAAACGGCAAGGTGAACTCCTTTACAGAGCCTGAGTATAAAATTCTTCAGGGCAATCTGACCGATAAGGTAACGGGAACGTTTGATATCGTCGTTGCAAATATCGTTGCCGATGTTATAATTATGTTCTCGGAATTTGTCGGTGATTTTATGAAGGACGGCTCGTATTTCATCACCTCGGGAATTATCGCTCCGCGTGAAAACGAGGTGCGCGATGCACTGAACAAAAACGGCTTTGAAATAATTGAGGAAAACCGAAGCGGCGACTGGCTGTGCTTCGTGTGCACAAGACGATGAGATTATTTATAATAGTATATGCCGTTGTCGCATTTGCGGCTGCGGCGCTGATGGCGGTGTTCGCATATCATCAGCATCGGAAACGGATTTTTCACACACTCGTAAGCGTTGTTTACGCGCTGACGCTTTTCGGCATACTTTTCGGTATGTCGGTGCTCGAGGGTAAGTACGGGCTGAGCATGCTGCGTTCAAGCATACTTGCCGCGCTTGCGCTGGCTCTTGTGTGTCTGGGCGAATATGCGGGCAACAGACTTGCCAAAAGAAACGGTACAGAGGATTAACAATGATATTAGACGGACTTCAAAAATTAACTTTACTCGACTTTCCCGACAGGATGGCTTGTACGGTCTTTACGCACGGCTGTAATTTCCGCTGTCCGTTCTGTCACAACGCCTCGCTCGTCGAGGGCGATAACGTGCACCTGCCCGTTGAGGAATTCGAGGACTTCCTGAAAAAGCGTCAGGGAATACTCGACGGCGTTGCAATTACCGGCGGCGAGCCGATGCTTCAGAAGGACCTCAAGGACTTTATTAAAATGATAAAGAGCTACGGTTACCTTGTTAAGCTCGATACCAACGGCACTTATCCCGAAAAATTAGAGGAGCTTATCGATGAGAGACTTGTCGATTACGTGGCCGTCGATATCAAGGCGACGCCCGAAAAGTACGCCAAGACAATCGGCGTTGAAAACTTCGACATAACTCCCGTAAAAAAGACGGTTGAAATTCTGAAGCAGGGGAAGGTACCCTACGAATTCCGTACGACCGTCGTAAAGGAACTTCACGAAGCGGCTGACTTTGAAATAATCGGCAAATGGCTTGAGGGCGCGCCGAGATATTTCCTTCAGCAGTTCGTTGATTCGGGCGACCTTATCGGCGAGGGTATGAGCGCGCACAGCGAGGAAACGATGAAGGAATTTCTGGGTATAGTTCAGAAGTACATACCCACAGCCGAGCTTCGCGGCATATAATATAAATAGTATATAAAACTGACGGACGGTTGCAAAACCGTCCGTTTTCGTTTGTTCAAGCAAACACTATATATTGTGTCCGATAATGTGCTGAAACGTAGAAAACCGCATAAAATCAAGGTTTTTTGCTTAGATATAACGCTTCTAAGCACAAAATATGGTGTTAAAACCCGAAAATTGCTACAATATTTTGTGATTTTTCCGTATTTTTATATTGACAACACAATATATAGGTGTTATTATATATTCAATGCCGCCGATTAAAGGCGGAAATTTATTACTGATATTCGTGTAAAGTAAATCGCCTTTACACTAAAATGAAGGAAGAAAAAACAAGAAAAGAGGTTAGTATCAAATGTATCAGGTAGTAAAAAGAGACAATTCGGTTGCCGATTTCGACCTGTCGAAAATCAGCGTCGCTATTTCAAAGGCGTTTGACGCCTGCGACAAGCAGTATCATCCCAGCGTAATAGATCTTCTTGCGTTAAAGGTTACGGCTGACTTTGAATCAAAGATCAACAATGACCTTATCGCCGTTGAGGATATTCAGGACTCCGTTGAAGATGTTCTTATCAAGGCGGGCTATGCCGACGTGGCAAAGGCATATATCCTTTACAGAAGACAGCGTGAAAAATTAAGAAATATGAAGTCGACCATCCTTGACTACAAGGAAATCGTTGACTCATACGTTAATGTTACCGACTGGAGAGTTAAGGAGAATTCAACCGTTACCTATTCGGTAGGCGGTCTTATCCTTTCAAACTCCGGCGCAATCACCGCCAACTACTGGCTTTCGGAAATCTATGACGATGAAATCGCGCAGGCACACAAGAATGCGGACATCCATATCCACGACCTTTCGATGCTTACCGGCTACTGCGCAGGCTGGTCGCTCAAGCAGCTTATTCAGGAAGGTCTCGGCGGCATTCCCGGTAAAATTACCTCCGCTCCCGCAAGCCATCTGTCAACACTCTGCAACCAGATGGTAAACTTCCTCGGCATTATGCAGAACGAGTGGGCAGGCGCTCAGGCATTCTCTTCCTTCGATACATATCTTGCACCGTTCGTAAAGGTTGACAACCTTTCATATAAAGAGGTTAAGCAGTGCATTCAGTCCTTCATCTACGGCGTAAATACTCCGTCGAGATGGGGTACTCAGGCACCCTTCACCAACGTAACCCTTGACTGGACAGTTCCCAACGACCTTGCAGAGCTCAACGCTATCGTAGGCGGCAAGGAAATGGATTTCAAGTACAAGGACTGCAAGAAGGAAATGGATATGGTCAACAAGGCGTTCATCGAGATTATGATCGAGGGCGACGCCAACGGCAGAGGCTTCCAGTATCCTATTCCGACCTATTCAATCACACGCGACTTTGACTGGTCGGAGACCGAGAACAACAAGCTTCTCTTCGAGATGACCGCCAAGTACGGCACTCCTTACTTCTCAAACTACATCAATTCCGATATGGAGCCCTCGGATGTACGTTCGATGTGCTGCAGACTCCGTCTTGACCTTCGTGAGCTTCGCAAGAAGTCAGGCGGCTTCTTCGGCTCGGGCGAGTCAACCGGCTCTGTCGGCGTTGTTACAATCAATATGCCGAGAATCGCTTATCTTTCGGCTGACGAGGACGAGTTCTTCAAGAGACTTGACCACATGATGGACATCGCCGCACGTTCGCTCAAGGTTAAGAGAACGATTATAACCAAGCTTCTTGACGAGGGACTTTATCCCTACACCAAGAGATATCTCGGCACCTTCAACAACCACTTCTCGACCATCGGTCTTCTCGGTATGAACGAGGCGGGACTCAACGCAAAGTGGCTTCGTGCCGATATGACGCACAAGGAAACTCAGGAGTTCACCATCAAGACTCTCAATCACATGAGAGAGCGCCTTTCCGACTATCAGGAGGAGTACGGCGACCTTTATAACCTTGAGGCTACTCCGGCTGAGTCGACAACCTACCGTCTTGCAAAGCACGACGTAAAGCGTTATCCCGATATCATCACCGCTAACGAGAACGGCACACCTTACTACACCAATTCTTCCAACCTTCCCGTTGGCTACACCGACGATATCTTCGACGCTCTTGCCATTCAGGACGATATCCAGACTCTCTATACCTCGGGTACCGTATTCCACGCCTTCCTGGGCGAAAAGCTTCCGAGCTGGAAATCGGCTGCCGACCTTGTAAGAAAGATTGCCGAAAACCACAAGCTTCCTTACTACACCATTTCTCCGACTTACTCAATCTGTAAGGATCACGGTTACATTCCGGGCGAGCACTTCACCTGCCCCGAGTGCGGCGCAAAGGCTGAGGTTTACTCAAGAATCACCGGTTACTACCGTCCCGTTCAGAACTGGAACGACGGTAAGGTTCAGGAGTATAAGGACAGACTTACCTACGACGTAATCAACAAGGACGAACCCCACGTCAGCCGCGAGGCAGTCAACGAGGAGTGCGAATGTGACGCTTCACCGCTTCTTGACGGCGACACGACGCTTCTCTTCGCTACCAAGACCTGCCCGAACTGCAAGGTTGCAGCTTCGCTTCTTGACAAGGCTGGAATGAAGTATTCCAAGATTTACGTTGAGGATAACCCCGAGCTTGCAAAGGAACTCGGACTTAAGCAGGCTCCCACGCTCGTAGTAAGAAGAGCAGGGGAAACCGAGAAAATAGTTAACGTTTCAAATATTAAGAAGTATATTGAGGCATAAACAATGTATGATATTATTATCATAGGCGCAGGGCCTGCCGGTTTAACGGCGGCCTTGTATGCTTTAAGAGC
>JAUMVO010000013.1 GCA_030530095.1 Clostridiaceae bacterium
ATCATTCTTTCAAAGCCTAAGCCGAAGCCGCCGTGAGGCACGCTGCCGTATTTGCGAAGGTCAAGATAATCGCCGTAGTTGTCGAGGTTCATACCTCTCTCCTTCATAGCGGCGATAAGCTTGTCGTAGTCGGCTTCTCTCTCGGAGCCGCCTATGATTTCACCTACGCCGGGAACAAGCAGGTCGGTTGCGGCAACGGTCTTGCCGTCAGGATTCTGTTTCATATAGAAGGACTTGATTTCCTTAGGATAGTTAATGAGGAAAACGGGCTTCTTATATACCTGCTCGGTGATATATCTCTCGTGCTCGCTCTTGAGGTCGCAGCCCCACTCAACGGGATATTCGAACTCAACGCCCGAAGACTTGAGAATATCAATAGCCTTGGTATAGTCAACTATCTCAAACTCGTTATTGAGAACGTTGTTAAGCTTGTCGGTAAGTCCCTTTTCAAAACGCTCCTCAAAGAACTTAAGCTCGTCGGGACATTTGTCCATATAGTCCTTGATTATATACTTTATCATTTCCTCCGCAAGCTCGATTACGTCGGGAAGCTCGGCAAACGCAACCTCGGGTTCAACGTGCCAGAATTCCGAAACGTGCCTGAGCGTGTTGCTGTTTTCTGCTCTGAACGAGGGACCGAAGGTATAAATCTTACCCATAGCCATTGCGGCGGTCTCGCCCTCAAGCTGACCGGAAACGCTTAAGCCTGCCTTCTTGCCGAAGAAATCGTTTGCGTAGTATTCTTCTTCAGACTTGTACTTATCGGAATAGCCGATTGTCGTTACCTGGAACATCTCGCCCGCGCCCTCACAGTCCGAGCCTGTGATAAGGGGAGTGTTGACGTAAACAAAGCCCTTTTCCTGGAAGAAGCGGTGAATTGCCGCAGCCATAACCGAGCGTACTCTGAACACTGCGTTGAAGGTGTTTGTACGAACTCTTATGTGGGGCATTTCACGAAGTGTTTCAAGCTTCTGGAACTTTTTCTGAAGCGGATAGTCGGCAGGGCAGGTGCCCAGAACAACGATTTCGCTCGCATTGATTTCGGGTGTGCCGTTGTTCATATTCTCAACTACCGTTCCCGTAACCTTAAGCGAAGCGCCGAGCTTTGCGGCTTCTTCGGGAAGAATGCTGCCCGCGTTCTTATCTATAACTATCTGTAAGTGGTTAAGCGTTGTTCCGTCGTTAAGCGCCAAAAATGCAACGTTCTTTGAATCTCTTGCCGTACGAACCCAGCCGCATACGGTAACTTCCTTACCGATAAAATCCTTTTCTGCAAAAATGTCTCTGATGTCTGTGTGTTTCATTTTAATCACCCTTCAAATAAAAAAATAACAGCTGACCGTCCTAAAACGAATAGGACGAGCAACTGTAACCCGCGGTACCACCTATATTGCCTTTTGCAAGGCCGCCTCACAGCTTCATTCAAAGCCTGTTGATATAACGGTCAACTCCGACTCACCTAATAACGAAACGCTTTCAGCTCGCAGCTCGTGGGTGTTCTTCGCACGGAGGTTGTTACGGCATCTCAGCATCGCCGCTCTCTTTGAACACTTTTCCGCGGTACTTTTCCCAGTCAAAGCTTTTATTTGCTATATTATATTCCCCGTAAATACCGTTGTCAAGAATTTTTTTGCGAAAAAACAAGGCTTTGAAACTGATCAAAATGAGGATATTCTGTCGAAAATGGTATTGACTATTACAGTAAATAATATATAATCTACGTAGGAGATGTTGATATGAGTTCGAAGAAGAAAAACACAGGATTAAAGGTAGCCATCGTGATACTGTCGTTGCTGATTGTCGCGGTGTCCGCCTTTGCTGTTTACATTTATATGAGCAACCGTACAATATCTCAACGCTCCGCTGAAATAGAGAGCAATCTCAACGATGCCAACGGTGTAATTGACAAGTATGAAAACGAGCTTTCACAGAAGCAGGAGGAGGCTGAGTCGTACAGCCGTATTGTTGACGAGCAGAGCTCGGCGTTTGAAAGTGAGAAAAACGAGCTTAACGAAAAAATCTCCGAGCTTAACAAGCAGATTGCACTCAAGCGTCAGCGCGAGGCTGCAGCAGCTGCAGCAGCCGCGGCAGCGGCGGCAAATGCAGGCGGAGTACCCGCCGCGCAACCCGCTCCGACCGGGGGCAAGACGATTTACCTGACCTTTGACGACGGCCCGTCGCCCAACACTCCGAGAATTCTGGACATACTTGACCGGTACGGAGTTAAGGCGACGTTTTTTGTAATTAATACCAAATACAACGGATACATGAGTGATATAGTCAACAGGGGACACGCGATAGCGCTTCATTCATATACCCATAATTATTCCAGAATATACTCTTCGGATGAAGCGTATTATAACGACCTTAATGCCATTTCGGACGTTGTTTTCAATCAGACGGGCGTGCGAACCAATATAATCCGTTTCCCGGGTGGCAGCAGTAACACCGTCAGCCGCAAGTATTGTTCGGGCATTATGTCAAGAATAACCAAGGGAGTGCAGGATGCGGGCTATCAGTACTACGACTGGAACTGTTCGTCTCAGGATGCGACGGGAAACAATGTACCCGTTGAGACAATTGTGGCCTCGTGCAGGAAGGTACCGTCGTCAAATACGGTTATAGTTCTTATGCACGACACTGGCGCCAAGGGCACTACCGTCGAGGCGCTGCCGCAGGTTATTGAGTACTACCGCAGCTGCGGCTACGGCTTTGCTGCTATAAGCTCGTCAACTCCGCCCGTGCACCATAAGGTTAACAATTAGCTTTTGTGAATTATTAATACTTTTTTCACGCTGTTATTGTTAATTTGCACAAACAATGACTGTTTGGTTCTGAATAGTTTGGAATTACCACCGAATTTTCCCCAAAACCACCATATATCGTGTCAAATTTGTTGACGAGGACAAGATTTGTGGTATAATATGTTAATGAAAAAAGACATTTTCCAATGTTTTCGATATTATAGATGGGGAGATAATTATCTATGTATACTAAAGACGTTCTCGTTCAGAATCAGGTTGGACTTCATGCCCGTCCGGCAACCTTCTTCATCCAGAAGGCTAACGAATTCAAGTCTTCTATCTGGGTTGAAAAGGAAGAGAGAAGAGTTAACGCCAAGAGCCTTTTAGGCGTTCTTTCGCTTGGTATTATGGGCGGAACTCAGATTCGCATTATCGCTGGCGGCCCCGATGAAGAGCAGGCTGTTGAGGAGCTTGTTAAGCTCGTTGATTCCGGCTTCGCTGAGGATTAATCAAATAGTAAACTGAACATAGGGACGCACTGAATATCTTCGGTGTGTCTTTTTGTTGTTTAGGGGCAAGAGCTGACGAATCCGAAACGCTGAAAATGCGCTATTTAAGCGAACTTTGGCGTTTTTGATTTTGAAAGGCGTCAGCCTTCCTGCAATCTCAAGCCGCCAAATTTCATCTTAAAGTATCTGCATTTTCAGTGCTATGCAGTTTTCATTAAGTAGATTTGGCTTTAGATGCGGCGAAAAGCGCAGGAATATGCGATATTCCGAGCATTTTTAACAATATATAATGGCAAATATGCTAATGAAAACCGATTCTGATTCGTCAGATCTCGCCCAAAGGAGGTGCTGTTGTGAACGAAAAACTGAAAGAGCTCAGGAAAAAGGCTATGAGCCTTCCGCTTCTGCCCGGTGTATATATAATGAAGGACAAAACGGACAAAATTATTTATATCGGCAAGGCTAAGAAGCTTAAGAACCGCGTCAGTCAGTATTTCGGCTCTCAGAACACGCATACTCCGAAGGTTCTGAAAATGGTTGAAAACGTCGATCATTTTGACTATATAGTTACCGATTCGGAATTTGAAGCGCTGGTGCTTGAGTGCAGCCTTATCAAGCAGAATATGCCCAAGTACAATATTCTCTTAAAGGATGACAAGGGCTACAGCTATATACGCGTTTCTGGCGATAAGTATAAGAAAATCGAAGCCGTCTTGCAGAGATATGATGACGGCGCAGAGTATATAGGCCCGTATCTGAGCTCCTTTGCAGTCAAGCAGTCGGTTGACGCGGCGAACAAGATTTTTAGGCTTTATGACTGTAACAGAAGCTTCCCGCGTGATATCAGAAGGGCAAGACCGTGTCTTAATTACTATATCAATCAGTGCTGCGGCGTATGCACGGGCAAGATAAGCGAAACGGAATATGCCGAGAGCTTTGAGCAGGCTATGCGCTTTCTCAGAGGTGAAGCCGACAACGTTGTCAAAGAACTGCGCACACAGATGGACGAAGCGTCGGAAAACCTTGAATATGAGAAGGCAGCGCGGCTTCGTGATAAGATAAACTCGATACAGAGGATGAAGGATAAGCAGAAGGTAATCTACAAGAACGTAGACGAGCAGGACGTCTTTGCGACCGCCGAGCACGACGATACGGTTTGCCTCGCAATCCTGCGCTTTTCCGACGGCAGGCTCTACGACAGTGAGCATTTCTTCTTTGAATCAAATGAGCAGAGCGACGAGGCGGCGCGCTTTAACTATATTACCTCGTATTATTCTATGAGAGACAATGTCCCGAAGCAGATAACCCTTGACGGTGAAGTTGAGGATACCGAGCTTCTTTCACAATGGCTTACCGAAAAGAGGGGCAAAAAGGTAAATATCGTTGTTCCTCAGCGCGGAGAGCAGGCTGCGCTTGTAAATATGTGCCGTGAAAACGCGCTGGACAAGCTTGCAATTTATAAGGGTAAGAGCTCAAAGACCGTTGCGGTGCTTGAAGAACTCAGGGAGCTTCTCGGTCTTAAAAACAGCCCCGATTATATTGAGTCCTACGATATTTCACACACCGCGGGCTCGGATTCCGTCGGCGGTATGGTAGTCTTTAAGGACGGAAAGCCCTATAAAAGCGCCTATAAACGCTTTGCGATAAAGGGCTTCTCAAATGACGATTACGGCTCAATGAACGAGGTGCTTGACCGTCGTTTCAGTGAATATGAAAAGCATAAGGGCGAGGGCGAGGGATTCGGCAGACTGCCAGATCTGATTCTGCTTGACGGCGGCGTAGGTCAGGTTAATGCGGTACTTCCGCTGTGGCAGAAATACAATCTCGACATACCCGTTTTCGGTATGGTGAAGGATTCAAAGCACCGCACCCGCGCAATAGCCGCAAACGGCGGCGAGATAGCAATTAATTCAAAGCGCCAGGTGTTCACCTTTATTTCGTCAGTTCAGGACGAGGTGCACCGTTATTCGATAGCTTATCACCATAAAAAGCATGCAAAGAGCAATCTTTCTCTGTCGCTTACCAAGATTGAAGGTATAGGCGAGAAAAAGGCAAAAGCGCTTCTGCGACACTTCAAAACTATAAAGGCGATTAAGGAAGCCGACGTTAAAGAACTTCAGAACGCTGAAGGTATCAGCGAGGCGCTTGCGCAAAAAATTTACTACTATTACAGAACGGATGATTGAAATGAGTTATAAAGCGGTAATATTTGATCTGGACGGCACTCTGCTGAACACGATTGACGATCTGACGGACAGTACAAACTATGCACTTAATGAATGCGGCTTTCCGACGAGAAAGCTAAGCGAAATACGCCGCTTTGTCGGCGACGGTATGCCGTTGCTTATAAAAAGAGCGCTCCCCGAAAGTGCGGGCGAGGACGATTATAACAAGTGTTTTGAGCTTTTCTGTGAGCACTATAAAAACAATATGGCAAATAAGACCGCGCCTTATGACGGCGTATGCGACGTGCTTGAAAATCTGCACGGCAGGGGAATAAAGACTGCGATTGTTACCAATAAGGGCGATTTTGCCGCGCAGAAGCTCTGCAGGGAAACGTTCGGCGACAGCGTTGATACGGTTGTCGGCGGCAGTCCCGAGCTTCCGAAAAAGCCTGCTCCCGACGGTGTTTATATAGCTCTTGAAAGGCTCGGTGTTGATAAAAGCGAAGCAGTATTTGTGGGCGACAGTCAGGTTGATTATATGACCGCAAAGAATGCAGGACTTGACTGTATCAGTGTGCTCTGGGGCTTCCGTGAGCGCGACGAGCTTGAAAAAATCGGCGCAGATTGCTTCTGCACGAAGGTTTCAGAGCTTGAAAAAATGATTTAATTTTCAAAAAACTATTGACATTTTCGCTAAAAAATAAGAAAATAATATAGTTATATAGTATATTGGGGTAATAGGTATGCGTGTAATTACCGGCTCTGCAAGAGGCAGACGACTTAAAACTCTCGAGGGCGACGATATAGTAAGACCGACTACCGACAGAGTAAAAGAAGCTATGTTCTCAATAATTCAGTTCGAGCTTCAGAACGCTGCGGTGCTTGATTTGTTTGCCGGCTCCGGTCAGCTCGGTATTGAGGCACTGTCCCGCGGCGCTGCGAGCTGTGTGTTCGTTGATAAAAACAAGGATGCCTACGAAACCGTAAGAGAGAATCTTGCCGTAACCGGTCTGGATTCAAAGGCGACTGTAATGAATGCCGACAGCATAACCTATATTCGCAATTCGCGTCTTAAGTTTGATATAGTTATTCTTGACCCGCCGTACAACAAGGGCATAATTGATGAGGTTTTACCGAGCGTTGCCGCCTGTTGTAACGATAATGCAACAATTATCTGCGAGAGTGAGTTCGGCGAGGGCCTTCCCGATGAAGCGGGAGATTTTGTAAAGCATAAAGAGTATAAGTACTCCAAGATAAAGCTTACAACCTATAAGCACAGGTGAGATTATGAGAACAGTTATTTGTCCCGGATCCTTCGATCCCATCACCTTGGGCCATCTCGACATCATAACCCGAAGCGCCAAGATGTTTGACCGGGTTATCGTGCTCGTAATGACCAATCACTTAAAAAAGAATACCTATTCCTTTACTGCCGACGAGCGCGTCGATATGATTAAGCGCTGTATAGGTCAGCTTGACAATGTTGAGGTTGATACCTATGACGGACTGCTTATGGATTACGCGAGGCAGAAGGGCGCGATAGCCATTGTCAAGGGTTTGCGTGCGGTTTCGGACTTTGAGTACGAGTTCCAGCAGGCGCTTATCAACAAGGAACTCAATCAGGAAGTTGACACGGTGTTTGTTACAACGAGAGCCGAAAATATGTATCTCAGCTCAAGCGTTGTTAAACATATTTGCAGCTTAGGCGCGGACATTTCAAAATTCGTTCCGCCCGAGGTCTGCGAGGACATTACCAAAAGAATCAAAAGAGGTGTTTGAAAATGAGTATAGAAACCTTACTTGAGAATATTGAGGATATTCTTGAAACCAGTAAAAACGCTCCGTTCTCATCGAAGCTTGCAGTTGACGGCGACGAGATTAAGAGAATAATCGAGGACATCCGTCTCAATATGCCCGATGAGCTTATGAAGGCCAGAAAGATTGCCTCCGAGCGTAAGGAAATTCTTGATGCGGCTCAGGTTACTGCCGACGGTGTTATTGCCGATGCGCATAAGCAGGCTGAGGACATCGTTTCCGAGCACGAAATCACCAAGCTCGCCGAGAACAATGCAAACGAGATTCTTCAGGAAGCCCGTACTCAGGCTACCGAGATTATCGAGCAGGCCAGAGAGACCGCTGCCGACCTTTCCGAACAGGCTCAGAAGTGGTCGACGGACCTTCGCAGAAGCGCAGGCGAGTATGTTGAAAACATCGTTGCCACCGCTGATGAAGCTCTTACGGCTTCCGTAAATGAAATCCGTAAGGCGAGAATGTCCTTAAGAAACGCATCTTCACAGAACAAGACCGAATAATGAATTAACAATCACCTCGTCGCATATACATTTGTGTACGAGGTGAATTTATATGTTTGTTTATTCAGTTAACAAAAGGCAGATTAAGCTTATTGTAATCGTTATCGGTCTTATAATAATGTGCGCGATACTCGCCCTGCTTACAAGGCAGAGTATAGAAACGATGAAGGCAAACGAGATTAATCTCAGAGCCACTAACTCGCAGGAGCGTATCGCATATCTCGCGCAATTCGGCTGGAGCGTGCTCGACGAGCCCGCAGAGGTCAAGGAAATAATCATACCCGCCGAGTTTGACGACGTTTACACCAATTATAATAAGATTCAGCTTGAGCAGGGCTTTGACCTTACGCAGTATCTTAATAAACGGGTTAAGAAGTGGAGCTACACCGTCACCAATTATCCCGGTTATGAGAATAAAAACTGTATCCGTGCAAATCTGCTCATACTTGACGGTAAGGTCATAGGCGGCGACGTGTGCTCAGTTGAGCTTGACGGCTTTATGCACGGCTTTGTCGCACCGACAGCGATAAACGAAAACCAAGGAACGGATAATGGCACCTGAACGACTTGACAAATTATTAAGCAAATGCCTTCCGCTTTCGCGCAGCGAGTTAAAAAAAGCGGCAAAGGCGGGACTCATATCATTGAACGGCGAGGCTGTCAGCGACCTTTCGGTAAAGGTTGACGGCAACGCCGACTCTGTTTTGTTTGACGGTAAAAAGGTAAATACCGACGAGTTCCTTTATATAATGCTTAACAAACCGAAAGGCGTTATCTGCGCCACGGACGGCAGGGGAGAAAAGACTGTGCTTGACCTGCTGCCCGACGGGCTTAAACGAAGCGGACTTTTCCCCGCGGGCAGACTTGATAAAGACACCACGGGCTTTGTGCTTATCACCGACGACGGCGATTTTGCCCACCGTATTCTGTCACCTAAGAAACATGTTGAAAAGACTTATATTGCCGCATTGGACAAGCCTGTTGACAAAGAAGGTATAAAACAGCTTGAAAACGGAATTACTTTGAATGACGGCACTGAGTTTCTGCCTGCAAAGCTTAAAGCATTGAATGATGAAAACACTGTAATTGAGATTAAGATATGCGAGGGTAAGTACCACGAGATTAAACGTATGTTCAAGGCGGTCGGCTGTGAAGTGACTGAGCTTGAAAGGACGGTTATAGGCGGATTGCAGCTTGACCGTAATCTTAAGCATGGCGAAGCGCGGCTTATTACCGAAGAAGAAAAATCCAAGATTGATTAAATAATGAAAATCCTGCCAATAATATGTTCACGAAAGGATGAACATATTATGAAAAACAAGGCAGGACTTTTATTTTATTCTGTTTTAACCGCATTTATTATAACAGTGCTTATCAGCGTACTGTCATTTGAGGTGAAGAGCGACGGTATAAGAAACAGTGTGTTACGTATGCACGTAGTGGCTAATTCCGACTCCGAAGCCGATCAGGAGCTTAAACTCAAGGTCCGTGATGCCGTGCTCGAAGCGGGCAGGGAACTTTTTGACGGCAGTATCACCGCCGAAGACGCTGAAGAGAAGCTTAATCCCGAAAAGGAAAAACTTAAAAAAACCGCTCAAAAAATAATAGCCGAAAACGGTTTTGATTACGGCGTGGACGTTTTTATAGGTAAAACGTATTACACTACAAGGACCTATGACAATTCGGTCACGCTTCCCGCGGGAAACTACGAAGCGGTAAATGTAATAATAGGCGAGGGCAAAGGCCATAACTGGTGGTGCGTGATGTTTCCGCCTATGTGTCTGCCCGCGGCAGAAGCGGACACCCAAATCGACGACGTGCTTTCAGATGACGAGCTGAAGCTTGTGAAAAGCAATCCTAAATTTGAACCGCGTTTCAAAATAGTTGAGATTTACGAAAAAATAATGGAAAAAATCAAATAATATACTTTTAATTACCTTTTATCTTTGGTATAATACTCTAAACAAAGATAAAAGGTATTTTTCATGGAGGTAAGCTATGGTCAAGTACAACATTATTCCAAGGCCCAACAGCTACATAAGCGGTGACAGCGAATACTCTGTTTCAAGCGATACACCTGTTATCTGCTTCGAGGAGTTTATCGAAGCGGGTAAGCTTATTTCCGACTATCTTAAGACCAAGCCCGACGGCGCTGACGGCTCAATACATATCAAGCATGTCGGCAATCTTGCAAAGGAAGCTTATGCGCTCAAGATAACAAACGACGGCGTTTACATCTACGCTTCCGATAAGGCGGGCGCATATTACGGTGCGGTTACCTTTAAGACTATACTTATGCAGTCGAAAAAGGAAAACGGCAAAGCAATACTTAATACCCTCGTAATTGAGGACGCACCCGATAACGCATACAGGGGACTTATGCTCGACTGCTGCCGTCATTATTTTGACGTTGATACGGTCAAGTCAATGCTTGAAAACATGGCGTTTCTAAAACTTAATAAATTTCACTGGCATCTGTCGGAGGATCAGGGCTTCAGAATTGAGTCAAAGCTTTTCCCCGAGCTTAATGAAATAGGTTCTGAGAGACACTCGAGATGTCTAACAAACAAAACTCTCGGTTTTGAATCGGACGGGGAGATTTATAAGCATTATTACACTCAGGACGAAATAAAGGACATAGTTGAATTTGCCGCAAAGAGAAATATTGAGGTAATTCCCGAAATTGACCTTCCCGGTCACACTATGGCTATGCTTGCTTCAATTCCTTCGCTTTCCTGCGACGGGGAAAAGCGGGAGGTTACAGATGTTGCGGGTATCAGCGACGCTATTCTCTGCGCAGGTAATGAGGAGACTTTTGAATTTCTCGACAAGCTTCTCGGCGAGGTCTGTGCGCTTTTCCCGTCGCCCGTTTTCCATATCGGAGGCGACGAAGCGTTCAAGGGTTATAAAATCTGGGAAAAGTGCGAAAAATGTCAGGCACGTAAAAATGATCTCGGACTTAAAGACGAAAAAGCGCTTCAGGTCTGGTTTATGAACCGCGTCTGCGAAATACTCAAAAAATACGGAAAAACTCCCGTTGCGTGGGACGACTGTATGAGTGACGACCTTGACGGCAGTATCGCAGGTCAGCTCTGGCGTCAGAATGCGGTTTCGGTAATCAAACATCAGTCGCTAAAGCGCGATATAGTTTTGTCGCCGACAGTGTATTTCTATTTCGACTGGAAATACAGTATAACCCCGCTTAAAAAGGTTTACAAATTCAATAAATACAAGATGGGCTTCACCAAACCCGAGCAGAGAGCCCGCGGCCTTGAATGTGAGCTGTGGACTGAATGGATAGACGGTAAGGATGCTCTTGAATTCTCGGCTTTTCCGAGAGTGAACGCCTTTGCCGAGGTTGCATGGACAAAGCTTACAAGCCGCAAATACAAGGACTTTTATAAGCGTCTGGGCTGGTATAAAACCTATATGAAGCTTAAGGGAATCAACTATTCCCGTGTTGAAGGCGGAGTGGGACTGTCGAGAGCGTTTATCTACCATCTCGGCGGCGAAGGTTCAGAGTTCAAAAAGAGTATGGAATTGAAGAATCAGGAGTAAAAAATGGCTATTGACACAATGACAATTATTGAAAGCATTATCTTCTTTTTGGCCGGTATGGGCCTGCTGATGTACGGCATCAAGATAATGGGTGAAGGACTGGAATTAGCCGCGGGCGCCAAGCTCAAAACCCTGCTTGAAAAGATGACGAGCAATCGCTTCTTTGCCGTAATTGTAGGCTTCGTAATAACCGCGCTCATTCAGAGTTCGACCGCGACCACGGTTATGGTTGTCGGATTTGTTAACACGGGTATTATGAATCTTACCCAGGCTATCGGCGTTATCATGGGCGCGAATATCGGTACGACCACCACCAGCGTGCTCGTATCGCTGAATTTAAGTTCATTTGCTCCCGTCGCCATAGCAATCGGCGTAATGATGCTTCTGTTTTCAAAGAAAAATATTGTCAAGCACATCGGTACAGCCGTAGCCGGCTTCGGTATGCTTTTCCTCGGTATGCATCTTATGAAAACGGCTATGGAACCGCTTCAGGACGCACCGATGTTCAGAGAGTGGCTTATCAATGCCAAGAACCCGTTGCTCGGTATCGTAATCGGTGCTGCGATTGCCGCGCTTATTCACAGCTCGGCTGCGTCAATGGGTATTTTGCAGGCCCTTGCGTCTCAGGGACTTATTCCGCTTCACTTTGCGGTGTTTGTAATTTACGGTCAGAATATCGGTACCTGCGTAACCTCGCTTATTTCTTCAATAGGCACCAAGACCAATTCAAGACGTACCGCCGTTATGCATGCGCTGTTCAATATTATCGGTACGGTGATATTTATTTTGCTTACGTATTTCGTTCCGTTTACGGCAATAGTGGAAAAAATGAGTTCGAATCCCATGATGCAGATATCGCTTGTCCACATTCTGTTCAACGTTGTATCGACAATAATAATGTTCCCGTTTGCCAAGGTGCTTGTAAAGCTGTCTTGCATCATCGTTCCCGACAAGAAGGACGAGAAGGAAAACGATTTCCAGATGCACTATATCGACGACCTTATGATAAATACACCGCCCTTCGCAGTTGCTCAGGCTGCCAAGGAAATTCACCGTATGGCTATGCTCGCACGGGACAACTTTGTAAAGGCGGCAAACGACCTGATACAGGGTAAGGCTGACAATTACGATGAAATTGAGCATGTGGAGGAAGTCATAAACTACCTTAATCATGGCATTACTCCGATGCTCGTCAAAATCAATTCGCTTGAACTTAGCTATCAGGATGCGAAATATATCGGACGTGCCTTCCACGTTATCAACGATATAGAGCGTATCGGCGACCATGCCGAAAACCTCGCTCAGGCGGCAAAGGCAAGGCAGGATGAAAATATCGTGCTTTCGCCCGAGGCTTTAAGCGAGCTTCAGGAAATGTTCGACACCACGCTTGAACTTCTCGACGGAGCTATCGAGGCATTTACGGAGCAGAACCTTGACAAGGAGACCGCTCTTCGTCTTAACAAGCTCGAGGCATCGATAGACGATATGCAGACGGGCTTTGAGCAGAGTCATATTGAAAGGCTTAACACTCACGCATGTACGACTCAGGGCGGTATGCTGTTTATCAATACCGTGACCGACTTTGAGAGAGTAGGCGACCATGCCACGAACATCGCTTGGAAGGTCAGTCACAAGCCGACAATATAAACGATACAAAAAAATTTAAACCGCAGTATTGCTACTGCGGTTTTTATGTGTTTAACTGTTAAACAATACCGAGAAATTCTTCAAGGCACTCGTTTGACTGTTTCATTTTCTTGGCGTTTTCAACGCCGACGAAGCGCCAGTGCCACGGCTGAAAGTCAACGCCCGTTATCGCTTCCTTGTCGGCAGGATATCTTAAAATAAAGCCGTAATTGTGTGCGTTGTCAACGAGCCACTGATATTCCTTCGTGTTCTCAAAGTCCGAGCTTGCGCTGACTATGTCAATAGCTAAGCCTGCATTGTGCTCAGAGCAGCCTGCGGGTAGTATCTTCTTGTTAGCCTGAGCCTCGGCTTCTTCCTTTGACAAGCCCTGACCGGTATAGAAGCTTACCTTGCGGTTGTATGTTGACTCCTGAAGCGAATAACTGTGATATCCCGAATAAGGCGTGAGAATGCAGCCTGCCTGCTTTGCGGCTTCGTACATCTGCTGATAATACTGACATATTCTGAAATCCAGTTCAATGCCCGAGGAGGTAAGTGCAGAAGCAAGCCTCGGCGTATAGTCGTCGGGAAGGGGATAGTTGATACCGATTATCGCAAGCGGCCAGTTGTTCTCGTCGGTAATGCCGGCTATGAGTGCTTTTGAGCGTGCGGTTGTCGGCTCAGCGGTAACAGGCTCTGTTTCGGGGACTTCAACCGGTTCGCCGTTTTCGTCGGTTGCGGGCTCGGTTTCGGATTCGGTAAGCTCTTGCGTTGTGCTTTCGGAAGTATCAACGTATGTTAATGACTTGTTCTTTTCGGGTTTAATATTTTTCGTCGCAAAATAGCCGATTATCATCGCGGCCATTATTACAATCAATGCGACAGCCATAATACCCTTGACAGTCAGATTCTTTTTATTCAGAACGATTTTTTTCATACTCTTTCCTCTCTTTTTCACCCCTTTATTTTATATTGTGACAGTAAAAATGTCAATTACTATGTATTGTAAATTAAATACAAATAAATATCGACACGGCAGCAAATCTGTGGTAAAATAATATGGTAATATTTAACTCTTGATAAGGAGCGTGTAAATATGAAGGCAAGCGAGAGTAATGCCAACTATCCGTCAAGGCTTCGTGAAATGACCAACTACACAGTACGCGAGGTTAAGAAGGTTTGTAAGGAAATCGGTCCGCGTGAATCGGGCGAGGAGAGCGAAAGAAAGGCTCAGGCGTATGTCGCTCAGTCTATGAAGGATGTATGTGACAGCGTTGAAACCGAGGAATTTGACGTTCATCCCAAGGCTTTTATGAGCTGGGTTGTCATTGACTCGGTGCTTATGCTTATTTCGGTCTGCTGTCTGCTTTTCAAGCTGATCAATCCCTTCGTAGCATATAATTGGACTTTTTATCATAATCTTACATCTGCTCTGGGTGTTGTTGCTGTTGCATGCACCGTTATTTCAATCGTTTTGCTTGTAGCGGAATTCCTTTTCTACAAGCAGTTTATCGACCCGATTATGCCCAAGAGAAAGACCTGCAACGTTGTCTGCACCCGCAAGGCGGCAGGCGAGACAAAGAGAAGAATCGTTATCGGCGGTCATATCGACTCGGCCTATGAGTGGCGTTACACCAATCTCGGCGGCGCCAAGTTGCTGACGACAATGATTATTCTCGGTATCGGCTCAATCGTTCTGAATCTTGCGCTTGATATTATGTCGTTCTTCAACGTTCCATCGTGGCTTAATATAGTAATGATTGCCTTGGCGGCATGTACGGTTATTCCGTTTATAATGTGTCTGTTCTTCCTGAACTGGAAGCTCGTTGTACCCGGCGCCAATGACAATCTTACCGGCGTATTTGCCTCGATGGCAGTTATCCGCTATATGCAGGCAAATGATATTCGCTTTGAGAATACCGACGTTATCGCGCTTTCAACTGCCTGCGAGGAAGCGGGGCTCAGAGGTGCAAAGGCATTTGCAAAGAAGCACGCCGACGACGGTATCGAAACAATCTGTATTGCGGTTGACACGCTTCGCGATTACGATTATATGGGCGTTTACAATAAGGATATGACCGGCACCGTCAAGCTTGATAAGCAGGTCGCCGCTATGCTTAAAAAGGCGAGCGAAAACGCGGGACTTAACCTTGATTATGCCAACGTATTCTTCGGCTCGTCCGACGCAGCTGCGTTCCAGCAGGGCGGATTCAAATCCGCAGCTCTTGCCGCTATGGACCCCGCGCCCGCAAGATATTATCATACCAGACGCGACACGCCTGACAATATGGACCTTAAAACCGTTGAGGCTGGCATCAACGTACTTCTCGAGGCTGCCTTCCTCTATGACGAGAAGGGCCTTTGCGACGAATATTAAGAGGTGACGGTAAATGAGAATTAAGGCTGTAAAGCTTATCGAAATTATTCTGTCGTTTGTGATTGTTGTGCTTTCGTTCAATTCCTGCAGCTTAAGCGATCTGATTTCAAAAAACAGCGAGAAACCTGCCGAGGCAAGCGTTAAGACTGACCTGAAGGATGCGGTTTTCACGTTCTCATACGGCGAACTGAGAAATACGATTCCCGCTGACATCGTTGCCGCTATTTTTGAAAACTACGACGAGCTGAACGACGATGTTACAATCGAAATGAGCTATAACGAGATTGTAAACCGTTTTGAAAACGGCGAGGATGACGACGAGTTCAAAAAGATGATGGCTCTGTGCTCTGAGGAGGAGTTGGCTCAGCTTACCGCAAACACTCACGAGGTGCTTGAATATTTTGTTGAGCATATCAATTCCGTTAAGACGGAAAAGCCGATTGTTCAGTACACAGAAGGCTTCTGGACCAAAGGCGACAGCTTTTCGTTCAGGCAGGGCGGCGAGGACTCGGATTCCAAAATTGCCGATGCCGCAAAGTATTTTGATTACTTTGTAACCAAGGGCGTAAGCAACTATTTTGACAACGAGGAAAACGGTAAAAAGGGCACGACCAAAAAAGGCGACGACCTCACCGATATTATGTATCTTTACGGTGAAGATGTTGCATGCCGTCTGACCGATGACGACGTTGAAAAGGTTGTTAGTTCGCTTATGTACGATTACACCGAATACAGCGAGAAATACACCGACGAAAACGGCAGGGAAAAGACGAGAGACGTCAGAATCCCGACTAAGATTACACGCGTTATCACCATTATACTTAAGGATGACGAGCAGTCGGTAACTAAGGCTTTCTCGTTAGGAGACAAGAAGGCAATTCTCGACGAGATGGCAAAGGCGAAGGATTACTTTACTCTTGACGATTACAGTGTAACTTTTGACGGCTGCAAGATTGTCGCAACCTTCAACGCCGCGACCGACAACATACTTTCCGCGACCTATGACAAGGTTATGAATGTTGAAACCGAGGTTCAGGGCGTCGGCTCGCTTGAGCATATCGGTACACAGAGTGTAGGCTTTACCTGCACGCGTTGGGTTGACTATCAGTTCGGCTGGGAAGCTGAAGCTGAATAAACGGTATTTTAATGGCGGGAGTTTTCTCCCGCCGTTTGATTAGTCAGATTAATTTGTATCGTTTGGTGATTTTATGATTTTTGTTTATATTGTTTTATCGCTTATTTCAGTTTATATAATTGCCTGCCTTATAATGATAGCTTCGGGCGTTAAGGAGAGCCCAAATATACCGAAGGGAACTGTCGGTATTGTGCTGGGCTGCCGTGTTATTGACGACCAACCATGTCCGATGCTTGCACGCAGATGTGAAAGGGCGAAGAAATACCTCGACAGCGATGATACGGCGATACTGATTCTTTCGGGCGGTAAAGGCTCGGACGAAGGGATTTCCGAAGCTCAGGCGATGTATAATTATCTGACATCGCTCGGCGTTTCGTCCCACAGACTGATTAAAGAGGATAAGTCAACTACCACTTTGGAAAACATGAAGTTTTCAAAAGCTATTCTGGACGAACTCGGCAGGGGAGATGAGGCGGTTATTATCACTACAAATTTTCATCAGTTCCGCGCACAGATTATGGCAAAACGCGAGGGTATAAAACCGTACAGACTTTGCTCGTCGCTTACACCCGCATCGATGCTCAAAAACGTTCTGCGCGAAATAATAGTAATGCCGAGCCTGTTTAAGAAATAATAAAAACCCCCTCGCTGAGGGGGTTGCTTTTTTTTAAGGTAAATCTCTTAACGATTTGAAGGTGTAGCCCTGCTCGCGGGCATAGTCGATAATTCTGCCGAGCGCTTCTGCGTTGTCGGGCGAGACGGCATGAAGCAATATCACCGCGCCCGGATGAAGCCTTGAAGTAACTGTTTCGAAGGCGTAATCTGCGCCCTTCTGCTTGCTTAAATCCCAGTCGGAATAGGCAAGCGACCAGAATACGCATTTGTATCCCAGTGAGCCTACAAGGTCAAGCGCACAGTCGGAATACTTGCCCTCGGGATAACGGAAGAACGGCTCGGAATAGCCGAAATTCGTGCGCAGGTAATCGTCCATTCCCTTTATCTCCTGCGCCATTTCAATTCTCGTCTTGGTCGGGAATGACGGATGAGTAACCGAGTGGTTGCCGACTATATGCCCTTCGTTTATCATTCTTGCCGTCAGTTCCGGCTCGGATTTGACCTGAGGCAGGGTGCAGAAAAATGCTGCGGGTACGCCCTTGACCTTAAGCACGTCGAGGATTTTTGCGGTGTAGCCGTTTTCATAGCCGCAGTCGAAGGTCAGATACAGAACCTTTTCGCTCGATTTTGTGTCGAGCGCAACGGCATTATAACCGCCGTTGTCAAAGTACGCCTGATTGTTAATTGAAATCTGATTTGCTTTTCCGTCCTTTGCCACGCCGAAGCCGTATTCCTTGGCAGTGGTGTCAAGACCTCTTGTATTGTCGGGGTCGGTGACCTTGAATTCAACGAGCGGCAGGGGGTCGCGTCCCGTATAGGTCTTGCCGCCTTCTAGAACGGGATTGGCGGATTCAACAGAAAGAACAGAGTTCTCTTCGGTTGTTGCCTCTTCGGTAATGTTCTCCGGCGCAACCGTGGAAAACGGTTCGGTGCCGTAAGTTGTGCTCTCGCTTGTCGGTTCTTCAACGACGGCTTTGTTACCGCAAGCCGTAAAAAAGAGAACAAGCGCGAGAGTTAAAGCCGTAAATGTAATAATTTTCCTTTTCATATACACACCTCAAGGTCTGCAGAAGCAGACCTTAGTAAATTACATAATATTATCCATCATACCCGAAACCGAATCCACAGCCTTTCGGGCGAGTTTTCTGACGGTCTTTTTTGTTGAACTGCCCATAAGCGCCGTACCTATGGCGACAGCCGCCGAGGTAGCAGCAATTCCCATTGAAATTGCTCTTACGGTTGAATTTTTCATTTTTTCACCTTCCTTGAGTTTTGTAATTATATCTTTTGCCAAAACACAAAGAAAAATTTAGTCTTATCACTTTTTCTTTTTTGTAATTTATGGTAATATAGACGTATCAATTTTTCGGAGATGAAAAAATGGCGCTTAATATTGTACTTGTCGAGCCCGAAATTCCGCAGAATACCGGCAACGTCGCCCGCACCTGTGCACTGACGGGGGCGAGACTGCACCTTGTCGGCCCTATGGGCTTTAAGATTGACGACCGCAAGCTCAAGCGGGCAGGGCTGGATTACTGGTATCTGCTCGATATCACCTACTATGACAGTTTAGACGATTTCTTTTCAAAAAACAAGTGCGAAAACGACAATTTCTTTTATTTTACGACAAAGGGAAGGCATATCTATTCCGATGTAAAATACCCCGACAATGCTTATCTCTTTTTCGGCAAGGAAACGAAGGGGCTGCCCGAGCAACTGCTTTACGAGAATCCCGACACCTGCGTAAGAATGCCTATGCTCAACAATGAACGCGCAAGAAGCCTGAATCTTTCCAATACTGTCGCGATAGCAACCTACGAGGTGCTTCGTCAGTGGGGCTTTCCCGACCTTCTGTGCGAAGGCCAACTCCACGAGCTGAAGTGGGATGAATATTAAGGAGTAATAACTGTGAATATATGGGATAGTTACAGAAAAGACAAGTGTAATTTGAAAAGCGAAGGATTCAGTTTGCATTTTGAAAGAGGAATTGATTCTAAACTTCGTGATTATTATATTTCTTTTTCGAAGTGGTTGAGGAAAGAATATGTTTTCCCGACACATATCAACATTTATCTTAAAAACTGTGAGACAATAAAGCTGAATAGCGGCATACGTGCTTATGGTTCTTTCAAATACTTTGAAAAGAACACTCCGCGGATAATTATTCCTTCAAAGGTAGAAAAAAAGCTTTTGAATGAGTTTTCTGTTGATGAGTTATATGAGCAAATACTTTCTTCTTTTGTCCATGAATTAACACACTATTATCAATATGTTTCTGGTCTTGAGCAAACGAATGCTGTATCTGAACGTCAAGCTAATCATTTTCGATATAGCATAATAGAAAAATACTACGACGAAATGAAATAGGTAGTCGGAGCGACTGGACCTGACGGCGGTGCTGCGCACGCCGTCAACGGCAACAATTATATGTCCCTTTCGCTTACGCGAAAGATGGACTATTGCTGGTTCAAGTCCGTTTTTACAATCAAACGAAAAAATAACGGGCATCCGTAAGGATACCCGTTATTTATGGTCGGAGCGACTGGACTTGAACCAGCGGCCTCTTGGTCCCGAACCAAGCGCGATACCAAACTTCGCCACGCCCCGTTAGTTTCAATGCTTGCATATTATAATACAAAGATTTCGTAAAATCAAGTGTTTTTTATTTGTTTTTATTTAACAACCGCGTTATTACTGCTGATAATAAATGTATTATTTAACTTTCCACTTGATTTTTATATAAAAATGCAATATATTTATTATGTATTTATTTTATACGGAGGTTGGATTATGAGAGAAGAAACCAAAAAGTACGGCGCCGTCGCTTACGACATAGTTAAGGATGCCGCCGAAAAAATCGGCTCACGTCTTCCCGGTTCGGAGGGTGAGCACAAATTCCACGACTATATGGCTGAAAAGCTTCGCGAAATCGGTATCAAGCCCGTTAAGGAAGAGTTTGCGGTATCTCCGCGCGCTTCTATCGGCGGAATTCCGTACGCAGGCTATTTCGGCCTTATTATGAGCGCGCTCGTTTATTTCGCGCTTCAGAATTACTATATCTGGTACGCAATGGCTCTTATGGGCGTTTGCTTCGTGATCTGGCTTGTTTGCAGCTGCTTCCTTTACAAGACATGGTTTGATATGTTCTTCCCGCAGAAGATTTCCTGCAACACTTACGGCGAGCTTCTGCCCGAGGACGGCAACTATGCTTATACGATAGTGCTTTCCGGTCACACGGATACCAGCTGGACCTGGCGCCATTCCGAACATGCTTACAAGAATAAGGATAAGCCTATAAAGGGCGTTATCGCCACCTACGGTAAGGTAGGCTTCGGTGCAGGCTGCGTATTTTTCCTGGTTGCGGTTGCAATAGCTTATGCGGTTATTTATACCGCTGCAACCTTCGGCGGCGAATGGTCTCAGATGGCTGTAAGCGGTTATGTTAAGTCTTTCGCTTATTTCAACTTTGCCCTTCGCTTCTTGCCGATTATCACTGCTATAGGCAGCTCGTTCGTAATTATGTGGAACGACAAGAACGAAGAAAATGCTTCAAGAGGCGCTATGGACAATGCAACCGGCATAGGACTTAGCTATGCGGTTATCAAGTACTTCAAGGAAAATCCCGATAAAATGCCCAAGAACTGCCGTATTATCGACCTCAACTGCGGTTCCGAGGAAGCCGGTCTTCGCGGTTCAATGGCGTTCACCGCTGAGCACAAGGACGACGGTATGCTTGAAAACTGCTGGAATATCAATATCGACTCCGTAGCCGATAAGGATTATTTCGAAGTTGTTATCAAGGACGACTGGCAGGGCTGCCGTTTCGATAAGGATCTTGAGGAAATGTTCAAGGCTACCTTCTCGGAGCTTGAAATCGAGTCCAAGACCAACGGCTGCATCCACAACCCCGTAGGCGGCTGCGACTCTACGCCTATGACAAGAGCGGGCATCAAGTCCGTTACCTTTGCGGCACAGAACCCGATGCTTACATATTACTATCATACATGGCGCGATATGCCCGACCGCTTTGAGCCTGAAACGGTTAATCTCGGCCTTGACGTTGTTCTCGGCGTTATCGATAAGATTGATCAGTTCCAGCAGGCAAACGGCTTTAACGGCGTAAATCACTGAATATAATAATAACAAGACCGAAGGGTTCAATGTGACCTTTTCGGTCTTGTTTTCTTGTATAATAAATGGTACAATATTAGAAATATTAAAAAGAGGTATCATTGATGATTAACGGATACGATTTTCCCGAAATTTCATACTTTATTCAGGGTAACGATTTTACAGGCAGTGACGGTGAAAACTTCAGATACAGGCTATCAAAGCAGGAGGACGACCTGAAGGCATACGTCTGGTATGAGGATGTTTGCTTTGATAGTGCCGAAAACACGGTTGAGGAGAGCTTTGAGGTTTCCAACGACGACCTTGTAAAAGCTATTGAATGGATTTTAGCTCAAAAGAAATAAGGTGATTCTATGGATTCAATTAATGAGAGATTTGAAAAGAAAACCAAATATGATGACCATAAGCAGTCAAAGCGCGACGGCTTTACCTTTATCGGTGAGGGAATGAAACTTGACGGTTGCACGGTGCTTGTCGGCGACTCAATTATAGAGTACTGGCCGCCTGAGTTCTTCTATCGATACGAGTTTGCGACGGGTACGCGCGTGGTCAACCGCGGAATAGGCGGCGATACATCCGACAGAATGCTTGAAAGACTCAGCGAAAACGTAACCGCACTTTCGCCGAAGAACGTGGCGATACTTATTGGCACTAATGACTTCGGTCTCGGCGCTCCGGTCGAGTTCCCATACTGCAACATTGAGCGTGCAATCAATCTCCTTAAGAGCACATTGCCCGACGTCAATATCGTGCTTATGAGTGTTCTGCCCGTCAACAGCAAGGTTCAGCTTATCTCGTGCGTAGGTAAACGCGATAATGACCTTATAGACGAACTCAACGTCAAGCTTGAGCGTCTTGCCGCTTCATACGGCGTTGCGTACTATGACGCTAACCGTCTGCTTAAGGACAAAAAGGGCAGGCTTGATAAGGTGTACACCTATGACGGCCTTCATCCCAACGCTCAGGGCTATGCCCAAATTTCCGACGGGCTTATAGAATTGTTCAGGTAGCTGTTGCATAAACAACCGCAATACGCAAACCGACAAAACCAAAATTGAAAGGAATTAAAGTTTATGCTTCAGTTTGAAGAATTAAGATTAAGATTATTACAGAGCGAGAAGCCTCTCGGCGACCTTGCCGACGCTCTCGGTCTTGACAAGATGAGAGATGAATTGGCCGAAATCGAGGCAAAGACCGCCGAAAACGGCTTCTGGGACGACATCAAGGGCTCGCAGGTCGTGCTTAAAAGGCAGAGCACCTTAAAGAACCGTATTACGTCCTATGAGAAGTTAAAGCAGGATTACGACGACGCGCTCGTTATGATTGAGCTTGCCAACGAGGAAGAGGACGAGAGTCTTTTTGAAGAGTGCGAACAGAGCGTAACCGACTTTGAGAATACGCTTGAGAGCATGACGCTCTCAACGCTTCTCAGCGGCGAATATGACGCGAAAAACGCGATTTTAACCTTCCACGCGGGTGCGGGCGGCACCGAAGCTCAGGACTGGGCTCAGATGCTTTTCCGTATGTATTGCCGTTGGGGCGAGCGCCACGGCTACAAGGTTTCGACGCTTGATTACCTTGACGGCGACGAGGCGGGCATCAAATCGGCGAGCATACTTATCGAGGGCGAAAACGCATACGGTTATATGAAGAGCGAAACGGGTATTCACAGACTTGTCCGAGTTTCGCCGTTTGACTCAGAGGGCAGACGCCACACGTCGTTTGCATCCGTCGAGGTTATGCCTGAAATCGATGACACCATCGAGGTCGAGATTGCCCCTGAGGATATCAAGATGGACGTTTACCGTTCATCGGGCGCAGGCGGTCAGAAGGTTAACAAAACCTCGTCTGCAGTCCGTTTGACGCATATTCCGACGGGCATAGTAGTTGCCTGTCAGGTTGAACGCAGCCAGCATCAGAACCGTGAGGTTGCGATGCGTATGCTTAAGTCGAAGCTCGTTGAAATCAAGGAGCGCGAGCATCTTGATAAGATTTCCGATATCAAGGGCGACCAGAAGGAAATAGGCTGGGGCAGTCAGATACGTTCATACGTCTTTATGCCTTATCAGCTTGTCAAGGACAACAGAACGGGTTTTGAGTCGGGTAATATCACCGCCGTAATGGACGGCGATATCGACGGCTTTATCAACGCATATCTCAAGAGTGAATCGCTCAAGAATGTGTAAATGAACTTATAAGGGTTGTTAAAAAAATGAATAACAGTTTAATTATTCGTCCCGAAGAAGAGAGGGATTACCGTACTGTCGAGGAACTTGTCCGCGACAGCTTCTGGAACGTATACCGTCCCGGCTGCCTTGAGCACTATGTGCTTCACGTTCAGCGTGACTGTCCTGATTTTATAAAGGAACTCGACTTCGTTATGGAGAAGGACGGCAGAATAATCGGACAGAACGTTTTTGTGAAGGCGCTTATCAATACCGACAACGGAGAAAAACTGCCGATAGTTACTATGGGACCTATTTGTATAGCAAACGACCTGAAGCGTCAGGGATACGGAAAAATCCTGCTCGACTATTCGCTCGAAAAGGCAACACAGCTCGGCTTCGGCGCGGTATGCTTTGAAGGCAATATTGATTTTTACGGTAAAAGCGGATTTACCTATGCAAGCGAATTCGGCATACGCTATCACGGTCTGCCCGAGGGCGCCGACGCTTCGTTCTTCCTTTGCAAAGAGCTTAAGGAAGGCTATCTTGACGGTGTGACAGGGGAGTATGCAACACCCGAAATCTACTTCGTTGACGAAAATGAGGCGGAAGAATTCGATAAGACTTTTCCGAAAAAGGAAAAGCTGAAACTCCCGACACAGATTTTCGGATAATAAAAAACAAGGTAGGCAATCGCCTACCTTGTTTTTTGGTCGGAGTGACAAGACTTGAACTTGCGGCCCCTTGACCCCCAGTCAAGTGCGCTACCAGCTGCGCTACACCCCGAAATATATGGGCAGTCGTTTTTGGCTGCCCGAATATATTATCATAAGTTTTTGTAAAATGCAAGTGCTTTTTCTAATTATTTATAATTGATTTAATACTCACGTTCTGTAAGCACTTCAAAATGCTCGGGAAGCTCGTTAATCCTTTTCTTGATGAAAAGGGGGTATAGATACTGCCCGTTGAGCGTATCTGTATCAAGCCACTCAAAGACTTCCTTGTTTTTAGTGTTAAGTCCTGCAAAGCGTGGTTGATTTACAAGGTCGGTGCCGGACACATCAACAAGATAGTAAACACAAAGCTCGTGAAACTTTTCGCCGGTTGTATCCTCAATGAAAAATCCCTGATTGAGCCACAGCGGACGTATAACATTTGCCTCTATTCCGAGTTCTTCTTTAAGCTCACGCTTTATTGCATCTTCAGCCGACTCATTCATGTTAACCCTGCCGCCCGGCAGATAATAATACGGGGATGAATAATTCTTCATCGCAAGCAGCTTACCGTCATGCTTCATAACGGCGCAAACCCGATAATTGAAAACTCCGCTGTCTGTTTTGAATGTTATATCAACGGGCTTTTGTAAATCGGTTGAATTTGACTTTCCGTTCGAATAAGGATTCTTGTTTTCTCTGTTCGGTGTTGACGTATTTCCTCCCCAGCGTGCGAAGAGTATCAGCGAGTAGTGAATAATCCCGACAAGCAGCCATGCCGCCAGCGTTGCCCAGAACCAGCCGATATTAAGACCGATTACAAAATGCAGTATCAGCGTAAGCCACATTGGGATTGAACAAATCCACGAGCTTATTCTGAACGCGAGGAAGAAGAATAAGCCGAAGAAAAAGCCCGAAACGTCACGTCTGTTTGCGTATTCCAAATCTTTTTTCATACTGTAATCCTTCGGTAATTACTGCCTGCCTGCAGAAAGGACGTCGATGTTCTTGTCCATAAGGTCAAAGAACTTCTCAACCGTTTCCTTATCTTCCTCGTTGCCTCTGACACACATTGATAAGGTCAATTCTCCGCCCAGAGATGTTGCCGACAGAAGAACATACGGCTTGTATTTTACAGCGCCCGTCATAAAACCGTCGAATGGCTCGTGCCCCGAAAGCGCAAGCTTGTCCTGTTCGAGAATACCAATGTTGCTCATAGCAAGAAGCGGGTTGGAATAGCCGATTTTAATTACCTGCTCCGAAGCCGCCTGAGGCATAATGCTGTAGCCGAGTTTGAGCAGGGGGAGTCCGTAAAGTCCCATGAATTTGTCGTTCTTGAAACGCTCAACGCTTTTCTTGGTGTATTCAAGAGTCTTGAAAATATCTTCGCCCAGCTCGGGTATATTGCACTGCATAAACGCGGTCTGGTTTGTAATACCCGTTTCACTTGTGTCCTTCATGTGACGGCGTAAATCGATGGCGCATGATATTGTAACGCTGTCCTGCCTCGGGTAGCCTGCCAGTTCGTAAAGGCTGTAGAAATAAGCGGCTATAAGCATATCGTTTACTGTTGCGCCCATCTGCTTACCCGATTTGCGAAGTGCGGAGAAACGCTCTGCATTTATTTTGCGCCTTGCTATAAATGAACGGTCGCGTATATCATCGGGAGTCAGGGGAAATCTGTGGTCATCCTTTGCGCATACGTTTTTGTATAAGTTGTTTGCCATTTTCTGCTCGGTCTGGGAGAAATCCTCGTACACCTTTTCGTAGGAACGCGAGCCCGATTTCAGATCAATGGGGCTTATCCCATTTTCGGCGTAATCGTTGTAATTCTTACACAGTGCCTTCATAAAGTATTTAAGGTCACCGCCGTCCATACACATATGATTTTCAACGACGAGCAAAACGGATTTACCTTCGTAATAATAGACCGCAAAGCGAATCTGCAGTTTATCCTCGGGCGGAATGTACTGAGTTAAAAAGTCGTCAATTGCTTCCTGAAGGTTTTCGGGACGCGCAACTGTCAGAACGTCGTCGATATCGTAATCGTTCACTCTCCAGTATGTGCGAAGCTTATTGTCCACAAACGAGGAGTGGAGTACAGGCGCTTTTTCCAGAAAGCAGATGATGACGGTTTTAAGAATGTCAATATCGATTTCAAAGTCGTAATGAAGCTCGACGTGTACCATTCTGTCGTTAAAATCGCGGAAGAGATAGTGCATCTTATCCCAAAGTTCCGCATTAAGACGCTTTACCATTGCTCATCCACCTCCGGCTTGTACATAAATCTTCTGTTGTATCTGATGAATCCCCACAGAACAATAAACGAAACGACAACTGATACGGGAATCAGCATCCATCCGGGATTCCATGCTAAAACACCTGTCAGTCCGAGTAAAACGTAAACAAATACGCTTACGACGGGTATCGTAATCAGATAATTGATAATAACGAGTCTTTGCTTCGTTGCAGTTGCAAGTAAAAGGTCGCCTATGAACATAAACGCAACTGCGGCAATAAAGGCGAGATAGGCGTTCTCAATATGAAAGCCTATTCTCAGCAGTAAGAAGAAAAACTGAGATGCCACCATAACAGAACCTGCTACAAGCATACGCATTATAAAATAGGACTTTTTTCGTCTGTCAAGGAAGCTTACCGCGACAAACATGGCGCCGATAACGACGGCTGTTGCGCAGCCCTCGATAATCAGCCAGGTCGGATGCCATACATTAAAAATGAAACCTATGGCAAGATAGATGATAACTGACAGCAGCATGAGAAGTCCGGAAAACAAGGGAAACTTTTTCAGCAGCCATTTTTCTTTCAAATCCTTGAGATATTCCTCATAACCGTTGAGAATGAAACGCTCATCGTATTCATCAATTACAAGGTCGTGCGCAACCTTCTTGTCGTTGAGTCCTCTGCCGAGAATCTCCTTTGTGCGAAGCTCCATTTCATCGAGCACGTGCCGTTTATAATTGTAATTTCCGCGCTCTGAACGGCTTTTCATCACATTCTCAATGTGGTCGCAGTAATCGTTGTATTCGTTGTAATTACTCATTTATTTCTCCTGTATTTCAATTAAACCAGCTTTTCAAAGCCTTCCGTAGTGTATTCTTCGCCCTTGCGCTTCTTTTCAAGCTGAACCATAAGAGCATCGAAACGCTTTCTTGTCAGCGGGAAGACGAAGAGGGCAATAATGGAAAGTACAAGAATTACGGCAGGTATAATTGTCGATATATTTTCCATGCCGTTGATAATTTTCGGGTCGGAGACCTGAGTGAAAAGCGATTCCTTGCCGGCGACATCGGTTGAACTGTCATAGCCGTAGAAGCTAAGAAGCTGACCTGCCATAAGTATACCGAACGCCGAACCGAATTTCTGGATAAGCTGAGGAAGCGCCGTGATAGTGCTTTCTTTTCTTTCACCCGTCTTGAATTCGTCAAGTTCAACGAGGTCGTATCCCATTGAATAGAACAGAGTCCAGAACGTGCCGTTTGCTATTCCGAGAATAATCGGGCTGACTACGCACATGATTTTGAACGAACCGACTGTGAAATCAAGTCCGAGTATCTTTGTCAGCACTTCAAGCACAACTACACCCGAGAGAAATACAAGGCAGGCGGTGCGTCTGTCGGTCTTTTTGGCGAGCTTTTCAACTATCGGAACCGTTACTGCCATTGAGATAACGAGCGAAATTATTACGATTGCTATACCGGTATCGTATTCCATACCTATACAGTCAATAACCATGTATGTCAGGTTGGATTGAATCATGGAACTCATTGCAAGGTAGAAGAATACGAACATTAAAAACCATTTTGTCGGCTTGAGTCTGAGTATGCTGCCGAAAGATTTGAATGTAGAGATTACTGATAATTTCGGCTTTGCATCGCCTTCGCCGAGTGCTTTGGGAACGTAAACGCCGTTGAGCGATTTGCAGCAGACGAAGCCGAGTATGATTGCAAGTACGCTGATAAGTGCGGCGATTACCGCGTAGGAATTGCTCTGATATCTTTTGCCGAGCAATACTGCAACCGTGGGAACAAGAGCGGGAAGTATATTACCGAGACCGACGCAGACCGCATTGAGAAGCGAAGACAGTGAACGTATTGCAGTTCTTTCGTCATAGTCTTCGGTAATCTCGGCTACGATTGCGTAATACGGAATTGAATACATCGTGTAGAAGATCCAGATGCACATTGAAATCAATGTGTAGAGCAGTATCTTCGCGGTCTGTGAGTTGAAGCCCGCGCCTATGCTTGTCCACGCTACAACGAAGGTAATGGCAAGGGGGATAATTGAAATTTTCATTATTCTGTTCTTGTCAACGCCCGGCTTGTCGGTATAGTTACCGATAATCGGGTCGGTAATCGCGTCCCATGCGATTGAAATGAAAATGATAATTGAGCTGTAGCTCGGCTTGATTCCGACTATCTCGTTAAGAAATGTAAGATAGTATGTATAGAACATATTGTAGCACAGCGACTCGGTGAAAATACCGAGACAGTAACCGAGCTTTTTTCTGCCGGTCAGCTTGCTCGATGCGGACATATAATCATCCTTTCAAAATGTTTTTTATCATTATAATTTTATCACATTGACATCATTTGTAAAGTGAAAATAAAATATAAATTTGTTATTCAACATTTGATATTAATGTGATACAATAGGGGAGGTGATAAATAGATGAATTATGAGCAATCGGTCAATTACATACATTCGTTTCTGAAGTTCGGCGTCAAGCTCGGGCTTGACAGAATGCGCGCTCTGCTTGATGCGCTCGGCAATCCCGAAAAGAATATGAAGTATATTCACGTAGCGGGTACAAACGGCAAGGGCACTACCTCGACAATGCTTTCAAATATTCTTATTGACGCGGGTTATAAGACGGGATTGTTCACCTCGCCTTATGTTTTTGACTTCTGCGAGAGAATACGCGTTAACGGCGAGAATATACCGCACGACGATCTGGCGGATATTATCAACAGGATTAAACCCGTGGTTGAAAAGTTGAATTCCGAAGGCGTTGAGATAACCGAATTTGAACTGATCACAGCTGCAGGATTGCTGTATTTCAGCGAGCAGGGCTGCGATTATGCCGTTATGGAGGTAGGCTTAGGCGGACGCTTTGACGCTACTAACGTTATACCCGCGCCCGTTGCGGCCGTTATTACTTCGATTTCCTATGACCATATGGCAGTGCTCGGTAATACGATAGAGCAGATTGCCGCCGAAAAATGCGGAATAATCAAGGAAGGCTCTCGCGTTGTAACTACAAGCCTTCAGAACAGGGAAGCGCTTCAGGTTATAAGGGACACCGTAAAGCGGAAAAATGCCGATCTGGGCGTAGCGAGATACAGCGACGTTGAGATTCTTGAGGAGAGCATAAGCGGAACGGATATAGAGTATCTCGGAAATACATATCATATTCCGCTTGTCGGCAGACATCAGATTGAAAACACAATAGGTGTCATCGAAGCGGCTTACGTGATTGACAAGGTCTGCGAAAAGAACATTCAGAACGGTATTAAGAACACTGTTATAAGGGGCAGGATGGAACTCGTTGATGATAATACCCTGATTGACGGCGGACATAACGAGGAATGCGCTCAGGCACTGAAAAACGTTATCGAAAAGTTTCTCGCTTCAAGAAAAATCACCGCAATTATCGGTATGATGGCGGACAAGGAATGTGAAAAGTACCTTGCCGATATACTGCCGCTTTGCGACGGCGTTGTATTTACCAAGCCTCATAACCCGAGAAGCGAAGAACCGGAAAATTTGACAGAAATTGCAAAGAAGTATATTAAAAATATAAGTATTGAAAACGAGCCTAAAATGGCTTATTATAAGACAAAAGAGCAGGCTGACTTTACGCTTGTCTGCGGCTCTTTCTATATGCTCAGCGATATTTTTAATTGAGAGGTATCACTATGACGGACTTTTTCGAAGACAGAATGAGAGTGTTCTTTGACACTTTCAGAGGCTACACCCTTAACAGCGAGAAAAGAATTGACGGCTGGATGTTCAAATCCTGCGGCTACAAGAGCAATAACAAGCTCCCGAAGATTGACCGCAGCTTCTGCGAATTCGGCGCAAATGAGCGCTGGGGCGGTAAGCAGGACGAGCACGCATGGTTCTTTAAGAAGCTGAATATTCCTAAGGAGCTTGTCGGCAAGAACGTCGAGCTTGAGATTACAACCGCAACCGAGCGTGAAGGCTGGGATGCACTCAATCCGCAGTTTATCGTTTACGTTGACGGCGTAATGGTTCAGGGGCTTGACGTAAATCACCGCGAAATATTCCTTGACAACGCCAAAAAGAGTTATGAGATTTATATCTATGCCTATACGGGTATGGCGGGCGACGGCTATCTTGAATTCAACGCTACGCTCAGGACTTATAACGAGGCGGCGAGAAAACTTTATTATTCGCTCAGAGTTCCGTTTGAAGTCTGCGAATATCTGACTCCCGGTGAGAATCCGTATATTGATATTGAAAAGCATATTGTCAATGCCGTAAATCTTCTTGATTTAAGAGTTCCCGGTTCTCCCGAATTCAACAAATCCGTCAAGGCGGCACAGTCATACCTTGACAATGAGTTCTTCAAAAACTGCGTATCGGAAAACGTCAACGCAATCTGTATAGGCCATACACATATTGACGTTGCTTGGCTGTGGACTCTGGCGCAGACCCGTGAAAAGGTTCAGCGCTCGTTTGCAACCGTAATAGCGCTGATGAAAAAATATCCCGAATACAAGTTTATGTCGAGCCAGGCCCAGCTTTACAAGTTCCTTAAAGAGGAATGCCCCGAGCTTTACAATGAGGTTAAAAAGATGGTTAAGGCAGGGCGCTGGGAAGTTGAAGGCGCTATGTGGGTTGAGGCGGACTGCAACATTTCTTCGGGCGAATCTCTTGTGCGTCAGGTCCTCTACGGAAAGCGTTTCTTCAAAGAGGAATTCGGCGTTGACAGTAAGGTGCTTTGGCTGCCCGACGTATTTGGCTATTCCGCTGCACTGCCGCAGATTTTAAGAAAGAGCGGCGTTGACAAGTTCGTAACCTCAAAAATCGGCTGGAACGAAACGAACCGCGTGCCCTATGACACCTTCTGGTGGAAGGGCATTGACGGTACGGATATTTTTGCGTATTTCATGACCGCGCAGGACAAGCGCAGGGGCAGACCCGTGACAACGGAATGTACATATAACGCAAAGCTCAATCCCTCACAGCTTCAGGGCGGCTACGACCGTTATCAGCAGAAGGATATTAATAACGATATAATGATTACCTTCGGCCACGGTGACGGAGGCGGCGGACCGGTAAGAAAAGACCTTGAATATTATAATGTGCTTAAGAAAGGTCTTACCGGTGTCCCGAAGGCTAAGATGGAATTTGCAGGCTCAATGCTTGAAAGAGTTAAAAAGAGAGCAGAAAAGAATCCGAAGACTCCGTCGTGGGTAGGCGAGCTTTATCTTGAATACCACAGAGGAACTTATACCTCTCAGGCAAAAAATAAGCGCAACAACCGTAAGTCCGAATTCCTTTTTGAAAAGGCGGAAACGCTTGCGGTTATGAACGAAAAGCTCAACCGTGCAAAGTATCCTCAGAAGGATTTGTCGCAGGCATGGGAGGTAATACTTCTCAATCAGTTCCACGATATTATTCCCGGCTCGTCCATAAAGGAAGTCTATGAGGTTTCCTCAAAACAGTATGAGCAGCTCAGAGTAATCGGCAACGAGATAACCGATAAGGCGTATAAAGGAATTGCCGACAAGGTTAATACAGACGGCGGTTATATCGTATTCAATCCGAATTCGTTTGTCGGTAACGGGGCGGTTAAGCTTGACGGCAAGACCTATACCGTAACCGATATTCCTGCCAAGGGCTACAAGGTAATTAAAAAGCCCGAAATCAAAGGCACTGTTGAGGTCAGTGAAAAATGTATCGAAAACGCTTTCTTCAAGCTGACCTTTGACGATAAGGGTACAATCACGAAGCTTTATGATAAGCGCAACGGCAGAAACGTGCTCAAAAAAGGCGGACGGGGCAACGTTATGACCGCTTATGAGGATTTGCCGAGAGCCTATGACAACTGGGAAATCAGCAATTACTACACCGATAAATCCTGGGAGGTCGGCGACGTCAAATCCGTAAAGCCGATTTTTGACGGCGCAAGAGCGGGACTTGAAATCAAGAAGTCTTTCCTCAAGAGTACGCTTGTTCAGAAAATCTGGCTGTACGACGATATTGAGAGAATTGATTTCGATACCTTTATCGACTGGAAGGAATCACATATTATCCTTAAAGCAGCCTTCCCCGTTGACATTAATGCCGACAAGGCGACCTATGACATTCAGTTCGGCTCGGTCGAAAGACCTACTCACTACAATACGAGCTGGGATGCGGCAAAATTTGAGGTCTGCGCCCACAAGTACGCCGACCTTTCCGAATACGGCTACGGTGTCAGCCTTATCAATGACTGCAAGTACGGACATTCAATACACGACGGCGTAATGGCGCTGACGCTTCTCAAGAGCGGAACCTATCCCGACCCGACCGCCGACAAGTGTGAGCATTATTTCACATATTCGCTTATGCCTCACTCTGGCGATTACAAGTCGGCAGGAACTATTAAGGAAGCTTACTTTATCAATAACCCGATGACAGCCTTCAAGGTTAAAAAGCAGACCGGCAAGCTCGCCTATGAGTTCTCGCTTGTAAGCGTTGCGGATGAAAACGTCGTAATTGAAACCGTCAAGAAGGCTGAGGACGGCGACGGAGTTATTATCAGAATGTACGAGAGCTTCAACAAGCGCACGAATACAACGCTGACGCTCGGCTTTGACTTCAATTCTGCCGCAATCTGCGACCTTATGGAAAACGACGTCAAGACCTTGCGCACAAAGGGTAATCAGATACCCGTTGAACTCAAACCCTTTGAGATTGTAACACTTAAGATAAAATAAAAGCACATAAAAAAAGCCAACGGTTATCTGACCGCTGGCTTTAATCTTTTTATCTGTTTATTACAGAGCGTTTACAATGTTGAGCGTATCTCTTGCGATTACAAGCTCTTCGTTCGTCGGGATGACAAACAGCTTAACCTTTGAGCCCTCAACGGAGAATTCAACCTCTTTGCCTCTGCAGGCGTTCTTTTCCTCGTCAACCTTTGTGCCGAGGAATTCGAGCTGCTTTCCGACTCTCGTTCTGTACTGGGGATTGTTCTCGCCGATACCGCCGGTGAATACAACCGCGTCAACGCCGCCCATCGCCGCCGCAAAGCCGCCGATGTACTTGGTCAGCTGATGGCAGAGCATAGACTCAACGAGCTTTGCTCTCTCGTCGCCGTCCTTGGCTCTCTGCTCGATTGTGCGGTTGTCGCTTGTGCCGGTAAGACCGAGCATACCGCTCTTCTTGTTCATAAGTGTATCCATCTCGTCGGGTGTGAGATTGTGAGACTTCATGATAGTCGGAACGATTGCGGGATCAATTGAGCCGCAACGTGTGCCCATGAGAATACCCTCAAGAGGAGTAAGTCCCATTGTCGTGTCGAAGCACTTGCCGTCCTTTACGGCTGAAATTGACGAGCCGTTGCCGAGATGGCAGGTAACAATCTTTGTGCCCTCAGCCTTGCCGCCGAGAAGCTCAATGCATCTGCCCGAAACAAATCTGTGAGAGGTTCCGTGGAAGCCGTAACGGCGGATGCCGTCCTTCTCATAGAACTCATAGGGGAGAGCGTACATATATGCGTAGTCGGGCATGGTCTGATGGAAGCCCGTGTCAAATACGGCTACCTGAGGAACGTCCATAATCGCCTCGCAGGCCTCAATGCCCTTTAAGTTTGCGGGATTGTGAAGCGGTCCGAACTTGAAGCATTCCTTGATTGCCTCTTTAACTGCGTCGTTAACGAGCACGGAAGCCGAGAATTTTTCGCCGCCGTGGAGAACTCTGTGACCTACGGCACCGATTTCGCTCATTGATGCGATAACGCCGTGGTCGGCGCTTACGAGAGTGTCGAGAACGAGCTGAATAGCGTCGCCGTGATTAGCCATTTTATAAGGCGTTTTGATGTTCTTTGATTCATCGTCGGGAACCTTGTGGGTGAAGGTGGCATTGTCGTCGCCTATCTGCTCGCAGATGCCCTTTGCAAGCAAGTGCTCGTTTTCCATATCGATAAGCTGATATTTGAGCGAGGAGCTGCCTGCGTTTATAACAAGAATTTTCATTTTGTTTCTCCTTTGTTTTCTCTTATTGAAATTTTTTCTGTAATATTATATACTTAATATGACCTTTTTGCAAGATGCAAAAACAATTTTTCATTTTTGCCGAGGAATGTAAAATGAGTAAGGAGTTTCAGACTCATCCCTTTGATCCCGTTTTTGACAAGAGCAGCAGAATACTTATACTCGGCTCGTTTCCGTCGGTTAAATCGAGGGAAATCAATTTCTTTTACGGACATCCTCAGAACCGCTTCTGGAAGGTGCTTTCACGGCTGCTGAACGAGACTGAGCCGAAAACGGTTGATGAGAAAAGAGCATTTCTTCTGAAAAACCGTATCGCTCTCTGGGATACGATAGCTTCCTGCGAGATTGAAAATTCGGCAGACAGTACTATAGAAAACGTCAAGCCGAATGATATAGGTATAATTCTTAGCAAGGCAGATATAAGGGCGATTTTTACGAACGGACAGACCTCGTGGAAATATTACCGCAGATATATCGAGCCGGTAGTAAATATAAAAGCTACCGTCTTGCCGTCGACCAGTCCCGCAAACGCCGCGTGGACCGTTGAGAGGCTTTGCGAAGCGTGGCAGATAATCAAAAAGGAGCTTTGAAATGAGTGTAATCGGAATAGTCTGCGAATTCAACCCGTTTCACAACGGACACAAGTACTTAATTGACGCTGTCAGAAAAGACGGCGATACCGTTGTATGCGTAATGAGCGGCAATTTCACGCAGCGCGCCGAGCCTGCGCTCTTTGAAAAAAAGTACAGAGTAACTGCAGCGCTTAAAAACGGAGCTGACATAGTGCTTGAACTGCCGTTTGTCTACGCGACGGGTACTGCCGAGATTTTTGCAAAAAACGCCGTTAAGATACTGTGTGAATTCGGTTGCGACAAAATTGCTTTCGGTATGGAGAATGCTGACAGCAATGCCCTGATAAAAGCGGCGGATACAGTAGCCGACGAGAGCTTTGAAAAGAACGTTGAAAAACAACTGAAAAACGATATCAGTTATCCTGCCGCAAGGGAGCTTGCGTTTAAGCAATACGGCATAGATTTTGATTTGAATAAACCGAATAATATACTCGCACTCGAATACGTAAAAGAGTTGAGGAAAAACTATCCCGATGTTTCTTTTATTCCCGTTGAGCGCAAATCGGTTGAACATGACAGCGCTATTCCGGTCGGACGGTATGCGAGCGCAAGTCTTATAAGAACTTTGTTCGAAAAAGGCGAGAGCATAAGTGCTTTTATACCCGAAAATGCTTGGGATTGCCTTGAAGAATGTAAAGAAAACGGCGAGTATGTGCTCGGTGACAGTTATTCGATATGTCTTCAGACTGTTCTGAGAAACAGACTCGGTGAGGACGGCGGCAATATCGCTTATATGACAGAAGAGCTTTCGAACAGAATTGAAAATGCGCTTAAAACCTCGAAAAGCCTTGACGAGCTTTTCGACTCCGCGAAGACTAAGCGCTATACTCATTCAAGGGTAAGACGTGCGGTTCTTTCAAAGGCATTCGGTGTGACTGAGAATGACATTAAAATAAGTGCGCCGTATATAAGGCTTCTCGGCTTTAACAGACGTGCCGAAGCTGTACTCGGGGAAAGGTCAAAGTCGTCAAGTCTTCCCGTGATATCTAGCTATAAACAGCTTATCGCGCTTGACAGTGCAGATGCCCGCAGGATTGCACAGCTCGGCATAAAAGCTTCGGATTTCTATAATCTCATCATTAAATCGCTAAAATCCTGCTCAACCGAAATTACTTGGCAGGTTATCAAAATGTAAAAGCAAATAATATTTTGCAGGAAATCTTGCATTTTCCTGCATTTTATTATATACTTATATTCCAATTTGAAAATAGGAACGTGTAATATGAAAAGCACATTGTTATCAGCACTTGAAAACAGTATGGCAAGCTTCTCAAAGGGACAGAAGAAGATTGCCGCGTACATAATGGAGAACTACGACAAGGCAGCGTTTATGACCGCTTCCGTCCTCGGTGAGAAGGTCGGTGTAAGTGAGTCTACGGTTGTGCGCTTTGCAACCGAGCTAGGCTTCAAGGGCTATCCCGAGCTGCAGAGGGAAATTCAGCAGATGATTAAGTCGAAACTCACCGCCGTTCAGCGTATGGAGGTTTCGAAAAACCTTATCGGCGACGGCGACGTAATACGCAACGTTCTGACGGGCGATATCGACCTTATCCGTCAGACTATCGAGAAGACTTCGCGCGAGGACTTCAGAGAAGCTGTCAATGCAATTAATTGCGCCAAAAAGATTTATATACTCGGCGTGCGCTCTTCAGCGGCGCTCGCTTCGTTCCTTGCGTTTTATTTCAATCTCGTTTTCGACAGCGTAGTGCTCGTCGATACTTCGAGTGCATCCGAAATGTTCGAGCAGATGTTCAGAATTGATAAGGATGACGTTTGTATAGCCATCAGCTTCCCGCGCTATTCAAAACAGACAGTAAATGCTCTGCGTTTCATTGCCGACAGGGGAGCGACGGTAATTTCAATTACCGATAACGAAGAGTCTCCTATGGCACAGTATTCCGACCATCTGCTTATTGCCAAGAGCAATATGGCGTCGGTTGTCGATTCGCTTGTTGCGCCGCTGAGCCTTATAAACGCTCTTATCGTCAGCGTAACCTTAAGCAGAACCGACGAGGTTTACAATAATTTCAATGAACTTGAAAGCATCTGGGACAGCTATCAGGTTTACGAAAAGGAAGACAGCGCGGATGAGTAAGGTTATTGTTGTCGGTGCGGGTGCCGCAGGTTGCGTTGCGGCAGGCTTTGCCGCCCAAAACGGCAACGACGTTTTGCTGCTTGAAAGAAACGACAAAATTGCCCGCAAGGTGCTTATAACCGGCAAGGGCAGATGCAACGTTACGAACGCCGAAACCGATATTGATAAGCTTATCGCGTCCGTTTCACATAACGGAAGATTTCTTTACAGCGCGTTTTCGCAATTCGGAACGGATGACACGAGAAATCTTTTTGAAGGACTCGGTGTACCGCTCAAAACTGAGCGGGGTTTCCGCGTTTTTCCCGAGAGCGACAAGGCTATGGACATAGTTGACGCGCTCAACAGATTTATCACCGAAAACGGTGTTAAGCGTAAAAAAGCAAGAGTAATAGGGCTTGTTATTGAAAACAGCGAGGTTAAAGGCGTTAAAACCGATGACGGTGAGTGCTGTTATGCCGATAGCGTAATTGTCGCCACGGGCGGAAAATCCTACCCCAAAACCGGCTCAACGGGCGACGGCTATAAGCTGGCAGAGCAGGCGGGGCACAGTATTGTGCCGACCAGACCGTCGCTCGTTGCGCTCAAATGCCGTGAAGGCTTTTGCAGCGATGCGATGGGACTTTCACTTCGCAATTCGGCTATAAGAGTTATTGACACCAAAACGGGTAAGCAGATTTATGACGATTTCGGTGAAATGCTTTTCACACATTTCGGCGTGTCGGGACCGATGATACTGTCGGCAAGCGCCCATCTTGAGAATATGGAAGCAGGCAGATATGAAATATACATTGACCTGAAGCCCGCGCTGAACGAAGAAAAGCTTGACCTTAGATTGCAGCGTGATTTGCTCGAGAACTCCAATAAGGCGCTGTCAAATTCGCTCGGTCTGCTTTTGCCGAGAGCAATTATCAATCCCGTTATAAAGCTGTCGGGAATAAAGCCCTCAACCGTGTCTAATCAGATAACCCGTGAGCAGCGGCAGAAGCTTGTCAGCGTTATAAAGAATATGAAGCTGACGGTGCTTGACTTTGAATCAATCGATGAGGCGATTATCACCTCGGGCGGTGTAAACTGCAAGGAAATAAACCCCAAGACAATGGAATCAAAGCTTTGCAAGGGACTGTATTTTGCAGGCGAGGTAATAGATGTTGACGCTTATACCGGCGGTTATAATCTGCAGATTGCGTTTTCAACTGGATATTTGGCGGGTAACAACGTATGATTAAACGGACTATTGACAACGGCAACAGTTTTGACTGGGGAAAAGCGTCGGAGAATTATGCTAAATACCGTGACATTTACCCCGAAAAAATGTTTGAAGAATTCTACCGTCTCGGCTTTGGACGTAAGTGTGAAAAATGCCTTGATATAGGAACGGGTACGGGAGTAATCCCGCGCTTTATGCATAAATACGGCGCAAGGCTGTACGGTATTGATATTGCCGGCAATCAGATTAAAAAAGCCGCTGAATTATCGGCGGGGCTTGATATTGAATACAAGACAGGAACTGCCGAAAGCATACCGTATATTGACGGATTCTTTGACGCGGTCAGCGCGGTTCAGTGCTTTGCTTATTTTGACCGTGAAAAGGCTATACCCGAAATCGCACGAGTTTTGAAAAAAGGCGGCATTTTTGTCATTTGCTATATGCAATGGCTGCCGGAAGAGTCGGAAATAACCGATGCTTCATTGAAACTCGTTAAAAAATACAATCCGAACTGGGATTGCTTAGGCGACAGAATTGAAGTTAAGAACAGCTCTCTTAAACCGGATGGCTTTAAGAAAAAAGAGTTTCTCGAATTTGACTGTGATATTCCCTTCACCTACGAAAGCTGGAACGGCAGAATGATAGCCTGCCGCGGAATTGAGCCATCGCTTAGCAGGGAAGAAGTGCGAAGATTTTCAGACGAGCATATTAAAATGCTGAAAAATATTACGGACGATAATTTTACTCTTAAGCATCAGATTTCAATCTTTTGCTTTGAGAAGGAATAGGAGAATAACTATGGCTAAGAAAAAGGTACTTAACGTTGCGATTGACGGACCCGGAGGCGCGGGTAAAAGCACCGTTGCCAAAGCGGCTGCTAAGGAGCTCGGGCTCATTTATGTTGACACGGGCGCTCTTTACAGAGCGGTAGGCGTAAATGCGCTTCGCAATGAAATCGATACCAAGGATGAAAAGAAAATCAAAAGGATGCTTAAGTCAACCGTCGTGGAGCTTCGATATATTGACGGCGTTCAGCACGTTTTCCTGAACGATGAGGACGTTTCTTCGGAAATCAGAACGCCCGACGCATCTATGGCGGCTTCAAATGTTTCTGCAATCCAGATTGTTAGGGATTTTCTTTTTGATACTCAGCGAGATATAGCGAAGAAGAATAACTGCATTATGGACGGCAGGGATATCGCTACGGTTGTTCTTCCCGACGCTCAGGTTAAAATTTTTCTTACAGCTTCCGCTGAAGTGCGTGCTCAGAGAAGATTCCTTGAGCTTCAGGAAAAAGGCTCCGACGAAACGTATGAAAAGGTTTTGGCGGACCTCATTGAGCGTGACTATCAGGATTCTCACCGCGAAATTGCACCCTTAAAGCCCGCCGAGGATTCGATTATCGTTGATACGAGTGAAATGACGCTTGAAGAGTCGATTTCAACCGTAGTAAATCTCATCAAGGAGAAGATGTAAGTGTATTTCGATTACAGTAAGGTTTCGGAATCCGCTGCCTATGATAAAATCAGAGGACTAGTGGATTTCTTTTTCAAGAGAATGTATAAAATAACATACGTCGGTATGGAAAATATTCCCAAGGACGGTCCGCTGATAGTTGCCTGCAACCATCAGCACGCTCTCGATCCGTTTATAATATCGAATTCCTGCCCGCGAGTAGTTCACTATATGGCGAAGAAAGAGCTGTTTAAGAATCCGATAGCCGCAAAGCTGATTATTACGCTGAATTCCTTCCCGATTGAGAGAGGAATAGGTGATATGAAGGCTGTTAACTATTCTTGTGAACTGGTTAGAAACGGTATGGTTTTCGGAATCTTCCCCGAAGGTACGCGCCAGCATACCTACCGACCTGCCGAGCACGGCAAATCGGGCGTAGCCTGGGTTTTAAGAGAGACCGGAGCCGATTTGCTTCCCGTTTCAATATACACCGACGAGCAGTTCAAGAGGGGAACGAAGCTTACCGTCAGATACGGTAAGGTGATAAAGAATGAGGAATTTGAATTCACTAAACCTCATTCGGTCAAGGAATTACACCACGCTACCGATAAGGTGATGGCTGAGATAACCAAGCTCTGGGAGGAAGGACATGCGTAAGATAACGCTCGCTGAAACAGCCGGATTCTGTTTCGGCGTAAACAGAGCAGTCAAGCTTCTCGACAAAACGGTCGGGGAGGGAAAAAGTGTCTGCACGCTCGGTCCGATTATTCACAATCCGCAGGTTATTGCGGACTTTGAGAAGCGGGGAGTGCGCATAGTTGACGGTCCCGACGAGTGTAATGCGGACGATGTGCTCGTTTTGCGTACTCACGGTATCACGAAGCAGATGCTCGAAAGCGTCAAAAATGCTTCGCTCGATTACTGCGACGCAACCTGTCCGTTTGTACTGAAAATTCATAAAATTGTCAGCGAAAACTCCGACGAAAACAGTGTTACGCTTATTGCAGGCGATTCGAATCACCCCGAGGTAATAGGCATCCGAAGTTACTGTAACGGCGATTCTTATGTGTTCAACAGTGAGGAAGAACTCGACAAAATCATATCTGAACACCCAGATTTAGACAAAAAGCATCTAATTTTGGTCGCTCAGACCACTTTTTCCATAAAAAGTTTTGAAAATTATGTAAAAAAAATAAAAAAATACTATACAAATGCAGTAATTTTTGATACAATATGTAGCGCGACAGAAGAACGACAAAAGGAAGCCACCCGTCTTTCGCTTGAAAACGATGCTATGATTATCATCGGAGGCCGTCAAAGTTCTAATACGGCGAAGCTCAAAGCGGTGTGTGAATCCAATTGCCCGACCTTCCTGGTCGAGACCGCTGAGGAATTAAAAAATATTGATTTGTCAGTCTACAACTCAGTCGGTGTCACTGCCGGGGCATCAACACCCGACAGCATTATTAAGGAGGTACTAAAAACCATGACCGAAAAATTAGAACAAAACGCAAATGCAGTAAAGGAGGAAGCAACAGTGGCTGAGTCAACATCCTTTGCTGAAATGCTTGATGAATATATTGACGAAAGCTCCGACCAGAAGGTCGTTGGCATAGTTGTCGGCGTAACGCCCGCTGAGATTCAGGTTGAAATCGAAGGCAGAAAGCATACCGGTTATGTTTCAGCCGAAGAGTACAGCAATGAGCCCGGTCTTGATTTAACCAAGGAAGTTAAAAAAGGCGACAGACTCAATCTTATCATTATGAAGACCAATGATATGGAAGGCACTGTAATGCTCTCCAAGAAGCGCTATGATGCCGGCAGAGCCTGGGAAGAGCTTTCCGAGGACAGCGACGAGGCGGTTGAAGGAAAGGTTACCGGTATTGCCGGCGAAGGAAAGGGCCTTTTCGTTCAGTACAATTCAATCCGCGTTTTCATTCCCGCTTCACTTTCAAAGTTCAACCGTAACGATTCTCTTGAGGACATGGTCGGCCAGACGGTTAAGTTCAAGATTATCGAGGTTGACCGCCGCAGAAGAAGAGTTGTCGGCTCTATCAAGGCTGCCAACAGAGATGTTCGCAGAGAAGCTGCCGAAGCTTTCTGGGCACAGGCAGAAGAGGGTCAGAAGTACACCGGTACCGTTCGTTCGCTTACCAAGTACGGCGCTTTTGTTGACATCGGCGGCGTTGACGGTATGATTCATATTTCCGAGCTTTCATGGACCAGAATCAAGCATCCGTCGGAGATAGTAAACGTAGGCGATACGGTTGAAGTTTATATCAAGGCTCTCGATAGGGAAAATAAGAAGATTTCACTCGGCTTCAAGAAGGTCGAGGACAATCCGTGGGAAATCCTTAAGCGCGACTATCCCGTAGGCAGCGTTCATACCGTTAAGATTGTCGGACTTACCACCTTCGGTGCGTTCGCAAATCTCATCCCCGGCATTGACGGTCTTATACATATCTCCGAGATTGCTTATTCACACATCGGCAATCCCGCTGAGGTACTTAAGGTAGGCCAGGAGGTTGACGTCAAGATCCTTGACATTGACTATGACAAGAAGAGAGTAAGCCTTTCAATCAAGGCATTGCTTGAGCCTCCGGTTGAGGAGGAGAAGCCCGCAGAGGAAGCTGCAGAAGCAGCCCCCGAGGCTGTTGAAGCTCCCGCTGAGGAAGCTGCAGAAGCAGCCCCCGAGGCTGTTGAAGCTCCTGCAGAGGAAGCAGCAGAGGCAGTTGAAGAAGTTGCTGAAGAGGCGGCCGAGACTCCTGCTGAGGAATAATTATTAAACAAGAGGGGGATAGGTGAAAGAGATTTCGCTTATCCCCTTTAATTTTTTGGAAAGGTTGGCTCGTTATGATAGGTAAAATCGTTTCAGCCGCAGTTCTTGCCGCAGGTGCAACGGCTGTCGGTATTCTTGCAAAAAGAAAAAACAGTGATTTTTGCCCCGAATGTGATATCAGAAAAGCGATTGCAAGAGCGAGCGTGCATGTCGAAGGCGGCGATATTTACGACAACGGTGCGGCGCTTACTCCGCCTATGGGCTGGTCAAGCTGGAACGCTTTTCACGGCAACATAAACGAGAATTTAATTAAGGAAACTGCAGACGCCATGAAAAAGAGCGGACTGCTTGAAGCGGGTTACTGTTACGTCAATCTTGATGATTGCTGGCAGAGCTCAATGCGTGATGCAAACGGCAGATTGCAGGGCGACCTTAAAACATTCCCTTCGGGAATAAAGTCTCTGGTAAAGGAGCTTAATAAAAAAGGCTTTAAGGCAGGCATTTATTCTTCGAACGGTACTCTTACCTGCGAGGATTTGCCCGCATCTCTTTATAACGAGAGAATAGATGCCGAAACCTTTGCGGAGTGGGGAATTGAGTATTTCAAATACGATTTTTGCCATAATGAGAAAATACCGATGGAAGCACCTGCTTTCGACAGTATTACAATTACTGCAAAGGACGGTGCTCAGGAAATAAAGCTTGAAGCCGAAAACGCAGAGCTATACGGTACTGCTGCCGTACTGCACGATAAGCATGGCAGCTATGTCGGACGGCTTGATAACAATACGGGCAGTATTAAGTTCAGCTTCGTCAACGTTCAGAAGGAAGGGGAGTATATCTTCACCTTCATTTACAGAAAGCTGACGGTTAATGAAAAATACGCCGAAATCACAGTGAACGGTACAGATGTTTACAAGCTTGAAATACCCAAGACAAGAATGTTTAACGCCTTTGGCCGTGCGCAGCTTATGATTAAACTCAATGCGGGCGACAACACAATCGAAATAAGAAACCCGATAGGTTCTAAAATGGACAGCGCCGCAAGGCAGTACACCGATATGGGCAAAGAGCTTAAGCGTGCGACTGCACTTTATGCCGAGAAGCACAATATCCCCGAAAAACCGATTGTGTATTCTATCTGCGAGTGGGGTGCGAATAAGCCGTGGAAATGGGGCGCTCAGGCAGGCAATCTGTGGCGTACGACTCTTGACATACAGCCAAACTGGACTTCGGTTGTCGGAATTTACGAAACCAACGTCAGACTGTACAAGTATTCCTGCAAGGGGTGCTGGAATGATCCCGATATGCTTGAAGTCGGCAACGGCAGCTTGAGCGTAACCGAAAACAAGGCGCATTTCAGCCTCTGGTGTATGATGGCGGCTCCGCTTATACTCGGTAATGATATCAGAAAGTTTATCAATGCTGACGGATCTGTAAACACAAACGACAAGACGCTGAAAATAATAACAAATAAGGACCTTATTGCCGTTGATCAGGACACAAAGGGCGTTCAGTGCCGCAGAATCAAGACTAATCTGCTCACTGACGTACTCGTAAAGCCGCTTGAAAACGGAGAGGTTGCAGTATGCTTCTTCAATAAGTCGCCCGCAGCAATGGATATCCGAATTAAGATGTCTGACATCACGAATCTCAGCTGGGTTGATATACCGTCAGCCGCCGAATATGAATGCTTTGATCTGTGGAGTAAGGAAAAGATTAAGTTCAGAAATGAGCTTAGCGCAACGGTTGATCCTCACGGTGCCGAGGTTTTCAGAATCAAGGCTTTATAATAAATCTGTTTTGAGGTGGATTGATGTATAACGAGAAATTCAGAGACGGCGGAGGATTGACACCGTATGTGGCTCCTAATATCAAGGTAGAGCCCGATAAAGAAATAGTATATGATGAGATAGGTAACATAAGGGCTATTATTGACAGAAAAGAGCTTGAGAGTAAACGAAAGCAGGACAATAAGGACGAGTTTTTCAGAGTTTTGAAGAAAGCTGCAATAATAGTTGGATTGTTCGCGTTAGCAACGGTTGCTGTTTATTTTGTTCTGTCCGTCGTAGCATCAATATTCTGAAATAATTTGAAAAAATATGAAGGTTAAACTTTACACTTTGGGCTGCAAGGTCAATCAGTATGAAACCGAGCAGATGACGGAAAACTTTATAAAGCACGGTTACGAAATCACATCCGACGATTCATCGGCGGATGTTTTCGTCGTCAATTCCTGTACCGTCACCGCCGAGAGCGACCGCAAAACGCGTCAACTTGTCAGAAGGCTTAAAAGAAATCAACCCGATTCCGTTGTCGTACTGACCGGCTGTATGCCTCAGGCTTTTCCAGATGAATCGGGCAGGCTTAACGAGGCTGATATAGTTATCGGAAACCGTAACAATGCCGATATGATTGACAGACTTGAAGCATTCTTCAAAAAGCGCAGCCGTGTGGTTGATGTTATTCAGCACGAAACGGGCGAACGCTTCTGCGGGGAGCTTATTTACGACTTTAACGAACGTACAAGAGCAATCGTTAAAATTGAGGACGGCTGCGACCGTTTCTGTTCGTACTGCATAATTCCGAAGGCTCGCGGTCGGGTACGCTCCAAATCGATTGAAGTTATAAAAGAAGAAGTTTCCAGTTTAGCCTCAAAAGGCTTTTGTGAGGTTGTGCTGGTCGGTATCAATCTTTCCGCCTACGGTAAGGACACGGGCGAGAGCTTTGTTGATGCGATTAAGGCTGCGTGTGACGTTGACGGTATTAAAAGAGTGCGTCTCGGTTCACTTGAGCCCGACCACATTACTGACGAAGTGATAGACGGTCTTTCAAGGCTTGACAAGCTATGCCCGCAGTTCCATATTTCTTTGCAGAGCGGCTGTGATGCAACGCTCAAAAGAATGAACAGACACTACAGTGCCGAGGAATACTTCGAGCTTTGCCGTAAGCTCAGAAGTTCATTTGCCGACTGTACACTTACGACCGATATCATGGTTGGCTTTTCGGGCGAAACGGATGAGGACTTTGAAGAAACGGTACACTTTGCTGAAAAGGTCGGCTTTGAGAAGATTCATATTTTCCCATACTCTGTCAGAGAGGGGACAAGAGCGGCAGTTTTTGACAGTAAGATTGAAAAATCGGTAAAAGAAAAACGGGCAGCGATTCTTAACGAAGCAGCCCAAAGAATAAGAAGCGATTATCTGAAAAGGCAAATCGGCAAAACGGTCGAGATAATACCCGAAACGAATCACGATGAAAAATACGTTTTCGGCTACACGGCGAATTATACTCCTGTAATGGTAAAATCACCTGACTTGACTGTCGGCATTCCCGTGAGCGTCAGGGTTACCGACAGCGACGACGAATATTGCTACGCTGAATTATAAGACCAATAAAATGAACTCCGCAGTAGATACTGCGGAGTTTTTATGGTTTATATACTATTTATATATTACAGGTATAATCACGTCGCCTTCATCATCGTCAAGGTCGTCGAGCTCTTCTTCTTTTTCCTGACTTAAGAGTATATCGTCTGTCAGGTCTGTAACATCGTCAGTCTCATTGACGTATTCAACAATTGATATAAACATAGTAACAAGAAAAAGATAGGGGATGGGGCAGAAAATACCGGGATTGACAAGTGACATCATTTCAATTCCGAGATACGCTACCAGTATTGTTACGTTGAACACCGTGCGTTTCTTTATAAAGAGAATAATTCTTGAAATGAACTGTACCGAGAATGCTGCGATTCCGACGAGTCCGAGGCTCGCCATGATCTGTAGCGGTTCGCAGTGATACCAGCACAGCGCGAACTTGGCTGACGGGTGTACGTCGCGATTGCCCATATATGCAAGTCCTGTTCCGAAAATCGGGCTGTCATAGAAGTCCTTGAACGCGCGTTCAAACAGATCAAGCCTGACCTCGTTTTCTCCGCCTGACAGACTGTTTATAAGTCTGCCGAATGTTGCACCGAAGAAACCAAAGAAATCCTGAACGAACAGAACTATCGCGAAGACTATTCCGCCCGCAATTGCCACAAATGCCCAACGGTGTCGTCGGTCAATACTGACAAGTATGCTCAGCGTCATTATAAGCTCAATGAGACCGAACAGCATACCGCCCCTTGAGCCCGTGAGAAGTATGGCAATATACAGAATAAGCGACACGAAAATGTACGACGGCTTTTTGACAGCTTTGAATGCCGCAAAGGGCATAGCGAACATCAGAAACGTGGATATGTTGTTTCGCCACTGCATATACAGTATTCCTTTATAGAGCATAACCTGAGAAGCGTTCTCAATATAGAACTCAAGTATCATAAATACCGCGAACAGTCCCATATAAATCATTATATTGGTGAACTTGTTCTTGACTGAGTATTCCCGCGGCGTTCTGATATATGTGTTGAGCATTATGTATATCAGCAGCATACCGAAGCCCAGCCCAAAAACGTAATAGAACGACACGAGGCTGAAATACTGTTTTGCGCTTATAAAGCCGAAGCCGCCAAGCGTTACCGCCACGCTGACCATTAATACGGGTATGAACAATCTGCCGGTTTTTATCGGTCTCCGATAGTGTACGAAATGAAATATCAGTGCCGCAACAAGCGGCGCAGCTACCCATACTATCTTAATAAAGTAGTCGAACGAATCGTAGCATTTGATGAGCGTTTCCGATATCAGTAAAAAGGGAAGGGTAGCAGCGAGAAGATCGTCGCTTATTACGAGAATAAAAGATACAATAAGTATAAACAGTGCTACGCCGACAGCTTCGATGTGAAATACGGTTATCAGAGCAGCAAGGACAAAAAGGATTATCATAAACCTGTCGTCAAGGACAAATTTACGAATCCAATCCGTTTTTTCACTTTTCAGAAAGCGATCCAGCATAACGTACCTCTTACTGATTTTCTCGGGTTCATTATAATACTAAAAGACGTAATTTTCAACATAAACATACTATTATATTTATATACGTGCGCGAGAGTGGGACAGAGTGATTTTTAGGGAACGCCCGGCGGCGTTTTAACAATTGTAAAAATTTTTCAAAAAAATTAAAATTTGGTGTTGACATTTGTCGGTTGTTTTGATATTATATTCGAGCGCTCAAACGAGCGCACCTTTCCTGGACCTTGAAAATTAAACAACGACTAGAACAAGAGAACCCTGAGATTCAGCTCATACGAAAGTATGGGAAGAGTTTTTAGAAGAAGTACGAAAAGTACGAACCTTAAATCGAGTAGATTGAGGATAAGAAGAGCAGAGAATGCTATTCTGAAGAATGATTGATTCATCCGAAAGGATGTATTGATAGAATTTTTTAGAGAGTTTGATCCTGGCTCAGGATGAACGCTGGCG
>JAUMVO010000034.1 GCA_030530095.1 Clostridiaceae bacterium
GTATCGGAAAGCTTGTCGATACCTGTCTGTAATGCTTTTCTGGCTTCTTCGCCGTAAATAATCTGTTTTGCCATAAATAAACGCCTCCTGAATTATTCTACGACAGCAAGGATGTCAGCCTGACGGACGATGGTGTATTCAACGTCGTCAACCTTAACCTCGGTGCCTGAATACTTGCTTGTGATAACTCTGTCGCCGACCTTGACGTACATCTTAACTTCCTTGTCGTCAACGAGTCCGCCGGGACCTACTGCTACAACCTCGGCAACCTGCGGTTTTTCCTGCGCCGAAGCGGCAAGAATGATTCCGCTCTTTGTTGTTTCCTCAAGCTCGACAGCCTTCAAAACTACTCTGTCGGCAAGCGGTCTGATTTTCATATTTCATTCCTCCTGAAAAGAATAATTAATAATTTTTAGCACTCAACATTTCCGAGTGCTAATATATATTTTAGCCCGAAAAAATAAAAAATCAACCCCTTTTTTCAAAATAATGGAAAAATTCAAAATTTCTTAATAATTGATATATAAATTTGAGTTTATCGAGCAGATTTTAATTACAAATTCTGCGTAGGGCGGGGTGCCTTCACCCCGCCGTTAGTTTACCGTACAGCTTTGCGGCGGCATGTGGGCATGCCGCCCTACGCTCTGTTATAGTTTGAAAAGGCCCCGACAAACTCAAATATATATAACAACAGTCCGTAGGGGGCGACGACTCGGCGCCCCGTTAGTTTACTGCAAAGCTGACGGGCGATTCGTGAATCGCCCCTACGCTTAGTGATATTTACGCCGAAAGTTTTATAAAATGTTCGGAAGCGGAGCTTCCCCGCAACTTGCCGAAGGCAAATTTCACTCGTCCGCAGGACGAATTTCACTGCCGAAAGGCAATTTCACTCTTGCGAAGCAAGAATTTCACTTCGAGGTCGAAGACCCCGTTAAACTCCGATTTGTCATCTTCATATATTATTGTATTTTTAATGAAAGTATGATAGAATACCATACATAATAAATGTGTGCGGAGGGAATATGTTAGTTCCTCAGTATTTGAAGGAAAAGAACTTTTCGGCTTACTATAAGCTTGTCACGCTTGCCGTTCTGTTTATAAGTCTTTTACCCGAGCTGCTTGCTGTCGGCTCGGTTATAATACTGTTCCTTGTTTACCTCGTTGACAATTTTGTTCACTCGCGCACTGTCAGAATGGGTAAGACGGGCATAGCCATCACGCTTTACACGCTTCTGTGCCTTGCGAGCATTACCTGGGCAAGAATAAAAATCGACGCGGCGTACTGCGGATTTGTCTGGCTGTGTTCTCTGGCAGTTTATCTGATTATTTTCAATCACACCGATACCAAGGAAAAGGTTGAGAATATCGTTCTGTGTCTTGTCGGCTCGGCAGCGGCAAATTCCTTTGTAGGTATCGTTCAGATGTCGTTTATGGCGGCCGGAAAGCCCGACATTATACCCAGCCCGCTGTATGAAAAGCTTGACCTGCGCTTCGCGGAGTTTACCAACTACCCGATTTTCAACGAGTTTACCTACGACCGTGTTTCTGGTTGCTTTTCAAATCCGCTTGCGCTCTCGGCGTTTCTTGTAATAGCGTTTCCGCTTGCGGTGTTCAGCTGTTACTACTCGTCGACTAAAAAGCGCAGGGTTTTCTCGATACTCAGTGCGCTTCTGATATTCTTCGGACTGTTGTTTACTTTCCTTCGCGGTACGGTCGTTGCGGTCGTGCTCTCGCTTATGATGCTTTCATTCGCGGGCAGAAAACCCGCAAAGCTTATGTCTGCGCTTGCGGCTTTGTCGTCGCTTGCGATGCTTATAGTTATATTCAGTCGGCGCGGCATCACCGCTAATCAGGATATTTCGACCAACTATCGCATAAAACTGTGGAAGACCTGTGTTCACGGTATATTTGCCAATCCCTTCGGCGTCGGCGCGGGCAGTGAGAACGTTCGCCGTCTGCTTTTTGCTGACGGTCAGTATTTTGAAAGTGCGCACAATCTCATAATCGAGGTTGCGCTTGAACTCGGTATAATCGGAATACTTATTTTCGCCGTTGCCCTTATTATAGTTTTGCAGCACCTGTGGCGTATTTATCACTGCGGCGGCTGGTATAAACGTTATGCAGTTGCCTTTACTGCGAGCCTTATCGGCTTCTTCGCGATGTCGATGTTTGAGCACACGCTTTGCTATCCCAAGGAGATTATATACTTTGTAATCATACTCGGATGTATCGAGGCGACCGATAGAATTGCAAGAAGAAATATCAGATATACTAGGGGATAAAATATGAAAGAGAAGCTTAAATTCATTGCCGGCAAATTAGGTTACGGTGTCGGCGCAATAGGTCTTGACTTAAGCTACGGAATGTTCTATTCCTTCTTAAGCCACTATCTTGTCACCACGCTCGGATTAAAGGAAGGCTTTTTGCTGCTGCTTACTCCGCTTGCGAGAATCTGGGACGGCATCAACGACCCGATGATGGGAACTATCGTCGATAATACGAGAACTAAATTCGGCAAATACCGTCCGTGGATTTTAATCGGCGCTGTTTCAAACGGCATCGTTCTGTTTTTGCTGTTCTCACGCTTCGGTTTAAGCGGACTTCCGCTTTATATCTACGTTGCGGTAATGTACGTTCTCTGGGGTATGTCGAACACGCTTGCCGATATTCCGTACTGGTCGATGATACCCTCGTTTACCAGCGAGGAAAAGGAGAGAAATCTCGTTTCGACCGTTGCGAGAACGTTTTCGGGTTTAGGTCAGGGAATTATCACTATCGCCACTCCCATTATCGTTCCGCTGCTTTCAACGGGTATGAACAAGGATAAGGATGGCTATACGCCCGAGGGCTTCTCGCGCTGGGCGGGAATCTGCGGAATACTGCTTGTAGTATTTGCACTTGTCTGTGTCCTGACCACCAAGGAAACAAACGTCGTTTACGGCGAAAAGAAAAAGTTCTCCTTTAAGCAGATTTTCAAGGTTATAAAGGGCAACGACCAGCTCGTCGTCTTTATGATATTCGCCATGCTCTCAAATGCGGGCTGGTATCTTACAAGCGGCACCGCCGTCACATATTTCACTCAGGTTGTCGGTGTGGCAAAGGCTCAGTCTCTTTTCCAGACCATAGGCGCGGTCGGTTCCGTGCTCGGCCTTCTCGTAATACCCATACTTTCTGTTAAATTTTCAAAACGTACCATTTATTCAATATCGCTTTGCACCTGTATAATCGGCTATGCGCTTATGTTCGCGCTATCAATGATGCTGAAGGTCAGAATACCCGAAATCATTGCCGCAGCGCCGGGCAAAACGGAAGCTTATAACAGTATAATCAAAGCGACGATGCCGTTAAGCATAAGCTATATTCTCGCTTCGGTAGGTATCAGCTCGATGTTCGTGTCACAGACTATCTTCCTTGCCGACATAGTTGACTACGGAGAGTATAAGAACGGTGAGAGAAACGAAAGTATAACCTTCTCAATGAAAGGCTTCCTTCAGAAGCTTGCATATACAATTCAGACCGTTATCTATTACGGCGGACTCGGACTTTTCCGCTATTCCGAGCAGGTTAACGATTGCAAAGCTAGGGGAGTTGACGTCGTTGTCAACGCGCAGACCAAGACCGCTATCGGCGTTATAGGCTTCGCCGTACCGATAGTTCTGCTTCTCGCATCTCTGTTTGTGTTCAGAAGCAAGTTCAGGCTTTACGGCAGACTTGCCGACGAGGTGCACGATTACATAATCGAAAAACGCGCGTCGGAAAAGGAATAAATCATTAAAACAGACCTGATTTCAGGTCTGTTTTTTACTGTTCGCTGATTGAAATACACCTTATTATATGGTATTATTCAATTATATAATTCAAGGAAGGGGAGAGGTCGGATGAACGAACTTAAGAGAACGCTTCGCAGTATGGCGCTGTACTATCTTTTGCTTGTTATAAATATAATCCCGAACGCCAGCATAATTCCCGACAGCTTTCCTACCCGTAACGTTTCGACAGTTTATCTTTTAACACTGTGTGTATGCCTTGTGCTTTACTATTATCACCGTGTAACGCCGACGGGAAGCCTTTCGTTTATGATGAAGGGTATTTCGTGGATGGCGCTGCTGCTGATATTGCTTCGAGGCATTAAATACAGCGTCTTTGCCGAAACTGACGTACTCGACCGTCACACGTGGTATCTTTACTACGTGCCTATGTTGCTGATACCTCTGTTCCTGTTTTATATCTCGCTTCTCGTTGCGCCGAAAAAGGATTTCCGTATTCCGAAGGGCTGGCGCTGGACTCTTGCGGTGACGGTTGTATTTATCATTCTTGTAATGACAAACGATCTGCATCAGCTCGTTTTTGAGTTCAAACCGCAGTTTGAAAACTGGGATAACGACTACACCTACGGCGCTCTTTTCTACGTAATAACGTTCTGGCGCTATGCTCTTTATATAGCAGCAATAGTCGTTCTTATCATCAAGTGCCGTATCGTTTCGGCAAGGAAAAATGCGTGGATAATTCTCGTTCCGTTTGCCGTCGGAGCCGTGCTCAACGCGTTGATTGTTACGGGAAATCTGCCCGTGATCAACGGCTCAAATATACTTGAATTCCCCGAAATTCTTATCAGCACCGTTGCGATTGTGCTGGAATGCTGTATTCAACTCGGACTTATTCCGACCAACACCGATTACGGAAAGCTCTTCCAGAAATTCTCGATTGCGGCGCAGATTACCGACAGAGACGGCAATCCCGTTTACTCGTCAAACAACGCCAAGCCCCTTAGCGCACAGCAGTTTTCGATGGCAGGCGGCTCGCGTATAGACGAGCACACCGTGCTTCATAAAATGGAAATTCCCGGCGGCTTCGGCTTCTGGCAGGACGATATGACCGAGATTGACCGGCTCAATGACGAGCTTGAGGAAGCCAAGGAAGGTCTGGCGCAGGAAGCTGAGCTTATCAGACTTAGTAATGAATTAAAGGAAAAACAGACAAAAACTGAGCAGAGGACTCTCGTTTACGATACTATTGCAAAGCGCACTCAGCGGCAGTCTCAGCTGATTTCGCGCTATGCGGAAACCGCACGCAAGTCCGACGATAAAGCGCTCAAGGAAACGATGCGCGGCAGAATAACCCTGCTGGGCGCATATATAAAGCGTTACGCCAACCTTATGCTTCTCTCGCAGGAGAGCAGCGTTATCGAGGTCGGCGAGCTCGGACTGTCTGTTTCCGAGGTGCTTCGCTATCTCAACTTCTGCGGTATTCCGGGCGAGTTCGTCTCCAATGCCGACTGCACCGTAAACGCCGATGCGGCGCTTGCCGTGTTTGAGGCGTTTGAAACTCTGCTTGAAACCAACATCACAAGCCTTAAAGGCGCGTTTGTCAATCTGTCCGCTCAGGACGGAGCTTTGTTCAAGCTGACGCTTGAAAATCTTGTTGAGCCACTGACAAAGGAATCCGAAAACGCTCTTTCGGACGCAGGCGTAACCTGTGAGATAACGAGTGAGGACGGCGTGACTTATATCAGCTTCACCCTGCAGAAGGGAGGCGAAGCGGTATGAGTTCATTTATCACTCTTTCACCTCTTGCGCGTTCCGCTTTTGCTTTGTGGGCTTTGCTTCTCTGCCTTATCTGCATCGGAAGCGGTATGCTGTCGGTTGTTAAGAAAAGATTCCGCCTGACCTTGTTTGCTTTGGTTCTGTTCGTTCCGTCATTCGTTTTGTGGCAGATAGTATTCGATTATTCGCTTTTCTTCAAGACGGGAACGTTCTCCCGCTTAACGCAGACGGCGGGCTCAGTTTCGTGCTTTTACTGGCTTGTCTGCTTTGTTTTGCTGACTGCTTTTTCGGCAATTCTGTTTTGGTTTAATATAAAATACGATAAAACGTATATTACCCCCGGTGCCATAAAGCTCTATCTTGACAAGATGCCCTGCGGCGTGTGCTGCTGGCGGGAAAACGGCCGTGTGCTGTTTTCGAATATCTGTATGAACGAGCTTTGCGTTGCAATTACAAAAAGTGCACTGCTCAACGGCAATCAGTTTTGCGATGCAGTAAAGGACGGTATCAAGAGCGTTGACGGCAAGGTCTGGCGCTTTTCGAGCCGTGAGATAAGCGTTGACGGTGAAACGCTTTATGAAATGATAGCTTCCGACATTACCGCCGAATATTCAAAAACAGAGGCTCTTGAAAGGGATAAAACGGAGCTTTCAAGGCTCAACAGCGAGCTTCGTGAGTATTATATGAGCATAGACGAATCTGTCAAAAGGCAGGAAATCCTTCAGGCGAAGATGAATATTCACGACGAGATGAACCGACTTATGCTTTCGACCGTGGCGGCTGACAGCGATGACAGTCAGGCGCTCGACAGAATATTCTCGCTCTGGGAACAGAATGCGCTGCTTCTCTGTATGGAAACGGACGGCAATGCGAATGTTCAGCAGACCGACGCGCTCGACTCGCTTGCAAAGGCGCTCGGAATCGAAATTGTACGGGATGAAGATTTGCCTGATATCCTTAATGAAAAACAAAAGGAACTGTTCTTCTTCACGGCTCAGGAGGCGCTCATAAACGCCGTAAAGCACGCTCAGGCGGGAAGGCTTGAAATATCATTTGAAAGGACGGACGGTTCGCTTGTCTGCCGTTTCTCAAACGACGGAAAGCTGCCCGACGGCGAAGTGCATTTTGAAGGCGGACTTGCAAATATACGGCTTCTTGCCGAAAAGCAGAACGCTTCGGTCTATACCGAAATCGGTGAAAAATTCACTCTTGTTCTTAAATATCAGCCAAACGGATGATGTGTTTTTCGTCAATTGAGTATAGAATAACAGCAAAGGGGGGATAAGAATGCCGTACAACGTTCTCCTTGTCGAGGATCAGGCGATGCCTCGCGAGCTGTTTGAGATTTATATCAATTCAAGCGAGGATTTCAATCTTTTGCTTTCGGTTTCAAATGCGTCCGCCGCGTTTTCCGTCTGCGAAAACAATAAGGTGGATTTAATTCTCATGGACGTTATGACGGAGCTCGGCCACAGCGGTCTTGATGCCGCCGAGGAGATAAAAAAGGAATTCCCCGCAATTAGAATAATCATTGTTACCTCCATGCCCGAGTATTCATGGCTTTCAAGGGCGAGGAAGATAGGCGTTGACTCCTTCTGGTACAAGGACGGCCAGAAAAACAGCATACTTGAAGTTATGAAGCGCACTATGGAAGGCGAGCATATTTATCCCGACGAAACGCCGCTCATTCATATCGGTAACGCCACCAATCATGAATTTACCGAGCGTGAGCTTGATATACTCAAGGAGCTTACCACGGGCGACACGAATGCGGCGATAGCCGAGCGGCTGAACGTATCGGTCGCAACCGTTAAAAGTCACATACAGCACCTTATGGAAAAGACGGGCTTCAAGACGCGCACGGAGCTTGTAAGCGAGGCAAGAAGCAAGGGAATAGTTATCAGGGACTGATGAGTTTTTCATCAGTCTTTTTTTATGGCAAATCGGAAAAATCATACTTTTGGCTGATGTGCAAAAATGCTTAAATTGTTATAATGAAAAAGCAATAATAGTATAATTGCGTTCAAAAAACAATAAAAAAGGAAAGGAAGAACCTTATGAAAAAAACGTTATCAGTCTTATTATCCCTGCTTATGCTTCTGAGCATAATCTCGGGGCTCAGCTTCTCGGCATCTGCGGGTTATCAGTCAGGTTACTCGTATGACGTTATCAACGGAAATGAAGCCGAGATTACGGCTTATACGGGAACGGAAATGACAACCTTTAACATTCCTTCGAATTTCGGTGATTATACCGTAACGAGCATCGGCGACGGCGCATTTTCGGACAACGATTATATGCAGACCTTGAATATCCCCGCAACGATAAACAATATCGGAGTTCAGGCGTTCGAGTGCTGTGCGGCTTTAAGCGGCGTATATATCCAATCCGCTTCCTTAACGATTGGCGAAAATGCATTTTTCGGCTGCTCAAGCCTGGTTACAGTTAATCTCGGCGACGGAGTTACAAGTATAGGCGCAAACGCTTTCGCTAACTGTTCAAAATTAATAAACATTAATATACCGAACACTCTTACAAGTATAGATGCAGGCACAGCATTCGACGGATGTACCAGGATGTCAAGCATAAACGTTGCGGAAGGTGCTCCGAATTATTATTCTGAGAACGGAGTATTGTTCGGCAGAAACGGTATCGGCGGCGACGTCAGCATGTTAAAGTATCCCGAGGGTAAGGAAGACACTAACTATGCTATTCCCGCAGGCGTAAAGACCTTAAGATACGGCGCTCTCAGAAACCTTGCAAAGCTTGAAACTCTCAGCGTTCCGACGTCTGTTACATCAATCGATTCCGGTGCGGTTTATAACTGCCCGAAGCTCAAGGACGTTTACTATGAAGGCACCGAGGCGCAATGGAATGCGATTACAATCGGCACAGAGGAAAACGCCAGCCTCACATCTGCTACAATGCATTTCAAGAGTGAACCCGATCCCGATCCCGATCCGGATCCCATCGTTTTCCCCGACGTTGCGGAAGGCGATTGGTACTATGAAGCGGTTCAGTACTGCGCAAGCCTCGGCTGGATTACAGGTTATAAGAACGGTAAGTTCGGACCTGCCGATCCGCTTCAGCGTCAGGATTTCGTTGTAATTCTTGCCAGAATTGCAAACGCATATCTTCCCGCTTATACTTCATGTTCGCTTAAGGACGTTGATATGAACGCATACTACGGACCGTCGGTTGCATGGGCGGTTTCGGAAGGAATTATCAAGGGCTATGATAACGGTAATTTCGGCGTAGGCGATAAGATAACCCGTGAGCAGGTTTGCACGATTCTTTACAGATTCAAGGGCTCGCCTTCGGTTGACACAAGCGTTCTCAACACCTTCCCCGACAAGGGCAGCGTAAGCTCCTTTGCAACGGATGCTATGGCATGGGCTGTTGCTAACGGCGTTATTACCGGTAAGAACGGTAATCTCGCACCGGTTGCAGACGCTTCGAGAGCCGAAATCGCAACAATCATTATGCGTATGGATAAGAACGGCATGTTTTAATTGATCCCTTAAATAAAAAAGCAAGGCAGGAATTCCTGCCTTGCTTTTTGTCTATTAAATTTGAGTTTGTCGAGGAGAAAGCTTGATAGGACACCAGCCTCCCTTGTCAAA
>JAUMVO010000035.1 GCA_030530095.1 Clostridiaceae bacterium
ACGTGGTCAACGCCGCCGAAGCCGATGTCGTATGCCCAGCCGTCGCCGCCGAAGATCCATACGGACTTCTTGGAAAGGTATTCCTTATTGGTGAGTATATCCTGCTTTGCTTCACAGTCGCAGTCAAAGCCCTCGAGAGCCTTAACGAGTGCGGCGGTAGCAGCCTTGTTGGCCTCGCCGTCGTTTACGCTGTCAAGATAAGCCTTTGCAGCGTCGAGAACGTCAGCGGATGCCTTGCCCTCAGCTACGATAGCCTCAACCTTGGAGATAAGTCTGTTTCTGATTGCGTTCTGACCGAGATACATACCGTAGCCGTGCTCGGCGTTGTCCTCGAACAGTGAGTTAGCCCATGCAGGACCGTGACCGTCCTTGTCAACTGTGTAGGGTGATGTAGCAGCGGGACCGCCCCAGATTGACGAACAACCCGTTGCGTTCGAGATGTACATTCTGTCACCGAAGAGCTGGGTGATAAGTCTTGCATAAGAGGTCTCTGCACAGCCTGCGCAGGAGCCCGAGAATTCAAGCAGCGGAGTCTTGAACTGGCTGCCGATAACAGTCTTGGAATCGGCAACGTCGTCCTTGACGGAAACGTTTGCTACCATGTAGTCAAATGCAGGCTGCTTTGCATCCTGTGACTCACGGGAAACCATCTTGAGTGAGTTTGTCGGGCAGACGCCGATACAAACGCCGCATCCCATACAGTCAAGCGGTGAAACTGCCATCGTGTACTTGTAGATACCCTTGCCCTTGCCTGCCTTCTTGTCAACAAGAGTTGCACACTCGGGAGCATTTGCTGCTTCCTCGTCGTTAAGAAGGTAAGGTCTGATTGTAGCGTGCGGGCAAACGTAAGCGCACTTGTTACACTGAGCGCATGTTGTGCCGTCCCACTCGGGAACCATAACTGCAACGCCGCGCTTTTCGTAAGCGGAAGCGCCCTGCTCGAAGGTACCGTCAACGTGGTCTGCAAATGCAGAAACGGGAAGCGAGTCGCCGTCCATCTTGCCTACGGGCTTCATGATGGAGTCAACCATCTTGACAAGCTTCTCAGCGCCCTTGCTCTTTTCGGGAGCGGTGTTGTCAACAGCATTTGCCCAATCTGCGGGAACGTTAATCTTAACGTAAGCTGTTGCGCCTGCGTCGATAGCATCCTCGTTCATCTTAACGATTTCGATGCCCTTCTTCATGAACTTCTGTGCCTTTTCCTTCATGTAGCCGATAGCTTCCTCGGGAGGAAGAACCTTGGCAAGTGAGAAGAATGCGGACTGAAGAACTGTGTTGGTACGCTTGCCTAAGCCGATCTTAGCGGCAAGGTCGATAGCGTTAACGGTGTAAAGCTGAATGTTGTTCTTGGCGATGTACTGCTTGGTCTCGGCGTTGAGCTTTTCAGCGAGCTCAGCCTCGTCCCACTGGCAGTTGATAAGGAATACGCCGCCGGGCTTAACGTCCTGAACCATCTTGTAGCCCTTCTCGATGTATGAGGGGTTATGGCAGGCAACGAAGTCAGCCTTATTGATGTAGTACGAGCTCTTGATGGGCTTGTCGCCGAAACGAAGGTGCGAGATTGTTACGCCGCCGGTCTTCTTCGAGTCATACTGGAAATATGCCTGAACATACTTGTCGGTGTGGTCGCCGATAATTTTGATGGAGTCCTTGTTTGCGCCGACTGTACCGTCGCCGCCGAGACCCCAGAACTTGCACTCGATAGTGCCCTCTGCTGCTGTGATGGGAGCGGGCTTCTCCTCAAGTGAAAGGTGAGTAACGTCATCGTTGATGCCGATTGTGAAATGTCTTGCAGGAGTCTCGTTGTTGAGGTGCTCATATACTGCAAAGATGCTTGCGGGAGGAGTATCCTTCGAGCCGAGGCCGTATCTGCCGCCGCAAACCTTGATGCCGTCTCTGCCCTGCTCGTTGAGTGCAGCGATAACGTCGAGGAACAGAGGCTCGCCTATTGAGCCGGGTTCCTTCGTTCTGTCAAGAACTGCAATCTTCTTAACAGTTGCGGGGATAGCGTCAACGAGATGCTTGGTTGAGAACGGTCTGTAAAGACGAACCTTGACAAGACCAACCTTCTCGCCCTTAGCAAGAAGATAATCGATAACTTCCTCTGCAACGTCGCAGACAGAACCCATAGCGATTATGATTCTCTCAGCATCATCAGCACCGTAGTAGTTAAAGAGCTTGTAATCGGTACCGAGCTTCTCGTTAACCTTGCCCATATACTCCTCTACGATGCCGGGAACAGCATCATAGTACTTGTTGCAGGCTTCTCTGTGCTGGAAGAAAATGTCGCCGTTCTCGTGCGAACCGCGCATAACGGGTCTCTCGGGGTTAAGAGCGCGCTTGCGGAAGTCCGCAACTGCGTCCATGTCAACCATTTCCTTAAGGTCCTCAAAGTCCCATACCTTGATCTTCTGAATTTCGTGAGAAGTTCTGAAACCGTCGAAGAAGTTAATGAAGGGAACTCTCGACTTGATAGCTGCAAGGTGAGCAACTGCGCCGAGGTCCATAACCTCCTGCGGATTTGTTTCGGCGAGCATCGCGAAACCTGTCTGACGGCAGGCGTAAACGTCGGAGTGGTCACCGAAGATGTTAAGAGCGTGTGAAGCTACGCAACGGGCTGATACGTGGAATACGCAGGGAAGCAGCTCACCGGCAATCTTATACATATTGGGAATCATAAGAAGAAGTCCCTGAGATGCCGTATAAGTGGTGGTGAGAGCGCCGGCTGCAAGTGAGCCGTGAACAGTACCCGAAGCGCCTGCCTCGGACTGCATCTCGGCAACACGTACCGTTGTGCCGAATACGTTCTTAAGGCCCTGTGCCGACCACTGGTCAACATAGTCAGCCATCGGGCTTGAAGGGGTAATCGGATAAATGCCCGCAACCTCGGTAAACGCGTACGAAACGTGAGCCGCGGCATTGTTACCGTCCATAGTCTTTGCTTTTCTGACTATGGGAGTTTTGTTTTCTGCCATTTGATATTTCCTCCTTAAAGGGTTATGTTACTGTATTCACATACACAATAATTGTATCACTTTTACAATTATATGTAAACAATTAATATTTGAAAAACGCGTTCAAAAAAATAGAAAATTCAGGACATTTTAGGTTATTTTTTTGATAATATGTCAAATAGCGTCAACTTTCTGTTGCGGTAAAGCAATTTTTCATACTATAATTTGACTATTACGCTGATTTATATTATAATATATTAACTTTTTATTTTTGAAAGGGGTTTTTACCTACTATGGACGCAGACCCTGCGGCTATTATTATCAGGCTGTTAATACTGTTCGTGCTGATTTTAATCAACGCATTCTTTGCGATGAGTGAAATCGCGATTATCTCGCTTAACGACTCTAAAATCGAGAAGCTGGCGGGCGAAGGCAACAAGAAAGCAAAGCAGATTCTGAAGCTTACCAAGGACTCAAGCTCGTTTTTGTCAACTATTCAGATAGGCGTTACTCTTGCAGGATTCCTGACGAGTGCCGTCGCCTCTCAGAGCTTCGCCGTAATGCTCAGCACAAAGCTTGCCGAGGTATCGGTTTTCTGCAGCAATCACACTGCGCTTATCAGCGCTGTTTCAACTTTGCTCATTACTATAATTATGTCATATTTTTCGCTTGTTCTGGGTGAGCTTGCACCTAAAAAGATTGCTATGAACAAGCCGGAGAAGGTTTCCTTTGCGGCGGTACCCGTACTTCTGTTTGTAAACAAGGTGTTCAGACCCTTTGTAAAGCTTCTTTCCGCTTCGACAAACGGAGTTGTCAGACTCTTCGGCATAGACCCGAACGAGGACGAAGAGGTCGTCACCGAGGAAGAAATCAGAATGATGGTTGACGTCGGTCAGGAAAAGGGCGTTATCGAGGACTCGCAGAAGGAAATGATAAACAACATCTTCGAGTTCGACGATATGGACGTTGCAGACATTATGACACACCGCACGGACGTTGACTGTGTTGACATTGAGGACGGTCTTGCGGAGGTTGTCAAGCTCTCAATTGAGTGCGGACACTCGAGAATCCCGGTTTACAAGGAAGACCCCGACAACATTATCGGTATAGTATATATCAAGGATTTGCTCAAATACGTAGGATCAAATCTTCCCAAGACAAAGACCATCAAGGACTTTATGCGCGAAGCTTACTACGTGCCGCAGACCAAGATCTGCTCGGAGCTGCTCAATGAAATGCTTGAGAAGCGTATTCAGATTGCGGTTGTCGTTGACGAATACGGCGGAACTGCAGGTATCGTAACGCTCGAGGATATAATCGAGTCCATCGTCGGCAATATTCAGGACGAATACGACAACGAGGACGAGGAGATTTCACAGATTAACGAGAACACCTTCACCGTTGACGGCGTTACCGACATAGAGGAAGTTGAGGAACAGCTCAACGTCAAGTTGCCCGAGGGCGACTACGACACTCTCGGCGGCTTTATCATAAGCCTGCTCGGCTACCTGCCTTCGGGTGAGCAGCAGGACGTTGCGGAATACAAGAATATAAAGTTCACCGTGCTCAACGTTGAGGAACGCCGCATAGGCAAGGTCAGGGTTGAAATCACCCCCCTGCCCGAGGACGGCGAAGAAAATGAGGATGAGGAAGAATAATAATGGAACAGACCGAAAAGAAAAAGATAGTTTTAAGCGCGATTCAGCCCACGGGTACCCCCACGCTGGGCAACTACTTAGGTGCGCTTAAAAACTGGAAAGATATGGCGGACGGCTACGACTGTTTCTATGCGGTTGCGGACCTGCACTCGATTACCGTTCGTATGGAGCCCGCCGCTTTGAGAAAGCAGACGCTTGAAATGTACGCCCTGCTTTTAGCGCTGGGTATTGACCCCGAGAAGAACGTAGTGTTCATTCAGAGCATGGTTCCCGAGCACGCGCAGCTGGCGTGGATTCTCAACTGCTACACCCAGTTCGGCGAGGCTTCAAGAATGACTCAGTTCAAGGACAAGAGCGAAAAACATCCCGAGAATATCAACGTCGGTCTTTTCTCATATCCCGTACTTATGGCGGCTGATATACTTCTCTATCAGGCGGACTACGTTCCCGTAGGCGACGACCAGAAGCAGCACCTTGAGCTTGCGCGCGATATAGCCGAACGCTTCAACGGCATCTACGGCAACGTTTTCAAGGTTCCCGAGCCGTTCATAAGAAAGGCGGGCGCAAGGGTTATGTCGCTTCAGGAGCCTACGAAGAAGATGAGCAAATCCGACGCAAACACGAAGGCGTTTATCTCAATGCTCGACGACGATAATATCATAATGAAGAAGATAAAATCCGCCGTTACCGACTCCGAGGCAAAGGTTTACTACGGCGAAGGCAAGGACGGAATCAACAATCTTATGGAGATTTATTCCTGCTGCACTGGCAGGGATTTTGACGCAATTACCGCTGAATTTGACGGCAAGGGCTACGGCGATTTCAAGCAGGCGGTCGGCGAAGCGGTTATCGCGGAGCTTCAACCCGTCAAGGCTGAATTCAACAGGCTTATGAACGATAAGGCTTACCTGCTCGGCTGCGCCGAAAAGGGCGCAGAGAATGCAAGCCGTTTTGCGTCAAGAACGCTGAAAAAGGCTATGAAAAAGGTCGGTTTCTTACAGCTTGACAAATAAGAACACAGATACCAAAAAGAAAAGGACGATTAATAATCGTCCTTTTTTATTAACTCATTTCTTATATATTCAAAGGTTTTTTCCTCGCCCTGCTCTTTAAGCATAAGCAGAAGGCTCTCAAGCAGATCCGAGGTTTCGTCATTTATAACTCTCTTGTCCCTGCCGTTCTGAAAATACTCGTAGGGATGGGAATCCGTATAGTTTTCGCCCTGATAGATTTTACTCGCCGCAACTCTGTCGCAGAACATTTCCACCACGTATTTTACAGGCATCTTGATAGGCGCGTATTTCTTTAATTTCGGATTATAGTCGTTCCAGTACTCGAAGTGGTGCTTGTTCCTGCCCTTGTGGTGAAGCCACGCCTCCGAGTAGCCCTTGTCGGCACGCTCGTTTTCGTTGGGACTGCGCTTACCCTCGGCATAATATTTCACACCGTTGATAAACTCGACGGGAGTGTATTTCGACAAATCGTGGCGAAGCCCCTGAGCGCCGATTCCCGCCTTGAAGCAGTGCCTTATGACCTGATGGCGGTGCTTTGTAATTGTTCTGAAATGCTTTATAACCTTTGACATTACAGTTTCTTAATCTCCGTAACTATTAGTTTTTCGCCGTCCGCTTCGAAGCTTATGTTATAGCCTGCAAAGCTAAGGCCGTATGCCCTTTGCTCGTCGGCCTTATACGACGGGCGCGGATCGTGCCTTAACACCTCAATGAGAAGATCGCGCTTGTTATCGGGAAGAACGCTCAGAAGTTCTTCGCTGCACTCGACTTTAACTTCGTAATCCTTCGTCCCCGCTGTGAAACCCTCGCTTGCGTCGGGTATAGAATCCGAAAGAGGAATGTACGGCTTGATATCAAAAACCGGCGTACCGCTTTTCATATCAATTCCCGAAACGTATATCACGGGAGCGTTGTCACAGTCAAAGTCTATCTTTTCGATTCTGACCGCTGAAAGTCCGAGCGAATTCGGGCGAAACGGCGAACGCGAAGCGAACACCCCTACCCTTTTGTTTCCGCCTAATCTGGGCGGACGCACCGTCGGCGAAAAGCCGGCATTAGCGTTTTCGGAAAACTGCCAGATAAGCCAGATATGAGAAAAGCCGTCAAGTTCTCTCAGGGCTTCGGCAACGCGGAATTCGGGCTCAAAAACAATTTTGCCCGTCAGTTTTTCTATAATTCCGCTCTGACGCGGAACACCGAATTTTTCGTCAAAGTCGGTATAGATATAAGCAATCGGTTTAACCGAAAACGAGTTTTCCAAAATATCGCCGCCTTTGAAAGTATTGTAATACAAATTAATAATAATGGCAATTATTTTTTTGCTTTATTTAAGCGGCGGTTTGTAGTATAATTGTTTTATCAAATTACGGAGTGATTTTATGAACGAAAACGGTAAAAACACTTATCTCACAAAAGAGGATTACGAGGAGCCGCGCTGTGTGCTGTGTATGGACGCGCCGGGCGGCGAAAAGGTCACGAGAATCGACGTCGGCAGAATGATGTCGAAGCTTGACGAGCACTTAGCCTATGAAGACTATGAAAGCGCAGAGCGTCATCTCAGCTATTGGCGCGGCGAGGCGCAGGTCGGAAACGACGAGGAAGGTCAGCTTATCATTTACAACGAAATGATGGGACTTTACCGCAAGATGAACAAACCCGATAAGACGCTTGAAAGCGCGGAAAAGGCAGTTGCGCTCGCCGAAAAGCTTAAGCTTGAAGGCACCGAGATTTACGGCACGACATATCTCAACGCGGCAACGGCTATGAAGTTCGTCGGCAAGCCCGAGGTGTCAATCGGCTATTTTGAAAGGGCGCTTGCCGCCTATGAAAAGCGCGTTGAAAAGAGCGACCCGAAGTTCGCGGGACTTTATAACAATATGGCGCTGACGCTTGTGGACCTCAAGCGTTTTGATGAGGCAGAGGATTATTACGGCAAGGCGCTGGAAATAATGAAATCGGTTAAAAACGGAAGTCTTGATATGGCGTCAACCTATCTCAATTCAGCTTCGCTTTACGAGGCAAAGGACGGACTTGAGGACGGTGCAGAAAAGATTAACGAATGTCTTGAGAAGGCCGAAGCGTGCCTTAACGACGAAAGCCTTGAAAAGAACAGCTACTACTATTTCGTCTGTGACAAATGCGCGTCCGGGTTCAGATATTACGGCTGGTTTATGCTTGCCGACGAGCTCGACAGAAGAGTGAGGGAATACCATGAAAGGGCTTGAAATCTGTAAAAACTTCTATCTCGAATACGGCGAAAAAATGCTGCGCGAGCAGTTTCCCGAATATGAAAATCTTATAGCAGTCGGTCTTGTCGGCTCGGGCTCGGAGTGCTACGGATATGACGACGAAATCTCGCGTGACCACGATTTTGAAGCGGGCTTCTGCCTTTTTATTCCCGACGAGGACGTAATTGACCGTCAGGTTGCTTTTCAGCTTGAAAGAGCGTATTCAAAGCTTCCGAAGGAATATGAGGGACTGAAAAGAAGCATTTTAAGTCCCGTCGGTTCAAACCGTCACGGCGTAATCCGTATGAGTGATTTTTATAATGAAAAGGTCGGCTCACCCACGGGCGATCTGAGTATAAGAGAATGGCTGAGAATTGAAGATTTCTATTTATCCGAAGCGACAAACGGCGAGGTTTTCCGCGACGACTGCGGTGCGTTTACGCTCATACGCAACAAGTTGCTCGACATGCCCGAAAACGTAAGACTTAAGAAGCTTGCGGGCAACGTGCTTTTAATGGCTCAGTCCGGACAATACAACTTCAGGCGCTGCCTTGACCACGGCGAACCCGCGGCAGCTCAGCTTGCGGTTGTAAAATTCGTTGATAGCGCAATGAGGACGATATTCCTTCTTAACAAAAGGTATATGCCCTATTACAAATGGAGCTTCAGAGCGCTTCGGGAACTCGAAAAACTCGGCAACATCGCAGATTCACTTGAATTCCTGATAACCAGCGACAATGCCGCCGAAACTGCTGAAACGAAGTATTATATAATCGAGGACATAGCTTCGATGATAATCAGTGAGCTTCAGGAGCAGAAAATCACAAAGGCTGTCTGCGGCGACCTTGAGAAGCACGCGTATTCGATAAACGATTATATCGCGGACAGCGATTTGCGGAATATGAATATATTCGCAGGAGTATAGATTTAAGGGAACGGAAAACCGTTCCCTTTTTCAATTACAAATCGAAGTGAAATTCTTGCTGCGCAAGAGTGAAATTGCCTTTCGGCAGTGAAATTC
>JAUMVO010000036.1 GCA_030530095.1 Clostridiaceae bacterium
TTCACTGCCGAAAGGCAATTTCACTCTTGCGCAGCAAGAATTTCACTTCGAGGTCGAAGACCTCGATAAATTGAGTTTTTTAAGAAACCGCCGTATCAGTCCGATACGGCGGTTTTCTTATCTTTTATATTTTCCTTTTTTACGGGTTTGTTTTCCTTAGGCTTTATCTCCGTATAGGTTTTCTTGATATCAACGTAGTCAAAATACTGCTTGTATCTGACGGAAAAACGGAAATTGCGCTTGCACTTCGGGCAGAAGAATTCCGAGCGGAAAGACTGGTTTACAAGCCTCCATTTTTTCTTCTGAACCGCCTGCGAGCCGCAGACGTCGCAGTAGCATTTTGTGCCCCTGAGCTTTACGGCGGGATTGTTGATGTCCCTGATGTAAAACGGCTTGAAGGCAAGGCGTTTGTTGAAGTCGGCGTCGCAGTGGTGAACGTATTTTTTAAGCTTGTTTTCGTCAAAAACCTTCTTGATGCACTCGACGGTCATAAGGCTGTCGTCAAGCGCTCTGTGGTGCGAAAAATCCTCGGGATTAATACCCAGTTGCTCACACGCGGCGGCAAGACCGACCTGCTGTCTGTCCTTGCTCTCGATAAAGGACTGAATATACTTCTGGGCATCGGCATAGTTCTTCATAAACACAAGCTGAGAAGAGCCCGTGAAATATTCGTTGTTTTTGGAAAGAACCCTTATATCTCCGTCGCCCCAGGTCAGGAAGATGTTGTCGCCGTCGCCGACCCAGTCCGAAAACTCGCTTATGGCCTGTTCAAACACCTTGCCGCCCGAAACGTCCTCGTTGGTGATATGGGTTAAATCCTTCGTCCTGCCGCGAAGCTTTTTGCTTATCTGCGGCTTAACGAGAATGGAAATAGTGTCAACGAGCCTGAACGAGCCGTCAAGCTTTGCCGCGCCTATCTCAATAACCTCGTTGAAAAAACTGTTGTAGCGCTTGGCGTACGCGGTATTCCACTCGAGGTCCATAACGATATATTGCAAGTGAAAAACTCCAATCGCTTAAAAATCACACTGAAAAATATATCACAATCCGACATTATTTACAATAGGATTTTCGACAATAAAATTACCCTGTTAATTAATTAACAATTCTTGAATGCCGGCACAATATATAGTATAATTAGATTTAATTAAGTAACTATAAGGGGAAGAAGGCGGAAAAATGAAGAAACTGCTCAAAATGATTTTCCCGCTTCTTGCTTTGGCGTTAATTGTTTTTTGTTGCTTTTTTTATAAGCCTGAGCTTGTCAAAACGCAATCCTCGCAGGTGATTATGGGCTCGGTTGTCAGCGTGACAACCTATACCGACACCGAAGAAAACGGTAAGACAGAGCAGGCGGCGGTTTTTGATAAAATCAAAGCGCTTGACAGCCTTATTTCAAAGAATGACGAAAACGCCGCCCTTTATAAAATCAACAATTCCGATTCAAACGAAAACAGAATCGACCCCGAGCTTTTCGGCTACATAAAAGAGACTGCCGAAATATATTCAAAGTCAGATGGCAAGCTTGCCGTGACAAGCGGAGCGTTGACCGAAGCTTGGGGAATAGATACCGAGGACTTCAGACTTCCTTCAAAGGATGAGATTGAAGCGGCTCTGCCGCTTTGCGACGACAGCCTGATAACTCTTGACAGCGGCAAACTGACGGTTAAGACTGCAAAGGGACAGATAATTAACTTAGGCTCGGTCGGCAAGGGTATAGCCTGCGACAAGGCGCTTGAGGCGGTTGACATTTCTTCGAATCAGTCTGCGGTTGTTTCTGTCGGCGGAAGCGTAGGACTTTTCGGAGCAAAGTCAAAAAACGAAGGCTGGGTAATAGGCATTCGCGACCCTTACGGCAGTGAAAACGATTATTTTGCAAAGCTGAACTTTGGCAAACTTGAATACAAGGGCGGAGCGATTATTTTCGTTTCCACCTCGGGAAGCTACGAAAAGACCTTTGAGGCAGACGGAAAAACCTATCACCATATACTTGACCTGACTACGGGATATCCCGTTGAAACGGAACTTGTCAGCGTCACCGTCAAGGCGGACACGGGACTTTTGAGCGACGCGCTCTCAACGCTGTGCTTCGCGCTCGGCGAGGAAAAGTCGAAAAGCATACTTGACTCTTACGGCGCTTCGGCGGTCTATGTATATGCGGACAAAACGGTGAGCGCTTACGGCGAGATTTCGGACGCGCTCGAAATCGTAAACGCGGATTATAAACTCAGATGAACGAAAGAAAGTTAGTCACAAAAAGAGATATAGCCGTACTTGCCGTTCTGGTATTTTTTGCAATAGCCCTGCTTTTGCTTTTCAGGTTCGGCTTAAAGGACGGCAGAACGGCGCTTATCAGCGTGGACGGCAGGGATTATATGACCGTGCCGCTTGATAAGGACGACGAAATAACGCTTGAAAACGGCGTCAGGATAATTGTTTCGGACGGAAAAATCGGCTTTAGCGAAAGCGACTGTCCCGACCTCGTATGCGTTCATACGGGCATGCTCTCGAAGGCGGGCGACGTTGCGGCGTGCGTACCGAATAAAACCGTAATCAGCGTATCGGGCGGCGAAGCGTCCGTCGATACTTTAACATATTGATATGAAGAACAGAACGTACAAAATTGCATTGTTCGCCATACTCGGCGCGGTTGCGCTGGTGCTCAATTTCCTTGAGGGGCTTATACCCGTGTCGGCGTTTATGCCGCCGGGCGCGAAGGCGGGATTTTCGAATATCGCCACTATGCTCGCCGCCTCAACTCTCGGAATTGTGCCTGCGCTGGCAATAACGCTTATCAAGGCGGGATTTGCCCTCATTACGCGCGGCGTTACGGCAGGGGCGATGAGCCTTTGCGGCGGTGTCTTAAGCACCGTAACAATGTATCTTTTATTTAAGTTTTCAAAGAAGACGGGATATCTCGTCATCGGTGTCGTTTCGGCGCTGATGCACAACTCAGGTCAGCTCGCGGTTGCGGCGGTGCTTGTCGGCAATACCGCGGTGCTCGGCTACGCGCCCGTGCTTCTTGTAAGCGGTATAGTTACCGGAGCGTTGACGGGTTCAATACTCCGCGCAGTCATGCCGCCGATAATAAAATTGTTTAATAATTCCGCTTCAGAAGGAGGAAAAGAATAAATGCACCCTGAATTGATAAAACCTGTCAAAAAGGTCAGGGGCGGCGTTATGGTTCCCCACTCGAAGAACACGAAGGATATGCCCGTACGGCGTATTCCCGCGCCCGAAGAGGTTGTGCTCCCCATGAGCCAGCACATAGGCGCGCCGTGTGAACCGACGGTCAAGGTCGGCGATACCGTTAAGGTCGGTCAGGTCGTAGGCGACTCCGACAAGTACGTATCGGCTCCTATACACGCCACGGTTTCGGGTAAGGTAACCGCCATCAAGGAGATGAGAACGGCAACGGGAGTTGTATCTCAGGCTGTTTTCATTGAGAACGACGGCGAGATGGAAAACTTTGAGGACCTTAAACCGCCCAAGATTGACACACGCGAGGAGTTCATAACCGCGATAAGACAGTCCGGTCTTGTAGGACTCGGCGGCGCGGGCTTCCCGACGCACGTTAAGCTTAACTTCAAGCCCGACGCGGGTATCGACACGCTCGTTATCAACGCCGCGGAATGCGAGCCGTACATAACGGTTGACTACCGCGAGTGTATCGATAATTCGTGGCACGTGTTCAACGGCATCCATCTTATCAAGGATATGCTCGGCTTCAAAAAAGTCGTTATTGCCGTTGAGGACAACAAGCCCGAGGCAATCAAAATACTCGAGAGAATAGCCGAGAAGGATGACGAACGCGACGAAATCAAGGTTATGCCGCTTAAGTCAAAGTACCCGCAGGGCGCGGAGAAGATGATGGTCCTCTCCGCAACGGGCAGAAAGGTTCCGCCCGGAAAGCTTCCCGCGGATGTCGGCTGCGTTGTTATGAACGTCGCTTCTGCCGCGTTTATCGCAAGATACGTCAGAACGGGCAGACCGCTTGTCAGCCGTTCGCTGACGGTTGACGGCTCGGCGGTTGCAACGCCTCAGAACGTAAGAGTTCCCGTCGGCACCGAAATAGAGTACATCATTCAGCAGTGCGGCGGCTACCGCGAGGATCCCGTCAAGATTGTAACGGGCGGCCCGATGATGGGCGCGGCGATAGTCGATACGCATCACCCGATATTAAAGAGCAACAACGCCATACTTGTCCTCGGCAAGGAGGATATTAGTGTCAAGCATGAGACCGACTGCATACGCTGCGGCAGATGCGCAAAGGCGTGTCCGTTAAGCCTTATGCCGACCGTTATCGAGCGTTACGCAAAGGCGAGAGATATCTCGGCTCTTAACCGCTCGGGCGCTATGGTATGTATGGAATGCGGCTCATGCGCGTTCTCGTGTCCGGCGGGCAGACCGCTCGTTCAGTATATGAGAAACGCGAAGGCAATTATTAAAGAGGAGGCGAGCAAATAATGGAAGACAGACTCCTGACCGTCAGCGCTTCACCGCACAGACGGACTAAGGACACCACGACGGGCATAATGCTTGACGTCATTATTGCGCTCATGCCTGCTCTGGTGCTTTCGGTTGTATTATTCGGTTTCCGTTCGCTTCTTATGGTTGCGGTAAGCGTTTGCGCGTGCGTACTCTTTGAGTATCTCAGCCGCAAGGTTATGAAGCGCGACAACACGATAGGCGACCTGTCGGCTATCGTTACGGGCATACTGCTCGCCTTCAACCTTCCCTCGACTATGCCGCTGTGGATGGTAGTTATTGGCGACGCGGTTGCAATTATAGTAGTAAAGCAGTTTTTCGGCGGCATAGGACAGAACTTCGTCAATCCCGCTTTAGTCGGCAGAATAGTTCTTATGATGTCCTTCCCGACCTATACTAACAGCTTCCCCGAGCCGTTTGCGTGGAGAATAAAGGAGCTTGACGCCGTTACCTCGGCAACGCCTCTGGCTCAGTTTGCGGGCAAGTATAACGCCGAGGGCGCGCTTGAGGTTATCAACGGCTCCGAGCTGCCCGAGATTATCCGTATGCTCTACGGCGCGCGCGGCGGCTGTCTGGGCGAGACCTGCGCTCTGGCGCTTCTGGTCGGCTTCCTCTATCTTGTAATAAGAAGAGTAATCAGCCCGACAATCCCGCTTTGCTACGTCGGCACGGTTGCAATAATAATGTTCTTCACGGGCGGTATGAATCTTATGTTCACCGCTTATCAGGTTATGGCGGGCGGTCTTCTGCTCGGCGCAATCTTTATGGCGACCGACTACACGACAAGCCCGATAAGCTTCAAGGGCAAGATTGTATTTGCGGTAGGCTGCGGTATTATTACCTCGCTTATCAGAATTTTCGGCAATCTTCCCGAGGGCGTATCGTTCTCGATTATACTTATGAACATCCTCGTTCCGCATATTGAGAAGCTCTGTGCTCCCAAGCCCTTCGGCTTCCTCAAAGAGAAGAAGAAAAAGGAGGAGGCGGCATAATGAAGAATTCAACGGTTAAGGAAATAATAATTCCTGCAATTTCACTGTTTTTAATCTGTCTTGTCGCCACCGCTCTTTTAGGCTTTACAAATCAGATTACGGCTCCGAAAATCGAGCAGCTTGCCATCGAGACCGAAAACAACGCAAAGAAGGAAGTTATCAGCGATGCGGCTGATTTTTCGGACAGGATGACGGCGACGCTTGACGAAACCGAATACAGCTACTATGAAGGACTTGACTCAGACAAGAACGTTATAGGCTATGTTTTCACCACCAGCGCAAAGGGCTACGGCGGAGACATTAAGGTAATGGTCGGCGTTGATAAGAGCGGCAGCGTTACGGGCGTTTCGATACTTGAAATCAGCGAGACGGCAGGTCTCGGTATGAACGCCAAGAACGAATCGTTCTTAAAGCAGTTCCTTTCAAAGAACGGCGAAATCAGCGTTATAAAGAACGGCACGCCTGCGGACAATGAAATATCCGCTCTGACGGGCGCGACGATTACTTCAAAGGCTATGGCAAAGGCGGTCAACACCGCGCTTGCATTATACGAACAGGTAGGAGGTGAGAGTAATGGCTGAAAAGAAAACCCTTCGTCAGGAATTCACTAAGGGCATTATCAAAGAGAATCCCGTTTTAAGACTTGTTCTGGGAACCTGCCCGACTCTCGCAACGACTACCTCAATGGAGTCGGCAATCGGTATGGGCATTTCGGCTGCCATCGTTCTCATCTGCTCGAATATCGTTATTTCCGCTCTGAGAAAGGTTATTCCGCAGAAGGTAAGAATTCCCTGCTACATAGTCGTTATCGCGGCTTTCGTTACGATAGTTCAGATGCTTGTCAAGGCATTTGTTCCCACGCTTGACGAACAGCTCGGCGTTTACCTTCCGCTTATCGTTGTCAACTGCATTATTCTCGGCAGAGCCGAGGCGTTTGCCGGCAAGAACAGCATTATCGCGTCAGCGGTTGACGGCGTAGGCATGGGCATCGGCTTTACGGTTGCGCTTATAGTTATGAGCGCAATACGCGAGTTCTTCGGCGCGGGCTCACTGCTCGGTCATTCGCTCCTGCCCGAAAGCATACCCCCGATGACTATATTCATTCTCGCTCCCGGCGGCTTCTTCGTATTCGGTCTTGTAATGGCATGCGCCAACAAACTTGCGGAGATGGGCGGCGGCAAGAAGGCGAAGCTCGGCGGCTGCGAGGCCTGTCCCATGGCTGAGAGCTGCACACGCCTTCATAACGGCGAAGCGTGTGAGGCGCCCGCCGCTGAGGAAACTGCAACGGATGTTGTAAATGAAGTAAAGGAGGCGGCTGAATAATGAAAGTTTTCTTTGCAATTCTTTTAACTGCTATCCTTACGAATAACTATATACTCTCAAAATTCCTCGGTATCTGTCCCTTCCTCGGAGTTTCCAAGAAGCTCAATACCGCGGTTGGAATGAGCGCGGCGGTTATCTTCGTTATGCTGCTTGCATCTGCGGCAACGTATCCGCTCAACACCTTCCTTGAAAATCACGGCCTGGGCTATCTGCAGACGATAGTTTTCATACTTGTTATTGCGGCGCTTGTTCAGCTCGTTGAAATCGTTTTAAGAAAGTACATTCCCTCGCTTTACAATTCGCTGGGAATATATCTCCCGCTTATTACCACAAACTGCGCCGTACTCGGTGTCACTATACTTAACATTGATAACGGCTACACCTTCGCTCAGGCTATGACCAACTCCTTCGGAGCGGGCCTCGGCTTTATGGTTGCGATGGTAATGTTTGCGGGCGTACGCTCAAAGCTTGAAAGCTGCGACATACCGAAGTTCCTCGAGGGACTTCCGATAACTCTTGTTGCGGCCAGCCTGACCTCGCTTTCCTTCCTCGGATTTGCGGGTATGGTTGAAAATATGTTCGGTGTTTAAGGAGGTAACGGTATGAATCCTATTTTACTTGCGGTTATACTTGTTGCCGCTATCGGTCTTATCGCCGGCATAGGTCTTTCGGTTGCAAGCGTTGTAATGGCAGTGCCCAAGGACGAAACGGCCGAAAAAATCAGAGAGTGCCTTCCCGGCGCCAACTGCGGCGCCTGCGGATTCTCGGGCTGCGACGGTTACGCTTCGGCTCTTTCAAAGGGCGAAACGGACAAGACGAACCTCTGCGCTCCAGGCGGAAACGACGCAGCTGCGGCTATTGCAGAGGTACTCGGCGTTGAGGCGGGTTCAATCAAGCCCATGGCGGCGTTCGTTCACTGTAACGGTACGAGCGGCAACTCAAAGGCAAAGCTCGAATACAAGGGCGTTTTGAGCTGTAAAATGGCTTCCCAGCTTTTCGGCGGACCTAAGCAGTGCGTTTACGGCTGTATCGGCTACGGCGACTGCGTTGACGTTTGCCAGTTCGGCGCAATAAAGATTGAGGACAAAGTGGCGAGAGTCAATCCTCTTATATGCACAGCGTGTCAGCAGTGCATCAAGGCCTGCCCGAAGCACCTTATAGAGCTGGTACCGATGTACGAGACCAAGGCTGCCGTTACCTGCAAAAATCACAACAAGGGCGCCTTCACGCGCAAGGAATGCAAGGTCGGCTGCATAGGCTGTATGAAGTGCCAGAAGGTCTGCGAGCACGACGCAATCAAGGTTGAGAACAACACCGCGCACGTTGACTATTCAAAGTGCGTCGGCTGCGGCAAGTGCGAGGAGGGCTGTCCCGTAAAGGCAATCCACATCATAAGCTTAGGCTGCTGATAAAACTTAACAATCCAATTAAAACGGACGGCTCTGCCGCCCGTTTTTGTTTCTGTAAATTTGAGTTTGTAGGGGAGAAAGCTTGATAGAACACCAGCCTCCCTTGTCAAAGGGAGGGGGACCGCCGTACG
>JAUMVO010000014.1 GCA_030530095.1 Clostridiaceae bacterium
TCTTACGAAACCAGGTTTGTTCTTTATTAATTCTCAGTTTTTCCCGCTTATCCTTCCACTTCCCTTTGTTCAGTTTTTAGGGTGTAATTAACATCACAGATTACGGACTTCGTTTGAAGTCCGTTTTTTTGTTGATTTTTGATTGTTGTTGTGATACTATTGAACTGTTCTGTTAGGAGTTGATGTTAACTTGTTTAATAAAATCAAAGTTAATCCGCAGGAAATTGCTGAACTTGAAAAATCATTTAATAGTACCAGATTGGAATTTTTAACCGATTCAAACTATGACGGCTATTCCGATTGTTCAGGGCTTTACTGTTATAGAGTGGTTGATTATGATTTATATGAGTTCGTTAAGAAATATACTTACTACAAGCCGTTTGTTGAGAAAAAACAGTATATAAAAACTGATGAAAAGACAGAATCTCTGTTAAATAAACTGTATCCTACTTCATTCAGTACTAATGAAATCTGCATTGTTGTCGATTCTTTCGATCAGTTGCCTGATACTCAATCGGTACGAGAGGAATTGAACGAATTAGCATTAAAAAGTTCAATTCATCTTTTCATTCCGATAAAAAAAGGTATATATTTTGATTATGTAAACTTAAACTATATCAAGGTTGATATAGTTAACGAATATCCGGGAAGTGCTGATGATGCTGCGACCTACGGAGTTATAGGTTTGACTGAAATTGATAAAGATAGAATATAATTATAAATAAGGAGAAATAATTATGCCGTTTATTAATGTAAAAACATCAGCAAAGCTTTCTGACGAGCAGATAGGACAGATAGTTAAGGATATGGGACAGGCGATAACGGTTTTTCCCGGAAAAACCGAAGCTTATCTTATGGTAAACGTTGAACCTGATTGCAAGCTTTATTTCAAGGGCAACAACGACGGCGAAACCGCATTTGTTGACGTTGCGATTTTCGGCAGCTCATCAAAGGAATACTGCGGACTGTTTACCGAAAAGGTCTGCGACGTACTCGAAAAGGTCGCGGGAGTACCGTCTGACAGATGTTACGTCAAGTTTGAATTCAACACCATGTGGGGTTATGACCGGTTTATGTTCTGACATCACGGAATATGTATCAAAGGCAGCTTAGGCTGCCTTTTTCTTTTGATTTGTTTAACAATTATTCGTTTATGTGTTGACATTTTGTTGTGTATGTTGTATAGTTAGTTACAGGAGTAACTAACCTATCAAAAATCAGGCCTGATTTTTATATGTGAGGTGTTTTATGAACTTCAGATTTACGGGCGATAAACCCATTTATATTGAAATCGCCGAGCAGCTTGAGGATGCGATTTTTACCGACATTTATCCCGAGGAAACCCAGATTCCTTCGACAACCGAGCTTTCCGTTTCGCTTTCGATAAATCCTGCAACCGTCTTAAAGGGTATGAACATACTTGTTGACGGCGGAATTATCTATAAGAAACGCGGACTCGGTATGTACGTCTGCACAGGCGCGGTTGATAAAATCCGTCAAAAGCGTCAGCAGGGCTTTTACGAAAGCTACGTTGCGCCGCTTCTCTGTGAGGCAAAAAAGCTCGGACTTGATGAAAATGAAATTATCAGCTTAATCAAAGGGGGAAATGCAGATGAGCATTGAAATCAAAAACGTAACGAAGAAATTCGGAAAAACCGTTGCCGTTGACGCTATTACGGCAAAAATAGACGAAGATAAGATTTATGGAATACTCGGCAGAAACGGTGCTGGTAAATCGACGCTCCTCAATATCATTTCTAACCGTATAATTGCAACGGACGGCGAGGTGCTTGTTGACGGCGAAGAGGCAGTTGAAAACAATTCTGCTCAGGAAAAGGTGTTTCTTATGAGCGAGGTCGATATGTACCCGTCGTCAATGAATACCGCCGAAATACTTAAATGGACCGCAAAGTTCTATCCCGATACCGATGTCGAAAAGGGAAAAGAAATTGCAAAACGCTTTACTCTTGATACCAAGAAGGGCATAGGTCAGCTTTCAACGGGTTACAGAACGATAGCCAAATTCGTTGCGGCAATTGCTTCAAATGCAAAATACACCTTCCTTGACGAGCCGGTTTTAGGACTGGATGCAAACCACAGAGAGCTGCTTTATAAAATTATCGTTGAGGAATACGCCGAAAATCCACGTATGATAGCGGTTGCAACTCACATAATTGAAGAAGTCGCAGGACTGCTTGAAGAGGTAATCATTATAGAAAAGGGTAAAGTTATCGAAACCGACAGTGTTGAAAATTTGCTCTCGCGCGGTTACGGTGTTACGGGAAAAGCCGAGCTCGTTGACGGCTTCTGCGCAAACAAAAACGTTATCGGCACGGAGTCAATCGGCTCGCTGAAGATTGCCTATATACTCGGACACGATAATATAAGCGAGATACCCGACGGACTTGAAATTTCGCCGCTCAATCTGCAAAAGCTCTTTATTGTTCTTACCGGCGGAGAGGAGGAAGCAAAATGAAACTGAAGGCTGCTGTTTTATACAGATATCAGAAATACTTGAAGGCAATAGGACTGTTTTGCGGTCTGTTGCTTATACCCGTTATCGGAGCATTGATTGCGACAAAAATGAACAATTACGAGATTTTCACCAGAGACTCGTTTTATATGTTCGCTCTGTGCGCAATACTGAGTTTTATAATCGGCATTACGTCATACAAGCCGGTTTTCAAGTTCTTCCTTCAGAACGGTGTTTCGAGGCAGTCAACGCACTTAAGTTTTGTATTAAGCTTACCGTTAGGCATTGTTCTCGCTCTTGCAGAGACTATTTATCACAATGTGTTCGTTCGTGTTTCTGAGATGCTTACGGACAGCACGGGTGTTAAGACTGCCTGGTTTGATATGTTCTCAAGAGTGTTTAATTATAACGGTTCGCCGCTAAAGATATTTGTATTGAGAGTGGTTATAGGCTCACTTGCATTTATGATGCTGATGAGCTTCGGCTATCTTATGAGCGCCATATTCTCTGGCATGAAGCCGTTTTACAAGCTGATTGTAAGCGTGGTTTTAGTCGTGCTGATTATACTTTCATTTGTTATAAGCTCGGTAACCGACAGCTACGCTTCGATGGGTATGCCCACATGGCTTGCGTTTATCGCGTTCTTTGCGCTGGGCGGAATTGGCTCATACTATGTCGACCACTATATTGCGGCTATGATAATTCTCACAGTGCTGTTTACGAGTATTTCACACCTGCTTATAAGAAAAGCGATTGTCAGAAAATAGGGGGCGACGGTATGAAAAAGAAAAATATTATTATTCCCGCCGTACTTGTTGCGCTGACCTTACTGATTATACCGCTTGTAACCGTGTTTACTACTGCGTATTCCTATGACTTTGCTCTGGCAAAATACAGCTTCGGCGCTGACAGCGATCATACGGTGATTTTTAAGAATTCCTTCAGACCGATTGAAATAGCTTCAAAACTGTCTCCGAATGCCTCAACACTCGGAACGAGGAATTTCCTGTTCGGAAACCGTTACGGCGACGTTAAATTAAGCGACCTTGAAAAGCTATGTCCCGATTACAAGCAGAAGGCTATAGAATACACAAAGGAATACGTTGATTTCGTAAAGAGTGACGGTTATATCAACAACGACCGCGACCGCGCCTATGTTGCAATGTCCGGCGATGCGAAGGAAAGCGAAATATCCTACGCGGTATTCATTTACGCCACAAATCTCTACGATTACGGTAATAAGGAACAGGCAAAGAAGGTATGTGAGGATTATATTAAATCCTTGCCTCCCGAAAAGCTTGCGGAGTTTACGAATATTCTTTTCTTTGCTAACAATATTTATGCCGACAGTCAGGAGAATGCGGACTGGGCGCAAGGCCTTTGCGATTATATTGTCAATTCACACAACTCGAATCTTGAAGCAATCAAAAAGGCTTTTGCCGAAACCGGAGGTTACGTTGAAAAGTACAACTCAGCCGAATGGATGAAATTCAAGCCTGAGACCGCAAATGAGGATATGCTGTATGTGTTTATAAGACCGACAAATATAGATGAGGTCGTTGAATACTAAAAGGTGAGATTATGAAAAAGAAAAATGTAATAATCCCCGCAATTCTTGTTGCCTTAACACTGTTGCTTATACCGTTTATCACGCTGTTTACAACTAATGTTTTATACGAGATGGCATTAGATAAAACAAGTTTTCAGGGATATGATAAGGAATACATTGCCCTATTCGGTGAAACCTATAAATCCGTAGAAATAGCAGCAAAGCTCTCACCAAACATTTCAACGCTTTGGGCAAGAAACCGAATGTTCGGAGACCGTCCCGGGGATACAGTGGTAAGAGAACTTGAAAAGGTTTGTCCCGATTATAAAGAAAAAGCGATTGAATATACGGGCGAATACGTTAATTATCTTAAGAAAAACGTCTCGCGATTTGACGATAGCAGTGTTATGTTCATATCGAATAGCGGTGACGGCAAAGAGGACAGTATAGCTTTTGCAACGTTGTACTATATTCAGGTGCTGTACGATTACGGCAAGCCCGAAGAAGCGAAAAAGGTCTGTGAGGATTATGTAAAATCTCTTCCCGTAGAGAAGCTATCTTCCGGAGTATATTTGTTATCGTTTTGCAGGCAGTTGACATCCGGAGACAATGAGGCTGATAAGGCGTGGGCAGAGGATTTAATCGATTATGTTTTAACAACTCATAACAATAATCTTGACACACTTGAAAAAGCGTTTGCCGACGATAAAAACACTACAAGAATTACATATAACACGTCAAAGTGGCTATATGTAAATGAAGAAGGATATGTAATAACCGATAAGGAAAACGTTGATTTATAATCGAAGGGTGAGATTATGAAGAAAAAGCATATTGTTATTTCCATATTATGCGGGCTGCTTGCTCTGGTAATCGGCGTACTGGCAGTAACGCTCACTACTCCGCTTTCGTACGAACTGAATTCGGATAAATTCGATAAGCTTTATAATCCGTACGGACCGAACGGCGAGGTTGTGCCGACTCCGCTTTCGGATGTTGACTGGTTTTTTATGGCAAAGAACTGCGGCAAAACAATGAACCTTGCGTACAGAATAAATCCGTCAATAAGCAACCTCAAAGCCTGTTATAGTATTTATCGGTACAAGAATTATATTTACGGCAACTTCTACGGCTATGATATGCCGGATGATTTCGTAACAAACTGTGTTAAATATACCAAGGCGGTTTATGAAACACCCTATGAGAAGTTACAGGGTAATATTACTTATGTTCCTATCGGGAACAATATGGAAAATCAGATGAAGCTGACGTTCGGCATCGAATATGCCCTTGCGCTGTATTTTGACGGTCAGGTAAAGCAGTCTCAGGCATTGGTCGATGAACTGATGACGCTTGTCGATACCGAGAATATTGCGTTCTCCTACACATTAAAGGACTATTTTTACTATGTAAACGCTACAACTGCCGACAAGGCGGTTGAGTCATGGGTACTGGAAAAAGAAACCGCTGTTGAACAGCTGATTAAGGATTCGGGAAAACTGAAGGCGTTTTACGAAATGCACGACAGGTTCTTTTCAAACCCCGACCTTACTACCTATGTCAACGGCGACTGGGAAGAATACAGGGAGAGTGATTGATTATGAAAAAGAGTAAGAAAAGAATAGCGTTACCCTTAATAGTTATTGCAATCTCGCTTTGCGCTATAGTTGCGATTTGCGTATTTACTACACCGCTGGTATATTATCTGTACGAGGCGAAATATACCTATGCCGACGGTGAAACGGAAGCTCCTTCGAGCTTTGATATGGCAAATAAAATAGGCAAAATATGCGAAACGGTGTATAAGGTTCATCCTTCGCTTGATAACCTTCAGAGAGTATATCAGTGCTACAGCACAGGATTTGTTTATTTTGACGGTATTTATAAGGGCGAACAGGCTCCTGAGGGTTACCTTGAAAAGAGTCTTAAATACGCAAAACTGCGCTATGAAACCGAGTTCGATGAGGAAGCCGAGAAGAAATACGCCGCCGTACCCGTTGCGGAAAACTATGAAAAGCAGTGGAGAATATCAAACGGTGCGGATTATATGACGGCTTTATATCTCAACGGTAAGAAAGACGAGGCGATGAGGCTATATGAGAAAATTGCCTCGACTATCAACGAAAAGGATATGGAACGTCCCGTTTACGGCGTATTCAAGAGCTTTTTCTATCTTGTGTATTCCGACGCCAAGGATGATACTCAGAGGAACTGGGTACTCGAGAAGGAAGCAGTATTTGACAAAAACGCAAGGCAAAAAGAGTCATATGACAAGTATTTCTCAAAGCACGACAGCCTTTTCACCAATCCCGATTATAAGACCTTTATAAGCGGAGAATGGCCCGAATTTCAGGACGGGTACAACGATTATGATTAATAAGTGTTAATTAAGCCTTTAAGGCTTGATTATAAAAAAGCTCCCTGCGGCAAACCCCTCGTCGCAGGGAGCGATTTGTAATATTGAAATATAATCCGTAATGTGCTACAATACATAACCGAAATATTCTTAAGGAGCAATTATGAGGATTTTAGGTATTGAAAGCTCGTGCGACGAGACGGCGGCAGCTGTCGTCGAAGACGGCAGAACGGTACTTTCAAATATCGTTTCGACACAAATTGAAAAGCATAAGATATTCGGCGGAGTAGTGCCCGAGATAGCTTCGAGGCTGCACACCGAATCAATTTGCTATGTAGTAAATGAGGCGCTCAAAAAGGCGGATTGCACACTGTCGGACGTTGACGCGATTGCCGTTACGTACGCTCCCGGTCTTATCGGTGCGCTGCTTGTAGGCGTGAACTATGCGAAGGGTCTGTCATTCTCGTCAGGCATACCGCTCGTTCCCGTGCATCACCTTCGTTCGCATATCGCTGCGAACTATATCACTCATAAGAACCTTGAACCGCCGTTTCTCTGCCTTGTCGTTTCCGGCGGAAATACACTGCTTGTCAACGTAAAGGGTTATACGGATTTTGAAATAATCGGGAGAACCCGCGACGACGCTGCGGGAGAGGCGCTTGACAAGGCGGCGAGAACTCTCGGTCTGCCGTATCCCGGCGGAGTTAATCTCGATAAAGCGGCGCAGGGCGGCGACGTAAACGCCTACACCTTCCCAAAGCCGAGAGTCAGCGACAATCCGCTCGATTTCAGCTTTTCGGGACTCAAGACGGCGGTTATCAATACTGTTCATAACGCATCGCAGAAGGGTGAGGAACTGAACGTTGCCAATATAGGTGCGTCCTTCCTTAACGCAGTTGTAAACTCGCTTGAAACGAATACCGAAAAGGCGATTGAACTGACCGGTGCGAAAACGCTTGTGCTTGCGGGCGGAGTTTCCGCCAATTCAATGCTTCGTTCAAGAATGGAAAAACTTGCGAAAAAGCACGGAACTGACGTTTTCTTTCCCGAGTTGCCGCTTTGCGGCGATAATGCGGCAATGGTTGCGGCACAGGGCTATTATGAATACCTGGACGGCAGAAGGGGAGATATGTCCCTGAATGCCGCGGCGACAATGGATATAACAGAGGGCATATAATATGCCCTCTTTTTGTGCATTTTTATTGATAAAAGTTTAACGTTTTTATTGCAAAACAGCTTATTTTATAGTATAATATCAGCGGTAAAAATGTAATTATCATATCGAAAAGGAGAAAAAATTATGTCAGCACTTACTACCAATAAGAGCATTCTCGACTGGATTGACGAGAAGGTTGAGCTCGTTAAGCCCGACAAAATTGTCTGGATTGACGGCTCTGAGGCTCAGCTCGACGAAATCCGTAAGGAAGCTATCGCAACGGGCGAAATGATCAAGCTCAACGAGGAAATTCTTCCCGGTTGTCTTTATCACAGAACAAAGCCCGACGATGTTGCAAGAGTAGAGGACAGAACTCTTATCTGCTCACGCAAGGAAGAGGACGCAGGCCCGACAAACCACTGGATGGACCCCGTCAAGGCCTATGAGATGCTTTATGATATCGCCCGCGATTCTTACAAGGGCAGAACGATGTACGTAATCCCTTATTCAATGGGTCCCGTAGGCTCTCCCTTCTCAAAGGCGGGCATTGAGCTTACCGACTCCATCTATGTTGTTCTTAACATGGTTATCATGACCAGAGTAGGCAAGGCTGTTCTCGACGTACTCGGCGACTCAAACGACTGGGTAAGAGGACTTCACTGCAAGTGCAACGTTGACGCTGAAAAGAGATGGATCTGCCAGTTCCCCGAGGACAATACCATCATCTCGGTTAACTCGGCATACGGCGGAAACGTACTTCTCGGCAAAAAGTGCTTTGCTCTTCGTATCGCCTCCTATCAGGGCAAGAACGAGGGTTGGCAGGCTGAGCATATGCTTATTCTCGGCCTTGAGAATCCTCAGGGCGAGGTTAAGTACATCTGCGCCGCTTTCCCGTCGGCATGCGGTAAGACCAATCTTGCTATGCTTATTCCGCCCGAGGGATACAGAGCCAAGGGTTATAAGGTTTGGTGCGTAGGCGACGATATTTCGTGGATCCGTAAGGGCCCCGACGGCAGACTTTACGCCATCAATCCCGAGAACGGCTTCTTCGGCGTTGCTCCCGGCACAAATGAGAAATCAAATCCCAACGCTCTTAAGTCAACTATGAAGGGCGCAATCTTCACAAACGTTGCGAGAAATCTCGATACAAATACAGTTTGGTGGGAAGGCCTTGACAAGAATCCTCCCGTTAATGCTGAGGAGTGGACCGGCATCAAGTGCAACGGCGTAGAGTGGAAGGCAGAGGGCAAGAATCTTGCTCATCCCAACAGCCGCTTTACCGCACCTGCAAAGAATTGTCCGTGCCTTTCGTCGGAATTTGAGAACCCGAACGGTGTTCCGATTTCCGCTTTCGTATTCGGCGGAAGACGCGCAAAGCTTGCTCCGCTGGTTTATCAGTCGAGAGACTGGGATCACGGCGTATTCGTAGGCGCTACAATGGCTTCTGAGACAACTGCCGCAGCTGCAGGCGCAGTAGGTGTTGTAAGACGTGACCCGATGGCTATGCTTCCGTTCTGCGGTTATCACATGGCTGACTACTGGCAGCACTGGATCGATATCGGTAAGACGCTCGATCCCGACAAGGCTCCCAAGATTTTCAACGTCAACTGGTTCAGAAAGGACGACGAGGGCAACTTTATGTGGCCGGGCTTCGGCGACAATCTCCGCGTTCTTGAATGGATCATCAAGCGTTGCGAGGGTAAGGTTGACGCTCAGGAAACCGCTATCGGTTACATTCCTTATGCCAAGGACATCAATATCGAAGGTCTTGAGGGCGAGGTAACGGTTGAATCGCTCGATAAGATTCTCGACGTTGATAAGGCGCTCTGGAAGGATGAGGCTGCGGGTATTGAGGAATTCTTCAAGAAGTTCGGCGACAAGCTTCCTGCCGAGCTTAAGGAAAGCCTTGCAACCCTTAAAGCAAACCTTGAATAAATTGTAATAATAAGGGCGGGACACATTTCCCGCCCTTTTTTGAATCAGAGGAACAATATGCAAAACATACTCGAAACTGTAATGCTTGTCTGCTTCGGTCTTTCGTGGCCGATAAATCTTATCAAGAATATCAAGGCTAAAACCGCCAAATCCGCGAGCCTGCCGTTCTATCTGCTTATCACTTTAGGCTATATTGCGGGAATTGCGGCGAAGTTTATCGGTAATAACATAAACTACGTGCTTATTGCATACTTTATAAATACGCTTTTCGTGCTGCTGAATATAATAGTTTATTTCAGGAATCGCTCACTTGACAAGAGGACGTTAAACAATGCTTAAATTCAACGAAAACGGTAAATTCCGTATTATGCAGGTGTCCGACATTCAGGACACTCAGTTTACCTCGAAAAACACAATTGAATTTCTCGGCGCCGCCATTGATTACGAAAAACCCGATCTGGTAGTCTTTACGGGCGATCAGGTCAAGGGTTACGGAACATTTCTGATGCTCGGAGACCGTGATAAAAACACGGAAACTACTATACGCAACTTTATGAAACCGCTTGCCGAGAGAAATACGCCGTTTACCTTCGTTTTCGGCAATCATGATGCTCAGGTATTTGCAAGCTCAAAGGAAAGGCAGCTTGAAATATACAAGAGTTATCCGTCCTGCCTTGCCGAGGCAGGGGAGAAGGAGCTTGCGGGGCTTTGCAATCATAACCTTGAAATCAAGGACTCAAAGGGCGAAAAGACCGTTTTCAATCTCTATATGTTCGACTCGCTTTCGGCTTCACCCTCGGGTAAATGCGACCACGTAACCGAAGGTCAGCTTGACTGGTACAGACGCACACGCGACCGACTGAAAAAGGAAAACGGTGAATATGTCAAATCAATAGTATTTCAGCATATTCCCGTGCCCGAAATATGGTATCTGCTCAAGCTCGTTGCAAAAAATGAGAAGCCCTATGCTGTGGGTTACGGCGATCTGGAAGGAAAATATTTTGCTATAGATAAAAAATATCTTAAGCCCGGCAATAACGATTTTGTGCTTGAAACTCCGGGAACACCGTATGAGAATTCGGGTGAATTTGACGTTTTGCGCGAGAAGGGCGACGTAATAGGGGCCTTCTTCGGCCATGACCACAACAACAGCTTTGTCGGCGAGTTTATGGGGCTGAAGCTCGGTTATGCTCAGGGACTCGGATTCAATGTTTACGGCCCGTATATGGACAGGGGAGTCAGAATAATTGATTTAGACGAAAATAATCTAAACATATTTGAAACTCATACTCTGCACTATAAGGATTTATTCAAATTTAAGGATATTCATCAGAAGGCAAGATATTTAATTTATTCGGCATCGCCGCCGTCGCCCGCGGTTGTAAAACCTCTGCTCAAAAAGACGGCAAAGGTGCTTGCGGTTGCAGCTGCCGTTACGGTTTCGGCGTTGTTTATAGCCAAGAAAATCGACAAATAGTGTATGATGTTTATTTTCTACAATTATTCAATGAATATTTGTCTATGTTTAACGAAAAGTCAGTTTTGGCTGACTATTTGACAGAATTTACTTGATTTATTGAAAATAAGTGTTATTATATGGGTGAATGGAAATTCACCCATTATAATGTATATTAAAGAAATTTGTGGAGGTTGTATTTTATGAATGACTACATTAACAGCGTAATAGAACAGGTTAAGCAGAGAGACGGCGACAAGCCTGAGTTTCTGCAGACGGTAACCGAGGTTTTCGGTTCTCTCGAAAAGGTTGTCGAGGCTCATCCCGAGTACGTTAAGAACGATATTCTCGGCAGAATGGCTAACCCCGACAGATTCATTTCATTCCGTGTTACATGGGTTGATGACGCAGGTGTTACCCGCACCAACAGAGGCTACAGAGTTCAGTTCAACTCTGCTATCGGTCCCTACAAGGGCGGTCTCCGTTTCCAGGCTAACGTTAATCCGAGCGTTATCTGGTTCCTTGGCTTTGAGCAGGTATTCAAGAACAGCCTGACCGGCCTGCCCATGGGCGGCGGCAAGGGCGGTTCTGACTTTGATCCCGCAGGTAAGAGCGACGCTGAAATCATGCGTTTCTGCCAGGCATTTATGACCGAGCTTTACCGTCATATCGGTCCCGACGTTGACGTTCCCGCAGGTGATATGGGCGTCGGCGGCAGAGAAATCGGCTATCTTTTCGGACAGTATAAGAGAATCCGCAACGCTTATGAGAACGGCGTTCTCACCGGTAAAGGCTTAAGCTACGGCGGTTCGCTTATCCGTCCTGAGGCAACCGGCTACGGTGCAATCTACTATGCAAACGAAGTCTTCGCACATGACGGCGACTCAATCAAGGGCAAGACCTTTGCAGTTTCCGGTTTCGGTAATGTTGCATGGGGCGCGGTTAAGAAGATCGCAGAGCTCGGCGGCAAGGCCATTACAATCAGCGGACCCGACGGTTACGTTTACGATCCCGACGGCATCACAACCGACGAAAAGATTAACTATATGCTTGAACTTCGCGCAAGCGGTAAGAACATTGTTAAGCCCTATGCGGAAAAGTTCGGCGTTGAGTACTTCGAGGGTCAGAAGCCCTGGGGCGTCAAGGCTGACGTTATGCTTCCCTGCGCTACTCAGAACGAGGTCGGCATGAAGGAAGCAGAGCAGATAGTTGCCAACGGCGTTAAGTACTACATCGAGGTTTCAAATATGCCCACCACAAACGAAGCTCTTGCTTACCTTATGGACAACGGACTTATCGTTGCTCCGTCAAAGGCTGTTAACGCAGGCGGCGTTTGCACATCCGGTCTTGAGATGAGCCAGAACTCGATGAGACTCGGCTGGTCGGCTGAAGAGGTTGACGAAAGACTTCACAACGCTATGAGAAACATCTTTAAGAACTCCGTTGACGCTGCAGAGCGTTACGGACTCGGCTACAATCTTGTTGCAGGCGCCAACATCGCAGGCTTCGAGAAGGTTGCGGAGGCTATGATGGCAGAGGGTATTTTCTAAACAAAACACAATGAAAAACGGACAGCTTATGAGCTGTCCGTTTTTTGATGTCAAAATTAAAGCGTAACCTTTTGCGGCATACCGTTCTCTTCTCTTGATTTGTCGGCGAGATAAACGCAAAGATGTCCCGCGACAGAGTCGAAAATCGAGGTGCAGGCGAGGGAGGGCTTTTCGCCGCGGATAAACTTAACGAAGTCTTCGGCAAGTCTTTCATCACCGCCGCCGTGACCGCCGTATGCGCCGACCATATCGCCCGTAACCCGAAGGTCAACCTCTTCGAGCGTCCTTTCGTCGGTCTTGGTCGGATGAATCTTTGAAACATAGAATTTCGACTCCTCAAAATCGCCGTAGATTTCGCCGAGAGTACCGACTATATGTATTCTTCTCAGCGGGGTTGAAGAGCCGCCGACCATATTGTGAGTGCCCGTTGCACCGCTTGCGAAATTGACGAGCACCGATTGATGGTCAACTACATTGTTGTCGCATTTGTAGATGCATCTGCCGTAATTGGAATCACCCTTGAGAAGATTAATTCTGTCCTCATCTGTCGGGTTTTCGATGCCCTCCAGTTTGTCCCAAATATAGAACGCCCATCTTTCGGGCTGATCGAGGTAAAGCCGCTTTGCCGAGTATCTGCACTCGTCAACCAACGGACAGTCGACAAGACAGCGTGTACCTGCGTTTTCGGGTGCGTTTTCGGGCTTGAACTGGAATTTTGAACCGAAGCTCGAAATGCTCACAGGCTTTGTTTCGGACATCATCCACATCATTATATCAATGTCGTGGCAGCATTTTGCAAGCAGCATTGACGTATGACATCTGTCGGAATTTGCCCATTTTCCTCTTACATAAGAGGTCGAAAGATGGTGATAACTGACGTGCTCGGCGGTCTGAATATTGATAATGTCGCCGATTTCGCCGGAATGAACACGCTCTTTAATCGAAAGGTAAAACGGTGTATAGCGAAGCACGTGGCAAATCATAACCTTGTTGCCGTTTTCCTTTACGCAGTCAACAAGCTGACGAAGCTCGGACTCGTTGGTTGCAAACGGCTTTTCCAAAAGCATATCATAGCCTTTTTTCAGCAGGGGGATGGAGGTAGCTATATGCTGTTCATCCATAGTGCCGTTAATAACCGTATCGGCAAGCTTGTCGTGCCGTGCCAGCTCCTCAGCACTGTCAAAGCAGTTTTCGGCAGGGAAACCGAACATATCCATAGCCTTTTTCTGCCTTATCTTATCGGGGTCTGCAACTCCGACAATTTTCAGAAGCTCAGGATTTGTCAGCGCAAGCTTTGCATACGTAAAGGCTCTGTGTCCTGCGCCTACGATTATCGCGGTTACGGGTTTTTCATTCATAACTGTCATCTCTTTTTGATTTGATAACTTGATTATATATCAAAACGGTTGATAAATAAAGCATTTTATTGATTTTGAGATAAAAAAAGACACGGTATTGCTACCGTGTCCGTTTTAATATTCTTATTTTGCAAGCTTAACGAAACGAAGAACAGTGTCAACGTCGCCGCTGATTTCAACCTTACCCGAAGTGTAAGCTGCTACAGCGTCCATCTTGCCGTCAAGAATTTTGAAAAGGTTTGTGGGCGCTACGGTTACGGTTGCCCAATTGTCATGATAATCATAAGGCTCAACGTTTACCTTGCCGTCCTTAACCTCGATATAGAAAATGCCTTCTGCATTCTTGCCTGCGAGGTTAACCTGGATAGCCTGAGTACCCTCGATAGCCGATACGTCAGCGTCCTGATACTTTGCTCTTACCTTTTCAACGATCTGCTCGTATGTCATAATATCGTCTCCTTTCAAAGTTTTGAATATTTTAGCACAATATATTGAGATAAACAACAAAAAAATGTCGTTAAAACCACGATATTTAAGGTTGATACCCTGTATTTTTTAGGTAATTAGTCAATAGTGTGAATAAATTGAAAATTTCTTTGATAGATTTCGAAAAACTGATGACAAATTTTACAATATATAGTATAATTACTTGGTATATTATAATTAATAAGTTTGGTGGTAAGTTATGGCTATTGTAAAAACCGAAGCATATTTCAATTCGTCTGACGGCGAGCATAAAATCAGAACTCTTATCTGGAAAGACGATGAGCTTTCGCCCATAGGCGTAGTTCAGCTCGCTCACGGTATGGCGGAGCATATTGAGAGATATGACGAGTTTGCCCGTTTCCTTGCGTCGAATTCGTTCGTAGTCTGCGGCAACGACCATCTCGGTCACGGCAAATCGGTTAACGATAAAAGCGAACTCGGCTTCTTTGCGGAGAAAAACGGCAACATAAGACTTGTTGACGATATGCACATTCTCACAAAGATTATGAAAAAGAAGTTCCCCGATATTCCTTACTTCCTTTTCGGCCACAGCATGGGTTCTCTGTGCGCCAGAGTTTATGCATCGCATTTCGGCGATGAACTTAACGGAGCGATTTTCTGCGGTACGGCAGAGCTTCCGTCTGCGGCATCTGCTCTCGAGCCTATACTCAATTCACTTATCGAAAAATTCGGACCGAGAACCGTTTATCCGAAGATGGGCGAGCTTTTCAACAACTTCTCGTCAATGAACATTCCGGATAAGACCTCGAATATCGACTGGCTTTCGAGAAATGCAGAGAACAGAGAAAAATACGCTGCGGACGAGCTTTGCGGTTTTACGTTTACCATTTCTGCATACAGAGATGTTTTCGCACTTGCAAGCGAATGCTCGGCAAAGGAATGGGCTTTCCTCGTTCCTCACGAGCTTCCGGTTATGTTCATCTCCGGCGCGCTTGATCCCGTTGGCATGAGCGGCAAGGGGGTTATTGCGGCATCCGACGCTCTCGTCAGAGCGGGTATGGATCCGACAGTTATTCTTTATCCGGGCGACAGACATGAGATTCTCAACGAGGACGACAAGGACAAGGTTTATAACGACGTTCTCGCGTGGATTAATTCAATTTACGTTTCATAGGAGTTATTGGTTTGTCAGTTAATCTGAATGTTTCCGATGCCGAAAAGCAGAGGCAGACGGAGTATAGCGAAAAGGTGCAGGAGCTTCTGTCACACAGATATCCCGACAGGGCGCCCAGAGCCTATATTCATACCTACGGTTGTCAGGGCAACGTTGCCGATTCCGAGAGAATTATGGGTATGCTGAAGGTAATGGGCTACGAATTCTGCGATTCTCTTGAGGATGCGGACTTCGTGCTGTACAACACCTGCGCTGTACGCGAGCACGCCGAGGACAGAGTTTTCGGTAACGTCGGAATTCTTAAAAAGTACAAGGAAGAAAACCGAAACTTAATAACTGCGCTGTGCGGCTGTATGATGCAGCAACAGCACGTGCGTGATAAGATTTATAAAAGCTATCCTTATGTTGATATCGTTTTCGGCACGAATGCCGTTCACAAGCTGCCCGAGCTTCTTTATAAGCGAATGTCGGGCAAAAAGCGTATAGTGTATGCTCCCGACGAAACGGGCGAGATAGCCGAGGACATTCCCGTTTACCGCGATAAATCGGTAAAGGCGTGGCTGCCGATAATGTACGGCTGCGACAATTTCTGCACTTACTGTATTGTGCCTTATGTCAGAGGACGTGAGAGAAGCAGGGAGCCCGAGCAGGTAATTGCCGAGGCTAAGGATATTATCGCTCAGGGCTACAAGGAGATAACGCTTCTCGGACAGAATGTCAATTCCTACGGCAAAAACAACAAAAGCGATATGAACTTCGCGGGACTTCTGCGTGAGATAAATGCTCTTGACGGCGAGTTCAGAATACGCTTTATGACCTCGCATCCAAAGGACTGTACAAAAGAGCTTATTGATACGATAGCCGAGTGTGATAAGGTTTCCAAGCATCTGCATCTTCCGTTCCAGTCCGGCAACGACAGAGTGCTGAAGGCTATGAACCGTCACTATGACCGTGAGAAGTATCTTGAACTTATAAACTACGCAAAAGAGAAGATTCCGAATCTTTCACTTACAAGCGACGTTATAGTCGGTTTCCCCGGCGAAACCTACGAAGAGTTTCTCGATACGGTTTCGCTAATAAAAGAAGTTGAGTTCACCTCGCTGTTCACCTTCATTTATTCTCCGCGAAAGGGCACAAAGGCGGCAGAACTGCCCGATCCCGTATCGCGTGAGGAAAAGGGCAGGTGGTTCAAGGATCTGTGCGACGTGCAGGAGGAGATTGCAGCCAAGCGTACCGCTCAGATGAAGGGTAATACATACGAGGTGCTTATTGAAGGCGAGTCCAAGAATAAGAAGGGCTGGCTTTCGGGCAGAACGGACTCGAACATTATTATTGAATTTCCCGCGACAGCGGAACAGTTCGCGCTGACAGGCACATATCAGAACGTGCTTGTAACCGAATCGCTCAACTGGATTTTACGCGGAGAACTCGCAAACGGTAAATAACCTAACGGTTAAATATATTTTTTAAGGAGAAAACTATGGAACTCGAAAAGTTAGCGCGTCAGTTAGGCGCTGCAATTCAGCAGGACAAGCTTTATCTTGACTACAATGAGGCTATGAAGGCCAATGAGGCAGACTCAGAGCTCAACGAGCTTATGGGCAAAATCAGACTTCTTCAGATGTCTTATCAGCAGGAAGCTCAGAAGGAAGAGCCCGACGAGGGCAAGCTTAATTCCTACAATCAGGAATTTCAGGGCCTTTATGCTCAGATTATGGGTAACAAGAACATGCAGGCTTACGAGCAGGCAAGACAGGCTCTCGACGATATGATGAACTATCTCACCGGCATCCTTGCGCTTTGCGTTCAGGGCGAAGACCCCGAGACCTGCGATCCCAAGGCTCATATGCATGACCACGAGTGCGGCTGCGATTGCGAAAGCTGCTCAGGTTGCTGAACCGATTAACTGATTATTTTTTTGTAGGAGTCGTAAAATGGCAGAATTATCTCCGATGATGAAACAATACTTTGAAATAAAAAAAGATTACCCCGATACAATTCTTATGTTTCGTCTGGGCGACTTTTACGAAATGTTCTTTGAAGACGCTAAGCTCGTCTCCAGAGAGCTTGAACTTGTGCTGACCGGCCGCGATTGCGGACAGGAGGAAAGGGCGCCGATGTGCGGCGTTCCTTTCCACAGTGCAGACGGCTACATAGCAAAGCTTGTAAGCAAGGGTTATAAGGTAGCCATCTGCGAGCAGGTCGAGGACCCGAAAACCGCCAAGGGGATAGTTAAGCGCGAGGTTATACGCGTTATCTCGGCGGGTACGGTTATCGAGAGCAGTATGCTTGACGAGACAAGGAATAATTATCTCGCAGTTGTCTGCTCAACATCCGAGAGTGTTGGCGTGTGCTTTGTTGACGTATCAACCGGCAGTGTTAATCTGACCGAGCTTACCGACAATTACGACGAAAGACTTGTTGACGAGCTTTCACGCTTTATGCCCAGTGAGCTTCTGATTAACAAGGAAGCCGCAACACTCAAACGCTTTTCAGCCTTTATTGCAAAGAAGCTCGATACTACCGCACAGGTACTGTCTGCGGACAGTTTCGACTTCGACACGGCAAAGAAAACAGTACTTAATCACTTTAAGTGCGAAAGCCTTGAAAAGCTTGATCTTGAAAATAAGCAGAGTGCCGTATGCGCCCTGGGCGCGGCGCTCGCATACTTATATGAAGCTCAGAAAAATGAGCTCGACAATATTAAAAAAATCGATTTCTATACCGATGCAAAGTATATGAAAATCGGTCTGTCTACCAGACGCAATCTTGAAATCACCGAGACTATGCGTGAGCGAGAAAAGCGCGGTTCGCTTCTCTGGGTGCTCGATAAGACAAAAACAGCCATGGGCAAGCGCCTTATCAGAAACTGGCTTGAATGCCCTCTGTATGACTGTGCTATGATTTCAAAACGCCATAACGCCGTTCAGGAGCTTTATGACGGTACGGTGCTTCGCGACGAGCTGACCGGCCTGATGGTTGATATTTACGATATGGAACGCCTTATGACAAGGGTGCTCTATAACACAGCTAATGCAAAAGAGCTTCTGTCGCTTAAGACAACGCTTGCGCCTTTACCGAGAATCAAGGAATTGACGGGTGCCTGCAAGTCCGCGCTGCTTAAGGAAATACACGGCGATATTGATTTGCTTGAGGATGTATATAACCTTGTCGACGAGTCAATCGACGAAAATGCGCCGTTCTCGGTGCGCGAAGGCGGTATGATTAAATCCGGCTTCAACGCAGAGCTTGACGAACTGCGAAATATAGTTCACGGCGGCAGGGATTTCCTTAACGAGCTCGAGCTCAAAGAGCAGGAGAGCACGGGTATTAAGAAACTGAAAATCAAATACAACAAAGTTTTCGGCTACTTTATTGAAGTGCCAAATGCATATAAGGAGATTGTTCCCGAGAACTATATCAGAAAGCAGACGCTTGTGAACTGCGAGCGATACATAACCGAGGAGCTTAAGGAGCTCGAAACCAAAGTGCTCGGTGCTCAGGAGAGAATTGTTTCACTTGAATACGAGATATTCTCGTCAATACGTAAAAAGATAGGTGAGCAATTCGACAGAACGTCAAGGACATCCAAGGCTATAGCTGCGCTTGATACTCTCTGCTCACTGGCTTCGGTTGCGGTTGCAAACAACTATACCCGTCCGGATATCAACAACACAGACGAGATTATTATAAAAGACGGCAGACATCCGGTAATTGAAAAGATGCTTAAGGATATGCCGTTTGTTCCAAACGATACTACGCTTGACTGTAAGGAAAACAGAATTGCGATTATTACCGGTCCGAATATGGCGGGTAAATCGACGTATATGCGTCAGGTTGCAATAATTACCATGATGGCGCAGATGGGCTCGTTTGTTCCCGCGTCTTACGCGTCAATAGGACTAGTGGACAGCGTGTTTACGCGCGTAGGCGCTTCGGACGACCTGGCTTCGGGACAGTCAACCTTTATGGTTGAAATGAGCGAGGTTGCCGAGATACTTGAAAATGCGACTAACAAGAGTCTGATTATTCTTGATGAAATCGGCAGAGGCACTTCGACCTTTGACGGTATGAGTATCGCGAAGGCGGTAATTGAGTATATTGCCGACAATAAGAAAATCGGCGCCAAGACGCTTTTCGCAACTCACTATCATGAGCTGACTGAGCTCGAAAATGAACTCAAATGCATCAAGAATTACAATATCGCCGTAAAGAAACGCGGCGAGGACATCATTTTCCTGCGCCGTATTGTCCGCGGCGGAGCGAGCAGCAGCTACGGTATCGACGTAGCGAGACTTGCAGGCGTACCCGATACGGTCGTCAGACGCGCAAAGGTTATACTCAAATCGCTCGAGGACGGAGATTCCGTTTATCAGCCACGCGCCAAGTCGGATTACGATACCGAGCAGGAGCTTTTACAGATGAGCTTCTCCTCATCCAACAGCGATGAGATTGCCAAGGAATTAAGAGAACTTGACGTTAATACATTAACTCCCATTGAGGCAATGACCAAGCTGTTTGAACTTGCGAACAAGGCTCATAAGGGAGAATAAATATAAAAGACCGAACGGAGGTGTGCGGCTATGGGAAAAATTAATAAACTGCCCAGAAGTATATGGGAACTGATAGCCGCCGGCGAGGTTGTCGAAAGACCCGCTTCCGTGGTTAAGGAGCTTATTGAAAACTCGATTGATGCGGGAGCCGATACGGTTACCGTTGAAATTCAGTCGGGCGGAATACGCTATATAAGAATTACCGACAACGGCTGCGGTATTGCGCGTGAGGATGTGCCTACTGCTTTTATAAGCCACGCTACAAGTAAAATTGCGAAAGCAACCGACCTTGACGCTATCGGAACACTGGGCTTCCGCGGTGAAGCGCTGTCCTCGGTTGCGGCTGTGTCTCAGGTTGAGATGCTGACCAAGACCGCGGAAGAAGCAGTCGGTACACGAATTGTTATCAGAGGCGGCGAGACCGTTTCGATAGATGATGCGGGCTGTCCCGACGGAACGACGGTTATTATCAGGGATTTGTTTTACAACACTCCTGCGAGAATGAAATTCCTTAAATCCGACAAGTCCGAGGGTATGGCGGTTGCCGGCGTAGTAGATAAGCTTGCGCTTTCCCATCCCGAGGTTGGAATACGCTTTATAAAGGACGGAAAGCAGATAATGATCACGAGCGGCAACGGCTCGCTTAAGGACGCAATTTACTCGGTTTACGGAAGGGAATTTGCCGATTCGCTTCTGGAATGCGAATATGAACTCGGCGGTATGAGGGCGAAGGGCTTTATTTCTATGCCTCACGAATCCCGCGGTTCGGGCTCAATGCAGGTGTTCTTTGTCAACAACAGATTTATAAAATCAAAGACCGCGTGCGCAGCGCTTAACGAAGCGTATAAGAATTCAATTATGGTCGGCAGATTCCCGGCGTGTGTTCTTTTTATTGACGTAGCGCCCGAGCTTGTTGACGTAAACGTTCATCCTGCCAAGACGGAAGTTCGCTTCTCTAACGAGAAGGCAATATTTGACCTTGTTTACTACGCGGCTAAAAATACGCTTGCCGTTGACAATTCAAGACCGCAGGTTAAGCTTGATAACGTAAAATCAGCAGCAGAACTGCTCGCAAAACCTGTACCGGAAACCAAACAGGAAAGCTTTTATGATTATCATCCTGCCGACAGTGTATATAAACCCGAGCCGAAAGTTACTCTCCGCGATGCCGCGCAAGCGGTTTACGGCGGGGATGAGGATTTACCCGACCTTTCGGTAAAAACTGTTGTCAGCGAAGAAAAGCCTGAGATTAAAACCGAGATTAAAAACGAGGCTCAACCGAAGAAGGATGTCAGCTTCAGATATCTCGGCGAGGCGTTCAGAACGTATATTTTTGCCGAGTACAACGGTAAACTTGTTATTATCGATAAGCATGCCGCCCACGAGAGAATGCTTTACAATAAGCTCAAAAGCGAAATGGGCGAGGCGCCGAGTCAGATGCTTCTCAAGCCCGTAAGTGTGCTTCTCTCCAAGGAAGAGTACATGGCGGTTGTCGAGAATACCGACGTTATGACACGTGCGGGATTTGAAATCGAGGACTTCGGCGAGGGAACGGTTATCGTAAGAGCGTGTCCGCTGAACCTCGAGGGTGAGGATATCACGGGACTTGTGGGCGAAATGGCATCCTATCTTGTAAATAACAAGAGAAGCGTTGAACCCGAAAAGCTTGACTGGCTTTACCACAATATTGCTTGCCGCGCCGCTATAAAGGCCGGCAATGTGCAGACAGACTATGAGCTTATAGAATTCACAAAACAGCTTCTTGCCGACGAGAGCATACGTTTCTGCCCTCACGGCAGACCTGTGCTTATAGAAATGACTAAATATGAGCTTGACAAGCAGTTCGGGAGGATTCAGTAATGGATAAAATCCCGTTGCTTGTTATAGTCGGTCCTACCGCGTCGGGTAAGACCGCGCTCGCGGTTGAATGCGCGCTTGAGTTCGGCGGCGAGGTCGTTTCTGCCGATTCAATGCAGATATACAAGGGTATGAGCATAGCAACTGCAAAACCGACGGCGGATGAGATGAAGGGTGTTAAGCACCGTCTGATTGATTTCGTTGACGTTACCGATAACTATAGCGTTGCCGATTACGTAAAAGACGCAAATGAGGCGATTGACGCAATTGTTGCCGAAGACAAACTGCCGATACTCTGCGGCGGTACGGGATTGTATGTTGATTCACTTGTCAATAATATCAGGTTTTCTCAGGAGGAAACCGACAGCGAACTTCGCGGTAGCCTTGAAGATAAGATGGAAAAAATCGGCGCCGAAGCTATGCTTGAAGAGCTTGCGCAGTTTGACCCCGAGACAGCCGAAAGACTGCATGCTAACAACAAAAAACGCATAATAAGAGCGTTTGAGGTATATATGTCAACGGGCAAGACGTTTTCCGAGATGCAGGCTTTGTCGCGTGAGGAACCGTCGAGATTTAATCCCGTGTTTGTCGGTATAGGCTGTGAGGACAGGCAGAAGCTTTACGAAAGAATCGACAGACGTGTTGATATAATGCTTGAAAACGGACTTGTCGAAGAGGCAAGGGAGTACTATGACTTACCCGAAAAGGCTACGTCATCCCAGGCGATAGGTTACAAGGAATTGAAGCCTTACTTTGAAGGCGAAATAACACTTGAAAAAGCGGTTGACAATCTTAAGCTTGCGACAAGGCACTACGCCAAGCGACAGCTTACTTGGTTCAGGCGAAACGAAAATATAAGATGGTTCAATTTTGACACTTATACGGATTTCAGGGCGTTTTCGGACGATGTTAAAGAATATGTGAGGAGGAAGCTTTATGAGTGAGACGAGAAGTGAAAAAATCTTAAAGTTCAGAAGCAACAAAAAGTATATGACTATAGTCTATATAGTTATAGCTTTGCTGTTTATTGCATTCTTCCTCTACCAGCTTTTCAAGATTAACTACGAACCCGTTAAAACAGAGGTAGCTCTTGAAAAAACTGTTGCCGCAAGCGCGGTTGCGGATTCGTTTATCGTCAGGGATGAATACCCGATAAGCGCTTCGGTTTCGGGAACGCTCGTTCCGCTTGTTGAGGACGGTAAGCGCGTTGCTTCGGGCGACAACGTTGCGGTAGTTTTTACAAATGAAGAGGCTGCGAAGAGTTATAACGAGATTAAAAATCTTGAGAAGAGCATATCGTATTATTCTTCGCTTCAGAATAAGGTTGGCGTACAGACCGCCGACATCACTCCGCTCGACGACAGAGTTTATTCGTCGTGTGAGGAATACATTATTGCAATTAACAAAGGCAGATATGACAGTTTTTACAGCTTTGAGGAAAATGTCAGAGATGCCATAACCTCGCGTCAGCTTTCGACGGGCGCGATTATAGACCCGAGCGTTAAGCTGGAGGAGCTGACGACAAGACTTGAACAGTTAAAGCAAAAGAATATCGGTTACAGTACAATCAACGCCCCGCATCCCGGTTATTACGTAAGTGTTGCGGACGGTTTTGAGGACGCCGTTGAGTATAACCGCGTTGCCGAACTGACTACTCAGGAGATTATGGGACTGTTTGACGAGTCGTTGCAGCCAAAGAGCACAGAGTTGTATCTCGGCAAGCTCGTTGACGGCTTTAACTGGTATATACTTTGCGTTCTCAACTACGACGATGCGGTACGTCTTTCAAAAGGCGAGAAGGTTAAAATTGAATTTACAATGACTACCGCTGAGCCGCTTACGGCAACGGTTGTCAACATCGCCAATACCATCGACGGCAGGGCTGCGGTTGTATTCAGGTCTAATCTGATGAATGACGAATACGCTTCTCTCCGCCGGGAGCAGATACGCGTTACCTTCGACGAGCATGTTGGTTATCAGATTAGCAACAGGGCCATCCGTGAGATTGACGGTGAGAAGGGCGTATTTGTGCTGAGCGGAAATATTGTTAAGTTCAAAAAGATTAATATCGACTATTCCGACAACGAATTTTCAATTTGCAACAATCCCGAAAACAAGAGCGGCTATGTTCAGCTCTACGATGAAATAATAGTGGAAGGAACCGACCTATATGACGGAAAAATCATTGATTGAGGAAAAGTTCAGAAATATTGAGTACAATCTCAAGACCATAAACGAGGAGATTGCCGAGGCGGCGGTAAAATCGGGCAGAAAACCCGAGGATATCGAGTTTATGGCAGTCACCAAAACCGTTGACGAGATGTATATCAATCACGCCTTGGATTGCGGTATAAAGCTTATCGGCGAAAACAAGGTTCAGGAAATGCTCCGCAAAAAGCCGAATCTTAAGCTTGACGGCGTCAGGAAAAACCTTATCGGACATCTTCAGTCCAATAAGGCTTCGCAGATTGTCGGCGAGGTTGATATGATTGAGTCGGTTGATTCTCTGAAAATAGCCCGTGAAATCGGAAAGCAGTCCTTAAAGAAGGGGATAGTTACCGATGTGCTTCTTGAGGTCAATATCGGTATGGAGGAATCCAAGACCGGTTTTATGCCCGATGAGGTGCCGGAAAAAATATATGAAATCGCAGAAATTGAGGGCATAAAGGTCTGCGGATTGATGACAATACCCCCGATTTGCGAAAAAAATGCCGAACTTTGTAAATTTTTTAATAAAATATACAATATGTATGTTGACATTGACTCAAAAATAATAGATAATGTATGTATGAGAGTTTTGTCAATGGGTATGTCGGGTGATTATACCGAGGCAATTCTCTGTGGTTCCAACCACGTCAGAATCGGTTCAAAAATATTCGGACCGAGAATTTACTGAGAATATTTTATAGGAGGATATATTATGAGCTTAAAGGACAAATTGAGTAAGTTTATTCAGGTTTCCGAGGATGAGTATTACGACGCTCCCGAGACCGAGGAGTATGAGGAATACGAGGAAGAGGATCAGGAGAACTACGAGCCTGTTCCGCGCTTCAATCCCAGAAGTTTCAAAGAGAATAAGAATAATGACAGTAAGGTTGTCAGCATCAACCCTTCGTCCAAGCTTCAGGTAGTTCTTACCAAGCCCAAGACGATGGAAGAGGCGAGAGTTATCGCCGACAGCGTTAAGCAGAAGAAGGCGGTCGTTGTTAATCTTGAATCCGTTAACGGCGAGACCTGCAGACGAGTTCTCGATTTCTTGAGCGGTGTTACTTATGCTACCAACGCAACCATGCGTCAGGTTGCCAACGGAACATTTATGATTACTCCTCAGAATGTTGACGTAAACGGCGACGTTATCAGCGAGCTGGGTAATAACGGCTTTGTACTTGACTAATAATAAAGGAGAATTTGTAACATGCTGACCCCCGATAAGATTAAGAATAAGACTTTCCAGACTACGGGTAAGGGCTCATACAGAGCGGAAGAGGTTAACGCCTTTATGGAAGAGGTATCGGCTTCTTACGAGCAGGTTTTCCGTGAGAACGGTGAAATCATAAAGAAGATGAGCATCCTTGCCAACAAGATTGAGGAATATAAGAAGGAAGAGGATTCTCTTCGCTCTGCTCTTTTGTCAGCTCAGAAGCTTGCCGATCAGATTACCGCCGAGGCTCAGGAAAAGGCTGACAGTGTTGTAGCCGAAGCTAAGGCTAAGGCTGACGCGATAGTTGCCGAGGCCGAGAGCAATGCTCAGAAGCTCGAAAGCGACGCAAAAACTCAGGCTGACGCTAAGATTTATGAGGCGAATAAAGAGGCGAACGAGGTTATCGGCGGGTTGAACCGTAAGGTTACCCAAGAAAAGCTCGTTCTTGAGATGCTTCAGAGAGAGGTCGGTGCGTTCAAGAACAAGATGATGGATATGTACAAGGATCATCTTTCGTTGCTTGACAGACTTCCTTCAATTGCCGCTGAGCAGGCTGAGACTGAGGATCCTGCCGAGGAAGCTCCCGTTGAGGAGACTGCTGCCGAGGAAATCGCCGAAGAGACAACCGAGAGCGCCGATGACGTAATCGAGGCTCTTGAAGATGTAGCAGGGGACAGTGATGACGGCTTCGTATTTATTGATACGGAAGCTGACGATGAAGAAGCCGAAACCGAGGAAGAGGCAGCTTCCGAAATCCTTACCTATGAGCCCGCTGCAGCTCTTGACGATACAGATGAGTTTACGCTTGATTCAACATCCTCCGATGAGGGCGAGCTCGTATTTGAAGATGTTGCTTCGGGTTCGGACGAGGAAGACGGCTTTTCGCTTTCCTTCGACGATGTTGACCTTGATGACGACGAGGAAGAAGAGGTTATAGAGCCTATTGCTTCCGAATATGCTCCCGCTGATGAAATCAGTGAGGAAAAGGATGACGAGGAAGACGATGAGGGCTTCTCGTTCAAGGGATTTTTCAAAAAGAAATAATCAGAGGGTGAAACAATGCTTCAGCTTATAACTGTATTGGTTATCGCCGCGTTAATTGCGGTCGATCAGCTTATAAAGTTTGCCGTGCTGGAGCATTTAGCCCCGATAGGCAGCTATTGCCTTATAGATAAAGTATTAAGTCTGACGTACGTTGAAAACACCGGTGCCGCATTCGGCTCACTTAGCAGTCATACTGCTTTGCTGAGCGTTTTTACGGCGGTTGTGCTTGTAGTCGGACTTATTTACTTATTAACGGGAAAAAGCACCTCGAAGCTTGCTTACGTCTGCATTACCGCGATTATTGCCGGCGGTGCCGCAAATCTTATAGACCGCGTGTTCAGAGGTTATGTAATCGATTATATCGAGCCGCTGTTCGTAAAGTTTGCGGTGTTCAATTTTGCCGATATCCTTGTCACCTGCGGCGCTATAATACTGATTATCCGATTGATTTACGATATAGTTAAGCAGGCTGAAGAAGATAAGGCGAAAAAAGGGGAGAGTGCCGATGAATAGTATCAGTATTCTCGTCGACAGCCAGTTTGAGGGTGAGAGAATCGACCGCTTTCTGGCGTTCGTGTTTCCCGCTTCATCACGTTCGTATATACAGAAAGCCATTGAAAGCGGCGGCGTACTTGTAAACGGCAGTCCGGTCGGCAAAAGCTATAAGATAAAAGCCGAGGACAGTGTTGAATACACACCGCTTGAACCCGTTAAGCTTTCGGTCGAGGCTGAGAATATACCGCTCGATATCGTTTATGAGGACGACGATTTGCTCGTTGTAAACAAGCCGAAGGGCATGGTTGTTCATCCTGCGCCCGGCAATTACAACGGAACGCTTGTTAACGCGCTTATGTATCACTGCGGAGACACTCTCTCAGGTATTAACGGCGTTTTACGACCGGGAATAGTTCACCGTATTGATAAAAACACAAGCGGATTGCTGATAGTCGCAAAAAACGATTTTGCGCACAAAAGCCTTGCTCTGCAGATTAAGGAGCACAGCTTCACCCGTGAATACCGTGCGGTTGTCACGGGACATCTTAAGGAGCAGTCGGGTTCGGTCTGCGCGCCTATCGGCAGAAACCCGAATGATCGTAAAAAAATGTGCGTAACCGAGCATAACTCGAAAAATGCGATTACTCATTATGAGGTTATAAAGCAGTACGAAGGATACGACTACGCGAAGTTTCGCCTTGAAACGGGCAGAACGCATCAGATAAGAGTGCACATGGCGTATATTGGCCATCCCGTTGCGGGCGACGACGTTTATTCGAAACCTAAGCCAAATGAGCTTCAACTTGACGGTCAGTGTCTGCACGCGGCAAAGATAGGCTTCATCCATCCGAGAAGCGGCGAGTACATTGAATTTGAAGCAGAGCTTCCCGAATACTTCAGGAAGTTTTTAGATACACTTAAAGAGTATTGATATAAAAAAGGAGAAAAGGTTATGGATGCTTCTATGAAAAAAGAGCTTGAGATTTTCGCCACTAAAGCGCGTATAGCTTCTACGGAAGGTATCTACTGCGCCAAGGCGGGACATCCGGGCGGTTCACTGTCGATCTGCGACGTGCTTTCGTATCTTTACAACGTTGAAATGAAGATTGACCCTGCCAATCCCAAGTGGGATGAAAGAGACCGTTTCGTTCTCTCAAAGGGCCATGCGGCTCCTGCACTTTATGCGACGCTTGCGCTTAAGGGCTTCTTCCCCGTAGAGGATATGAAGACTCTGCGTAAATCCGATTCCTACCTTCAGGGACACCCGAATATGAACAAGGTTCCCGGTGTTGATATGAGCACGGGTTCTCTCGGTCAGGGAATTTCCTGCGCGGTCGGTATGGCAATCGGAGCGAAGCTCGACGGTGCCGATTACAGAGTTTACACTATACTCGGTGACGGCGAAATCGAGGAGGGCGAGGTATGGGAGGCCGCTATGCTCGCGGCTAACAGAGGACTTGACAATCTCGTTGCAATCGTTGACTTCAACGGACTTCAGATTGACGGCACTATCGAAGAGGTTAATTCAGCCTGCCCGATAGCCGATAAGTTCCTCGCGTTTAACTGGAACGTAATCGAAATCGACGGTCACAACTATGACGAAATCGAGTCTGCTTTCAAGGCGGCGAGAGACGAAAAGGGCGCGCCGACATGTATCGTTATGAAGACGGTTAAGGGCAAGGGCATTTCCTATATGGAAAATGCAGTCGGCTGGCACGGCAAAGCTCCCAATGAAGAGGAGTTTAATCAGGCTATGACCGAGCTTAATGCGAAGCTTAAAGAATTGGAGGCGTAATTATGGCAGACGTAATTAAATGCGCAACCCGTGACGCTTACGGTAAGGCGCTCGTTGAACTGGGCGACAGAGGGGAGAATATTATCGTTCTCGATGCTGACCTTGCCGCCGCTACAAAGACGGGTATGTTCAAAAAGGCTCATCCCGACAGATTTATCGACGTAGGTATTGCCGAGGGCAATCTTATGGGCGTTGCCGCTGGACTTGCCGCGACGGGACACACTGTATTCGCTTCGTCCTTTGCAATGTTTGCGGCGGGCAGAGCCTTCGAGCAGATAAGAAATTCAATCGGTTATCCGCATCTTAATGTTAAAATAGGCGCTACTCATGCAGGTATATCGGTAGGCGAGGACGGCGCAAGCCATCAGTGCTGTGAGGACATCGCGCTTATGCGTACAATTCCGGGTATGGTTATACTCAATCCCGCAGACGACGTTGAGGCGAGACTCTGCGTATTTGCGGCACTCGAGCACGAAGGTCCCGTCTATATGCGTTTCGGCAGACTTGCGGTTCCGAGAGTGTTCGATGAGGATTATAAGTTTGAAATCGGCAAGGGCAACGTGCTTGTCGAGGGTACTGACGTTACAATTATTGCGAGCGGTCTTATGGTAAACGAGGCGCTCATTGCCGCCGAAAACCTTAAGGCTGACGGCATTTCGGCAAGAGTTGTAAATATGGCGACAATCAAGCCGATTGACCGTGATATTATCATTGATTCGGCTAAGAAAACGGGCGTTATCGTTACTGCTGAGGAGCATAACATTATCGGCGGTCTCGGCTCGGCAGTAACAGAGGTTGTATGCGAGAGCGTACCCGTACCGGTTATCCGCGTCGGTGTTAACGACGTGTTCGGAAAATCCGGCCCTGCAGTTGAACTCCTGCATATTTACGGACTTGACGCCGAGAATATTGCCGCCAACGCAAAAGAGGCAGTGAAGCTCAAATAATTTAATATTTCAATTATTAGCGGGCGCTCATCAGAGCGCCCGTTAACTTTTTTACAACTTGTACATAGTATGAACAGGGGAGCAAAATACAATTAAGGAGAGTTTAGTTTGAACACTGACGAAACTATGAAAAGCGAGTATTTCGGCACACCGATTTTGCCGGAAACAGTCGCAGTGACTATGGCGTACGTTCCGTTTCAAACGGATACGACCGAATATACGCCCGAAAAGGCGCTCAAATGCGGCACACTGTTTCCCGATCTGAACAAACCGTTTCTTGGAGGTGCGTGCAAATGACGCGAAAGCAGGCTTTATTGAGACTTTCACAGGTGCAGTTTGCAGCCTGGGAGCTTCACGTCTATCTCGACACACATCCTGACGACATGGCTGCTGCGCTTCGTTACAAGCAGTATGCGTCCGAATATCAGAAAATGCTCTCGGAGTTCGAGATGCAGTTCGGACCGATTACCGGACCGGCAAACGGAAATGAATGGCTTAAGGACCCGTGGCCGTGGGAAAACGCAAAGGAGAGTGATTGCTGATGTTCCAATATGAAAAGAAACTTCAATTTCCCGTCAATATAAAGAATCCCAACCCCGTTTACGCTAAGATAATCGCCACGCAGTACGGCGGCCCCGACGGTGAGCTCGGTGCCTCGCTGCGCTACCTTTCACAGCGCTATTCGATGCCCTATGCCGAGCTTAAAGGCCTGCTCACTGATATCGGCACAGACGAACTTTCGTTGGGATTTTTTTGATTATAAGCCTCAATTTCACTGCTTCCTGCAAGTATTCGTGCTGTCCAGACGCTCGGAATTGACTTTAAGTGAATATCCATCTTTCTGCCCTTGTAAACCACTATTTTGTCAATCATTTCCCGCATGAAGGCTTCGTCCGAAACCGAGCCGTCCATAATTTGTCTGAGATGCTTTTCAATATCCTTGAGTATTTTTCCTTTATCCGCAATGTTCTGATTGTGGATTTTTTCTTTTTTAAGCCGTTCGGTCAGGGTTTCATATTCGGCGTTCAGGCGTTCACAGCCCTTTTTGTATTCTTCGGTTTCGATATCTCCCGACAGACACATGTCAAGCAGCTTCTGCTTCTTCTTTTCGGTTTTGGCAAGCTCCTTTTCATAGTAGGCTATGTTATCGTTGCTCGGCTCACTGTCAAGAACTGCTTTAACCGTTTTAAGCACCTTTTTAATGACTTTCTCTCTGCTTTTAAGTACATCGGTCATTATTCGGTTAAGTATATCCGTGATGTCCTTTTCGCTTATGGAGTTCGTAGTGCATCCGATTGTTTCGCCGTTTTTATCCTTGCGCTTTGAACCGTTCTTCTGCGATTCAATACATACCCATTTGTTAGTTTTCTTTCCGTTTTTCATATACTTCGTTGTCCTTGTGAAGGTTGAACCGCATTCGGCACATTTGATTTTGCCTGAGAGCATATATCTGTTTGCAAATCCTGCCTGATTGGGTGTGCTTTTCTTTCTGCGCCGTTCTATTTCGAGCTGAGTTGCTTCAAACATTTCTCTTGAAATAATCGGCTCGTGGTGATCTCTTATTACAACGAATTCAAGTTGCCCTTCGTTTTTCTTTTTGGAGTGGGAGAGATAGTCGGGGGTGTAGGTCTTTTGCTGTATTAGATCTCCGCAGTATTTTTCATTTTTCAGCACACGCAGAATTACCGTATATGACCATTTCTTCATATAGGTTGAGGTTCTTATACCTTCTTCCTGAAGCTCTTTAGCAATCATGTGAGTGCCTTTTCCTTCGACAAGGAATTTGTGGAAGATAAGCCTGACTGTTTTTGCGCCTTCTTCGTTAATAATAAGTTTTCCGTCACGAACATCGTAACCGAGCATATCTCTGCCGAACACCTTGCCTTGCTCCATCATTCTTCGCTGTCCCCATTTTACACGCTCACTTGTCTTTCGGCTTTCTTCCTGTGCTATTGAGGACATTATTGTTAAGCGTAATTCTGCATCGGGATCAAGCGTATTTATGTTATCGTTCATAAATATTACGCCTATGCCCAATCGCTTCAGCTCTCTGGTATAACCGATACTGTCAAGCGTGTTTCTTGCGAATCGGCTTATCTCCTTTGTGATTATGATATCGAAGTTACCTCGCTTGGCATCCTCAATCATCTGATTGAAGGCGTTGCGCTTTTTTGTGCTTGTTCCGCTGATGCCTTCATCAACATAGATTTTAGAAAGCTCCCACAGGGGATTACGCTTAATATAGTCATTGAAGTATCTCTGCTGACTTTCAAGCGAATTCGCCTGATCGAGACTGTCCGTTGATACACGGCAGTAAGCGGCTACCCGTTTAATATCGTTATCAAATTTATACATTTTTTCATCTCCTTGTTGTGTTCTTAAACACACATTATATTCAGAACTTTTAATAAGTCCAGCATTATTTTTCGGTGCGGCGAGGGGAGTCGCCGCACCTCTTTAATTATTGCTTTTCAATGTATCGCTCGTATTGATTCTGATTTATAAAACCGTTTTTCAAAAGTGAAATGAGCAACGCATTTTCAATCGTTTGTTCCAATAAGTCATTATCAACATTCGCAGTATAATTTTCGTTTTCATTTTCAAAGATGATTTTGGTTTTCACTCCAATCGCCTCAACGAAAACTATGCTTTGTCAACTTGTACTTATGCTATCAACGCTCCTTTCATAATGAAACTTGATTTGCTAAAAAATATGTTTTTCATATTTCCTCCTTACATGCTCTGAACATACTGGCTTTCCTCATCTTCTTCTTTTTTCTTACGCTGGGCGTAATCAATCATTTCGGCGAACGTTCCAGCCAGATGTACAACAGCAGGAATAGTAAATTGATTATTGTCGGCACGGCGAACAGAAGAGCGATGAGTCTTCTTTTGAACTTTTTTGTCTTGTTGTCTAAGTCCGACATGAACGAAGTAAACTGTTCTCTCTGCTTCCCAGCCAGTTCGGACAGTTCCTTCTCCCGATCCAGCAGCTTCTTGTTCGTTTCCTCTGCCGCCGAAAGAAGAACTCCTTTCAGACAAACCAGATTCTCCTCCCATTGAGTCAGGTTGTTGAAGCATATCGTGTCCACGAATTTCTCTGCTTCCTCGTAATTCGGAGTGTTTGCCACGTCCTTTGCCAGAGCGTCCGTCGCCCGGCTCTGGAACTTCAGAACTTTGATCAGCTCTTCCCATTTGTCTTTGTCCACTATCGTCACCGACAGTGCGTCCTCCATGTTGGAGATGTAACCCGGCACCGGGTTGCATCTGTTCTCCGTGTTCCATATAAGTTCGTCGTATTTTGAACTCATTTGATATATTCTCCTTTAAAAATTTTTCGTTGTGCAGATTATCATCTCTGCATCTGTGTTTTGGATTGTCCGATTCAATGAAAGTAATATTCTTTCTTGAATCCGACCATTTGACTTCGTAACCTTTCCGTTTCATCTCTTTGATGAATTCTTCCTTTGATCCGGATTTTTTCATCGCAGAGACAATGGCAATTATCATATTCCGTTTCCAGCTTGAACCGTTTCTTGCAGAATAGTATTCGCCGGCTTTTGTCGGTTTGATTTTTTCTTTCGGCTTCGCAGGACAGACAGGCAAACCGTATTTCATACACAGCTCATCATTTACCGAACGCATCCGTTTAATATCATCACCGTTCTGATGGATCTTTTTACCGTTTACACAGTTGACGGAGTTGATAATGATATGCGAATGTATGTTGTCCGTATCAAGATGAGTTGCAATAACAATTTCGTGATCGGGATAACATTTTTCTGCCCACTCTCTCGCAAGAGTATGAGCGAGCACGGGATCAATGTCAGCGTCCTTGAATGACTGTATCGCATAATAGTACTGCCGACCTTCTGTTTTGTTAAAGCGTTCCTTAGTAGAAACGAAATCCTTTAACGCCGTTTCGGGTAAGCAGTTAATACCCGATATCAATCTGCCGTTGTCATATTCAGTTTTTTCTTCCTGAAAAGAATATGAAATTACGCTGCCGAGCGAACCGACATTCCCGCTGTCCTTTCTTCCAATAAAACTTATCGTTGCCATTTGCCTGACCTCTTAATGATTTTTGCGAGCTGAGAATTAATTTCAGACAGCTCATCAGTAAATTCATCAAGACCTATTACGCTTATCTTTCCGAACTGCGCTAACATACGAAGCTGATTTATGTTGTTGCCGATGATTTTTACCTGTCTGACTAATTCGTCAAACGAATCCTTGTCACCGATAACAGTTATGTCCTTATCTATTGCAGCAGCGGTCAGGTAGGATGACATACTCATACCGTACTGCCTTGCCTTTGAGGTGATTGTTTGTTTATCCGAGGGAGTAAAGTGAATGGTAAATCTTTCGCTTTTTGTTTCCTTTGGCATAGTTATCACATCCTTATCCGTTGTTGAAGTGGGTTCGGGCTTCTGCCCGTTCTTTCGGCTTGTCCGAAACAAGACGCCTACAGGCGATGCTTGGACTCTCTTAAAGAGAGTTATTACTGAAAGAGGTGAACTGAATGTAAATCTCCGGAGGCTTCGTGCTTTGCCGCACAGGCGGTTTTAAGGCGGTTAAAAGGCGTTTTCAGGTTCTTGGCGGTTAGTTTGCTGTCTTAAGGTAAAACGGCGAAAAACTGCGGAAGGCTTTTATGATTGTTTGTGCCAGATTTCTTTACGGGAGGTTGTCAGATTTTCTGTACAGTGTACAGGTGCGATAGCATATTACCGTTACTGCAGTCACGGCGGTGAGTGATCATAATATATCCGCTGTTCTCAAGATTTTTCAGAGCGATATCTACTGTCGGTAATGATATACAGCAGTTCTCGGATATGTTCTTTCTTGAGGGAAAGCACTGATATTTCTGATCGGCACAGCGTTTAAGATAACTGTAAACGATGAACTCTCTTGGCTTCATTTTCTCCTTGAATATGTTGTTCGGCAGGAGGAAATAGTTGCCGTTGAAATCAACATTTTTGTACATAAAAACTCCTTTCTCAAGATTAAAAGATTGCTTCCGCTGACAGTAATACTCATCAAGGTCATGGCAATTCCTCTCGGTAACCGGACCGAAATTTATCGCTCTGGATGTTATCCGTTATGGCGCTTTCGTCCGTGTCGCTCGTTTGACTTTTTAGTCTGCAACGGCTATTTAATTGTCGGTTAAAGCTTTCTTAACATCACTCCTTGCAAGTGAAAATATCTATGTAAACAATCCCTTCATCTAATAACAACGGGATTGGGATTTTACAACCTTTTTTGATAATATTTTTTATCTTTTTAAAAACTCCTTTCACTTAACGGACAAAAAATTGTCATTTTACAAGGTTTTTTTTAAAAAATCTCTCAATAAGCTATTAGCGAATTTTTTATAGTTTTAACCAAAACTTTTTTAAAAAGTCCTCTCACCTATAGCCAGGAAAAGGGCCATTTTACAAGGTTTTTATATATGAACTTTTTGTAAATATTTTTTTGAATGAGAAAAAAGCCCTTCCATATAACGGACAAAAATCAGGCAAATTATGCAGTTTTTGTTTAAAATAATTGTTATATTTTTTATTTAACACTTCCATATAACGGACAAAAATCGGCGAAAATATGACGCTTTTTTGAAAAATAATTTTTAAAAACTCTCTCACCCTAATGCCTTTTTTCGAGCGTTTTATTAGCTTTTTAGATATGAACTTTTTGTAAATGTTTTTTTGAATGAGAAAAAGCCCTTCCATATAACGGACAAAAAATTGCCGTTTTACAACCCTTCTTGAAAAATATCTCTCACTTAATAACAACGGGAAGCGAAAAATATCGGCTTTTTGAAAAAAATACCTTTCACCTAACGGACAAAAATCTGGAAAATTATTAGGTTTTTGAATAAAAAATATGCAAATTATTTTTGAAGTGCGATTATTCTTCTCACTTGTATAGGAGTATTCAGGGCAAAAACGGGGGGTATCTTTTTAAAAAGTCCTCTCACCCTAATGCCTTTTTTAGGGCGTTTTACAACCTTTTTTGATATGAATTTTTTGTAAATCTTTTTTGAAAAAGAAAAAAAGCCCTTCCATAATAAGTACAAAAATATGGCAAAATATGCGGTTTTTAAATAAAAAAATCCCTCCAAATGTTTTTACACTTGGAGGGTGACTCTGTTGCATTATGTAGTTTTTGTTTTTAGTTTTGTCACCTATTTGTTACACATCGGATGATATACTTAACAACGAAAACGAAAATAGTGTTCAGCATAACTATCTTTTTATTATCAAAATGTTTTGTTCCTTATGGACATTTGTTGGACATCATAGTATAATATTATAATTATGTACTGTCATAAAAAGAGAGGTAAATATATGACAAGAACTGTTACACGCACGATTTCTCTGCTGCTTGTTGCGGTGATGCCTAATAGCAATTAATTTATGGATTTATTAGAATTTTTGTTTTCAGTTTTATGTCACAGGAGGTATTTTATGAAAACATTGAAAAAGGCTTTGGCGGTTTTACTGTCTGTAATTATGATTATCGGTATTGTGCCGGTTTCTGTACTGCCCGTTACGGCGGCTGAAACGGACGAAGGTGTGCCGTCTGTTCCGTCGGATATAAGCTTTAACGAAACATATACTTATGATATTTATATTCAAACGGTTGATGACGCTGACTTATGGAATTCGGCGTACTTCTCTATTGGCGACGGAAGCAATGATGCCGTTAAATGGGATATAATGTCAGACATTGACGACTATGGAGATACTTTTTCAAAAACATATACTTCCGATACATTGTTTCCTGTTATGAAGCTCGAAACAGATTTCGGCTTGGTCATGCCTCGTGAATGGAAAGGAAATGTTCGTATCAGAATTAACGGTTATACAGTTTGCAGCAAAGCTTTTACTATTCGTACCAGTGATTACAATAAGGATATTTATATTTATCCCGAACCTCCCAGAATAGAAAAATTAAAGCTATATACAAAGGATCCTTACAACAATACATATCCCGTGTCGCTCACTTCTGATTTGCGTTTAATGCAGGGAAATGAAATCGGCAATACTTTGTCAGGCAATATCTATGCTCTTGCCGTTAACCAGTACAATGTGCCTTTCGACAATTGGATAAAGTCTGTCAATCATTCAGGGGCTATAGCCTCGGGCAAGGATGTCTGGCTTAGTGCAATATCACCTGACTATTCGGGTATGGATAAGATTGAGTTTTCGCATCAGGCAGGAAAATACGGAGTTTTCAAACTGACAAGTACTGCAGGTGTTGATCATAATATCGGTCTTAACTTATATTGCGGTAATTATAGCAAATGGGTGAAGAACGGCGATCCTTTTACTAGTTTTGTAGATACTTCCGGAATACGGAGATATACCGGAACTCAGCAGTTTAATCCGGGAAATGTTGAATTAAAGTTCAGAAGAGGTCTTAATGTTTATCTCAATGCAGACTTATATAAATCCTTCACAGGCAACATCGGTGATTCTATTGCAGTTTTCTTTAAAGAGGACGATATACCCGAAGGGTACTACCTGAACAGCGTTACCTCCAGCGGCGCAGGTGAGTTGGAGCACTACGGCTATTACGGTCAGTATTTTTATACTTTAGGTGACGGAAATGCGGTAATAACCGCAACAACTGCGCCTAATAACTATACAATTGAGTATAATGCAAATGCATCGGATGCAACGGGAGAGATGGAAAGTACAGCTGCAACCTATGATAAGGATGTTCAGCTCAGAAGTTGCGGCTTTACGAGAAACGGCTGGGGCTTTGTCGGCTGGAATACCAAGGCTGACGGCAGCGGCACTGCTATTACCGATATGGGTTATGCAAAGAATCTTACGAGCGAAAGAGACGGTACAGTTACTCTTTATGCTCAGTGGGGCAGCTCTACCGTTGATGTTACGCTGAAATATCCGCAGGAAATGGGTATAGCCGACAAGAATATTCTCGTAAATCGTGGCGGCAGCATTCCTGTTGAGAGTGATATTAACACAGGCGACGCTGAAGGACATTATCATTTTGTCAGCGCTGACAGAAGTCTTGACAATATACAGCAGGAGGGTGTAATAAACCTCACTTACGAAAAAACGGCGCACACCTACGGCGAAACGTTTTATACTGTCGCACCTACCTGTACGACGGACGGTGTTGAAGCACAGCTTTGTACTGAGTGCGGCTACGAAAAAAGTGAAACCGTTACTGCTTTTCACCAGGATGTAGTTCATGTTGACAGCATACCTGCAACCTGCGAATCGGACGGCGTTGAGGATGCTACTGTTTGTAACGCCTGCGGCGAGGTTCTTGAGAGAGGAGCCGTGATTCCTGCTCTCGGACACAATTATAATTTCAAGAATATTACATGGGATTTAACTACCGAAAGCGGAACGCCTGAGGGCTATGTTTATGTAGTGTGCAAAAACGATTCGGACCACATCTGTATTTCCGAGGCTACTGTTACCGAGGAGGATGGCGGTTTCCTTGCGAGCGCCGTACTTGATGACCTGCCTGTATCAAAATTCCTTGAAAAAGGTAAGGATATTTTCACCGTAACTGCTTCCTGTAACGAGGGAGGTACTTTGACTGCCGACCATACCGTAGCTTTGCCGGGTGAAACAGTTAATTTTGAGTATTCCGTTAATGACGGCTGCTATCTTAATAAACTGACCGTTAAGCAGGGCGACACAGATATAGCATTAAACGGAAATTCCTTTATTATGCCGCAGGGCAATGTAACTCTTAATGCGGTATTCGGCACGATTGCACCCAATCAGTGCGGTGCCGACGCTTACTGGAGATATGATGAGCCGACAAAAACTCTTACGGTTTTCGGCAGCGGACCTATGTTTGATTTTACTGCAGAGGAAGCTGATGAAAGACTGAACAACGGCTTGCAGTATTATGCTTATAAGGATGAATGCGAGTATATAGTAATTGATGAAGGTATTACATATATAGGCGATTTTGCATTTATGGGACTCAGCAAGGTTACGGACGTTCAAATGTCCGACAGCGTAACATCCGTCGGCAGATGTGCTTTCCTTAATGATATTTCTGTAAATAATATCAAAATGTCCGAATCCCTTAATGAAATCGGAAATAACGCTTTTGCTTATATCGGCACAATAGATTACATTGATATTCCTGCGTCGGTTACAAGCATTTCAGGCGGCGCTTTCTACGGCACTCAGCCGACTGAGATATACAGCTTTGCCGACCCCGACAGCTTGACGTGGAGCAATACCGCTGATGAGCTTCTTCCCTCAAAGCAGACTGTCGTACATGTTTACAGTCAGTATCTTTCAAGATATCAGGAAAAATTCGGCAGCTCTGTCAATGCAACCTTTGTAGGCGACCTTGACTCGAAAATACACGATATTACAATTATTCAGTCAGCTCACGGCACTGTTACCGCTAATTATGAAACAGTTCATACGGGCGCAGTAGTTAAGCTTACAAATACTGCTGATTCAGGATACGGACTTAAAAACTATGTTGTAAGAGATACAAAGAAGAATAACATTACAGTTACCGACGGTACCTTTGTTATGCCTGACAGAGATGTTATAGTAACCGCCGAATTCAGCAGGATTTATTCAATCGGTTATGAGGTAGCTTCGGGCGAGGGTACTATTGAACTGCCTGCCGATGCACCTGCAGGAGCAACCGTCAGCGTTACGGTTAATCCGTATACTAATAACGAACTGAAAAGGATGTATTATACAGCTGCTAACGGCGAGGTTACCGAAATTACAGGTAATCAGTTTGTAATGCCTGCTTCCGATATTACCGTTACGGCTGAATTCGGACTTATAGATTACAGCATTAGCTATGCCGACGCTCAGAACGGCTCTGTAACAGGTGTTGCAACAGCTCACCTCGGCGATTTGATTGAGCTTACCGTTACGCCTGATGAGGCTTATAAGCTTAAATCGCTGACTGTTACGGACAGCGAAGGAAACGAAGTGAGTGTTACCGAAGATTATAAGTTCAATATGCCTGCTTCGGATGTTACCGTCAGCGCAGAGTTTGTAAGGGATTATTACAGAATTACTTATTTGGATATGACTAACGGAACTGTCAGCGGAGTGCAAAGGGCTGATGAGGGTGATACAGTTCAGCTTACTGTCACACCTGCAAAAGGATATGAGCTTGACAGTCTGACTGTTAAGGACAGTAAGGACAATTCAGTCGATATTTCTGCTGATTATTTCATAACTATGCCGCAGGATGATATAACTGTCAGTGCTTCATTTAAGAAAACTGATTATTCAATAAGCTATGAAGCTCAGAACGGATCGGTGTCCGGCGTCACTACTGCAAATTACGGTGATAATATTTCACTTACACTGACTCCTAATACAGGCTATGAGCTTTCAGAATTGACAGTTAAGGATTCAAACGGTAATACTGTCGAAGCAAATCAGGACGGCTTTATTATGCCTGACTCAAATGTTACGGTGAATGCTGCTTTTGCAAAGGTTGATTATACCGTTACATATTCTGCTGAGCATGGCTCGGTTACGGGTTTACTCGCTGCAAATTATCAGGATATTGTAACATTAAGCATTACGCCTGATGAAGGTTACGGTATCAAGTCTGTTTCAATTAAAGATGCAAAGGGTAATACCATTGGCTTTGATGACAGCTATTCATTTACTATGCCCGATTCGGATGTTACTGTCAGTGTAATCTTTTCAGAGCTGAGAGCTTATGCAGTTTATGACAGCGATTCCCAAACGCTGACATTTAAGTATGATGCAAATTATAATTATTCATCAAACACATGGGATGTTGAACATACAGGCACAACCATGGGTTGGAACAGTTACAGATTTGATATGAAGCATATAGTGTTTGAACCTTCTTTCGCACAGGCGAGACCCTTGAGTACGGCATATTGGTTTAATGAGTGTTATAATATTATTGACATTCAAGGTCTTGAGTATTTAAATACCTCACAGGTTACAGATATGAGCTATATGTTTTACGGTTGTCAGACTAATGTACAGATCGATACATTTGATATAAGCCATTTTGACACTTCAAAAGTTACCGATATGTCATATATGTTTAGTAATTGCAGAACCGTAAAAGAGCTTGATGTAAGTAACTTTGACACATCAAATGTCACATCGATGGACCATATGTTTAATGAGTGCAGTTCATTAACAGAACTTGATTTAACCGGCTTTGATACCTCAAATGTTACCGATATGGGCGTTATGTTTGGTAACTGTACAGGTCTTACCTCACTTGACTTAACAAGCTTTGACACCGCAAAGGTTGAACGAATAGTAAGTATTTTCAGAAACTGTTCCTCTCTCTCGTCAATTGATTTAAGCAGCTTTGACGCTTCTGCCTTTTCCAACGCCAAGTATATGTTCTATGACTGTACCAATCTTGAAACTATTTATGTTTCAAGTGCCGATGCGGCTTGGACAAAAGGCGATGGTACCGATATGTTTGTCAACTGCGACAAACTCGTAGGCGGAACCGGAACGGCTTATAACAGTGCAAACGTCGGCATATCAATGGCGAAGGTTCAGGATGGTTATTTTACCGTAAAAACTTATAATATCGTTGTTGCAGACAGCACAGACGGTACGGTACAGGCAGACAAAACTACTGCTGCTAAGGGCGAAACCGTAGCACTTACCGCCTCTCCCGATACCGGTATGACTTTGGCTTACTATACTGTTACCGACAAAAACGGCGACAAGGTTACGGTAAACAGCGATACCTTCACAATGCCCGCTTCCGATGTAACCGTTACGGCAGTATTCAGAGAAGCAGGAATTTACGATATCAACGAGGACGGCGTTGAGGATATAAACGATATAGCATTTATTATTTCTGCCTCTGCAGGCGAGGTAACTATGACCGAAGCACAGTCCGCCAAAGCTGACCTCAACGGTGATGGTGCTGTCGATGCCTTTGATGC
>JAUMVO010000015.1 GCA_030530095.1 Clostridiaceae bacterium
GCCGTACGGCGGTCCCCCTCCCTTTGACAAGGGAGGCTGGTGCCATATCAGGCTTCCTGCCAGATAAACTCCGATTTATCAACTCATAACTTGCGAAGCAATCATAACTCATAACTCATAACTTGCCGCAGGCAATCATAACTCAATCCTTACCACGGATTGTTCGGGTCGGGGTCGGTCGGATCCCAGCCCCTGCGCGAATCGTTGACGTCGATTTTAATCGGTGTGGGTTTGCCGAGCGGTTCTGCGGCCGAGCTGTCGTAAACCTTGACGGTTGTGCCGTCGGGACAGTTTTCGTAAATCCATTTTGCGTCCGCCACGCAAAGCCTTACACAGCCTGCAGAAGCAGCCTGTCCGAGCTTGTTGTACTCCTCATATTCGAGGTTGGACGGTGACTGCGAAAAATACGGAACGGAGTGGAAAAGTATGCTGCCGTTAAATCTCGAAATGTACTGACCGTAAACTCCGCCCGTGAGTTGACGCCATCTGCTTCTTGCGGGCTTGCCCTGCTGAGCGCCTATCCGGAAGGTGCCAAGCTCTGTCTTGCCGTTAAGACCTACCGAGCAGACCATGGCCTTGATCGGCTTTGTGTGATTGCCGTTTTCGTCCTTGCCGTAAATTATGACAAGATTCTGCGTGCGGTTGACCGTAATATAGTACGGACTGCTTTTATTTGTGTCGGTGTTCGTGTTCTGGGGTGCTGCGGCGGTTTCGTTTTCGCTCCGCAGGTATTTCGTATTACCCGAGCAGTAGCCCGCCTTGCCCTTGTAGTCAACTCTGAGCCAGCCGTTGGAGCATTTGCCTGTTACGGTAACCTCGTCGTCCTTTTCAAACTTGCCGATTATATTGTCGCTGACGCTCGCGTCGGGTGAGCTTCTGACGTTCAACTCCTCGTTGGCGTACATTGTAGCCGAGTAGTCGGTAACCTCGAATTCAAGCGCCTTTGCCGTCGTGCTTTCGGTCGAAGCTTCTTCGGTTTCAGCCTCTTCGCTCGTAGGCTCATCGCTTACGGTTTCGACCGCAGTCTGCGAAACGGTATTGTCAACGGGTTGGGCGTTTTTCTTATCGTTACTGTGCTTGACTATCATCGCCACGCCCGCAATTACAAGTATCGCGAGAAGGCAGGCAACAATGATAAGAAAATTCCTTTTTTCTTTTTGCTGCTGCTTGTTCTGCGGATTGCGAACGGAATAGTTGTTGTTGGGGGAATATTGCTTCATTTTGACATCTCCAATCCTCACAATGCTATATATAGTATATATTAAAATCGAAAATTGTCAAACAAAAGCACAAAAATAGATTGAAAGTATATTAATTTTAATATATACTAAAAGTTAAGAGTAATTTGGGGAGAGAGCTATGAACCGGGATTTATACAGAAAAATAAGCAGACCGTTCCGAAAGAACAAACAGACGGTGCAGTTTGTGCGGCTTCTCAACCTCGCGCTTACGGGGCTGGTTTACGTCGCCTATCCCGCGCTGATGCTGTATGTGCTGATTTTCAGCCGAGAGCATTTCTGGCGCGCGCTGATTGTACCGGGCAGTATGTTCGTTTTCGTCAGCGGACTGCGGAAGGTTATCGACCGTCCGAGACCGTACGAGGCGCTTGAATTCAGGCCGCTTCTCGTCAAGGAAAAGCAGGGTGAGTCGATGCCCAGCCGCCACATTTTCTCGGTGTTTGTTATAGCGATGACCTTTATGTACGTCTTCGGCGCGGGCGCATCGGTTCCGTTCTTTGTTATCGGAGTTGTAATGGCGCTTCTGCGGGTTATCGGCGGCGTGCATTATCCGTCGGACGTGCTTGCGGGCGCGGCGATAGGAATTGTTTCGGGTATATTAGGATTTTACGTTATATGAGGTGTAATTATGGATTTTAAGAAAACAAGCTTAGGCATTGAATTCGGCTCGACGCGCATCAAGGCGGTGCTCATAGACGAGCAGTCAAACCCGATAGCCTCGGGCAGCTATACCTGGGAAAACAGATTTGAAAACGGCGTGTGGACATACAGCCTTGACGACATTTTCACGGGACTTAAAACCTGCTACAAGGAGCTTAAAAAGGACGTCGCGGACAAGTTCGGCGTAACCCTCAGCGAGGTCGGCTCTATGGGCATTTCGGCGATGATGCACGGCTACGTCGCGCTTGACGAAAACAACGAATTGCTCGTTCCCTTCCGCACGTGGAGAAATACAATCACCGCCGAATCGAGCGCGATACTGACGCGCGAGCTCGGCTTCAACATTCCGCAGCGCTGGAGCGTTTCGCACCTCTATCAGGCAATACTGAACAAAGAGGAGCATCTTCCGCGCCTTAAAAGACTTTCCACCCTCGCGGTGTATATTCACCTGCTTCTGACGGGCGAATTCGTCGCGGGCGTAGGCGAGGCAAGCGGTATGTTCCCGATTGACTCAAATACAAATAATTACGATACCGAAATGATGGCGAAATTCGACTGGCTCGCAACCGAAAAGGGTTACGATTTCGATATGAGAACGCTTTTCCCGAAGGTACTTGTCGCGGGTGATAACGCAGGCTCACTCACCGAAGCTGGCGCGAAGCTTCTCGACCCCGACGGCGACCTGAAAGCCGGTATTCCGCTTTGTCCTCCCGAGGGTGATGCGGGCACGGGCATGGTTGCCACGAACAGTATTAAGGTGAGAACGGGCAACGTTTCCGCGGGCACGAGCATCTTTTCAATGGTTGTACTCGAAAAGGCGTTAAGCCGCGTATATACTCAGATAGATATGGTCACCACTCCTGCGGGCAAGCCCGTTGCGATGGTACACTGCAACAACTGCACGGGCGACATTGACGCGTGGGTTAAGATTTTCGGCGAGGTGCTCGGCGAAGCGGGCGCAGATATTCCGAAGTCAAAGCTTTATGACCTGCTCTATTTCAAGGCGCTTGAGGGTGACAAGGATTGCGGCGGTGTGGTTTCGTTCAACTATATTTCGGGCGAGCCCGTTTCGGACCTTACCGAGGGCAGACCGCTTATGCTCAGAACTCCCGACGCAAAATTCAATCTCGCAAACTTTATGAGAAACGAGCTTTATTCCGCCTTTGCCGCGCTTAAAAACGGCAACGATTTACTATTTAAGAATGAGGGCGTTTCGCTCGAGAGCATTTCGGGACACGGCGGAATTTACAAGACCGAGGGCGTAGGCGCAAAAATAACCGCCGCCGCTCTCAATACAAAGGTTACGGTTATGAAAACCGCGGGCGAGGGCGGCCCGTGGGGTATGGCTATACTCGCGGCGTATATGCTTAATAAGTGTGAAGGCGAAACCCTTGACAGCTATCTTGAAAACAGAGTTTTCGCAAACGCCGAAAGCGCGACCGTTGAACCCGACGAAGCCGATGTAAAAGGCTTTGAGGAGTATATGAAGCTTTACAATAAGGCGCTTGCCGTTGAAAAAGCGGCAACGGAGAACGTGTAATATGAAGATTAAAATGGTCGCGCCGTGCATCTTCGGTCTCGAAGGCCTCGTCAGCGACGAATTAAAGAAAATGGACGCCGAAAATGTGCTTGCCGAAAACGGCAGAGTGTTCTTTGAGGGCGACGAAAATATTTTAGCCAGAGCCAATATCGGCTCTCGTTACAGCGAGAGAATATATATCGATGTCGGCTCGTTTGAGGCTCACTCGTTCGAGGATTTGTTTCAGGGAACGAAGGCTCTGGAATGGGAGCAGTGGCTGACAAAATACGACGAATTTCCCGTCAAGGGCTATTCGGTGAATTCCGATCTGTTCAGCGTGCGCGACTGTCAGGCGATTATCAAGAAGGCGGTTGTCGAAAGGCTTAAAGCTGTCTATCATACCGACTGGTTTGAGGAAACGGGCGCAAAGCATCAGATTGAGTTTTCGATAATCAAAAATCAGGTGCATCTGCTCATAGATACAACGGGCAACGGACTGCACAAGCGCGGTTACCGTCCCGTGGCGAACGACGCGCCCCTGAAGGAAACTCTTGCGGCGGCTATGTGCAGCCTTTCACGGCTTCGCCCGTATCACACGCTCTACGACCCTATGTGCGGCTCGGGCACGATACTCATTGAGGGCGCGATGCTCGTTCACAACATAGCGCCCGGCGTCAACCGCAATTTCTCGGCGGAACGCTTTGAACAGATTGACAGCAAAGTCTTCGACGAGGAAAGAGAGAGGGCAAAATCCCTCGTCATAACCGAAAGCGATTTCCACGCTTACGGCTCCGATATTGATAAGGGCGCGCTTGAAATCGCAAGGCAGAACGCCGTGCGTGCGGGCGTGAGCGATTACATAGACTTAAAGCGTGCGGACGTCAAGGACTTTTCGCCCGTCACCGATAGGGGAACGGTAATCTGCAATCCGCCGTACGGCGAGAGAATGCTCACCGATAAAGAGGTCTGCGAGCTTATAAAAACGCTCGGAAGGGTGTTCGAGCAGCGTCACGGCTTCAGCTACTCGATTATCAATCCGCAGGAGGACTTCGAGGAGTATTTCGGACGCAAGGCGGACAAGAGACGCAAGCTTTACAACGGCATGATAAAGTGCCAGCTTTATATGTATTTCAAATAGGGGGAAATGAAAATGAAATACGTTTTTATTCTTAATTCTGCAGCCGGAAAGGGCAAGACAGCAAAGGAATTTATCCCGAAGGTTGAGGCTTATCTTGCCGCACATCCCGAGCTTGACGCCGAGCTGTATCTGACTAAATTCGGCGGAGACGCGAAACAGTATACCGAAAAGCTTGCCTACACGGGCGAGGACATTACGTTTTTCGCCTGCGGCGGCGACGGCACGCTCTGGGAGGTTATCAACGGCGCGTATAAATACAAAAATGCAAACGTCGGTATAATCCCGCTCGGCTCGGGCAACGATTTCGCGAGAATACTCGGCGACCGCGAGAAGCTTCAGGACATTGACGCTCAGGTCAACGGCACAATTACTCAGTTCGACTTGATTAAGGCGGGCGACAAGGTTGCCATCAGCCAGTGTTCCATGGGCTTTGATGCCGAGGTCTGCGCGGATCAGGCAAATATGAAAAAGATACCCGGCGTCAACGGCGAGTTCGCATATACGGTTGCTCTGTTTCACTGCATGATGCGCCGCTTCGGCGGTGACTTCACCGTAAAGGTTGACGACAAGGTTATCTATGAGGGCAAGACGATTTTTGCCCTTTGCGCAAATTCACGCTGGTACGGCGGCGGCTATATGGGCGCGCCCAAGGCGATACTTGACGACGGCCTTCTTGACTGCATACTTGTACGCAAGGAATTCGGAAGAATCAAGCTTGCGACACTTGTCAACGAATACAAGCGCGGCGAGCATCTTTCATGGCCCTACACCCAGTTCGTAAGGGGCAAGAAGATGCAGATTATCTCGAAAAAGCCCGCTTCGGTCAACGTTGACGGCGAGTGTGAGACGGTTACCGAATCGACCTTTGAGGTGCTTGAAAAGGCAATCAATTTCGTGATTCCGACCACTTCGGACTACTTTGAGAAAAAGGCTGCAGGGGAGTACTGATATGGATTTTAATTTCAATATGCCCGTCCGCGTGATAGGCGGCAAGGGAGCAGTGAAAAACCATAAGGAAATATTCAGCTACTACGGCAGAAGCTGTCTTATAGTCTGCGGCGAAGGCTCCGCAAGATTAAGCGGTGCGCTGACGGACCTTAAAGCAGTGCTTGACGAGCTTGAAATTACCTACGGCGTATTTGATACGATTACTCAGAATCCGAAAACCGAGGACTGCGTTGCCGCAGGCAAGGCGGCAAGGGATTATTCTGCAGAATTTATAGTCGGTATCGGCGGCGGCAGTCAGCTTGACGCGGCGAAGGCTGCGGCGGTCTATGCTTCCAACAAGCATCTTGAAGCCGACGATATCTACACTCAGCCGCTTATGCTTCCGCCGTTGCCCGTTATTCTTATCGGCACTACCGCAGGCACGGGCAGCGAGGTTACGGGTGTCAGCGTGCTGACGAAATGCGACGGCAAAAAGGAAAGCGTTTCGGGCGACAACTACTACGCCAAGGTTGCATTTGCCGACCCGACTTACACCTATTCCGTTCCGTATCATTTCACCGTTTCTACGGCGGTTGACGCGTTTTCGCACGCGGTTGAGAGCCTGTTTTCGAATAAGGCTGACAGTATTTCGCGAGAGTTTGCCAAGGCGGCAATTCCCGTTATCTGGGACGGGCTCAAGTTCTTTTATGAGAATTCCGCACTGCCGACCGATGCCATGCGCGACGAGCTTTATTACGCTTCGCTTTACGCGGGTATGGCGCTCAATATCACGGGCACCTGCTTCCCGCACACCGTCGGTTACGTGCTGACCGAGAATTACGGTATGCCTCACGGCTTCGCCTGCGGCGCGTTTTTGCCCGCGTTTGTCAGACGCGCTCTTGAGTTCAGAAACGCCGAAGCCACGCATTTTCTCTCGGGGCTGGGCGTGAGCATTTTCGAGTTCGAAAGCATTATAAATGCGCTTGTCGATACTAGTAAAATATCAATGACCGCCGAGCAGATTGAACAGTTCACGGAGCCGTGGCAGAATGTAAAAAACTTCACAAACACTCCCGGCTCGTTTGACAAGAACGACGCAAAAGCTCTGCTTGAGGAGCTGTTCTTAAGAAATTAAACGACAATATATTGTAAAAATAATATTATTGTGATATAATAACTATTTGAGAAAATTTATTCCCGCTAACGGAGGTATTCTTTATGGCTGTAAAGCTCCCCAAGCTTAAGGTTAATAAGCCGAAAAAGAATAAGGAAAAAAAGCCGAAAAAGAATAAGAAGCCGATGAATCCGAAGCTTCGCAAGTTCCTGACCGTCGTTTTATCGCTGGTCTTTGTTGCTGCGCTCTGCGTATGCATAGTTGCGGGTTATTATCTTAAGTTCTGCTCGGACTACGTCAACGGCGAAGCCCAGATGAATATTGAGGAATACAAGGAAAATCAGGCTCAGACCACTATCATTTACGCATATAACGAGAACAATGAGTTCGAGGAGCTCACGCGACTTCACGGCGAGCAGAACCGAGTGTGGGTAAGCCTTGACGACATTCCCGAAAAGCTGCAGAAGGCATATATTGACCTTGAGGACAAGCGTTTCGAAAGCCACGGAGGCGTTGACTGGATACGTACGTTCAAGTCCGTTCTTTCCTTCGGTAAGAGCGGCGGCGGCTCGACGCTGACTCAGCAACTTATCAAAAACCTTACGGGTGAGAACGGCTATACCATCAACCGTAAGTTCTACGAGATACTCAACGCGCTCAATCTTGAAAAGAACGCATCAAAGGCTACTATCCTTGAAGCTTATCTCAACACCGTTTATTTAGGCAATGGCTGCTACGGCGTAAAGACTGCCGCAGAGAAGTATTTCGGCAAGCAGCTTGACGAGCTTAACTATACCGAGTGTGCCTGTATTGCGGGCATCACCAAGAATCCCACGAAATTCAATCCGCTCAAGCATTTTGAGGACAGCCAGAAGCGTACAATCGACTGTCTTTACTATATGCACCTTGCGGGTGACATAAGCGACGAGGAGTACGAAGAGGCCAAGAATTACGAGCTGATTCTCACCAACTCCGACAAGTATGTCCCCAGCGGCAATTCCGAAACACCTTCCGCGGCTCAGGAAAAGGTTATCCAGAGCTATTACGTTGACTACGTTATTTCAAGCGTAATCTCCGACCTTGTCGATCAGGGCTATACGCGTTCACAGGCATCCAAGCTCATTTACAGCGGCGGTCTGAGAATTTACGCCGCGGTTGATCAGAAAATTCAGGCAGAGCTTGAAAACGTTTACGTTAACCGTATTTCAATGCCCGAATATAACGCCAATGTGCCGGACGCACAGTCCGCGATGACGATTATGGACTACACGGGCAGAATAGTTGCCATTGTAGGCGGCACGGGCGAAAAGACCGAGAACAGAGGTCTTAACCGCGCGCTTTCAAACCGTCAGCCCGGTTCGTCAATCAAACCGCTTACGGTTTACACGCCCGCCATTGAGGACAAGTTCGTAACCTGGGGCACTCAGGTCACCAACTACGGCTTTACGGTCGGCGGCAAGCTCTGGCCGCACAACGACGGCGGCGACTACGGTTCGCCCGACAGCCATATTTCCGTTCAGCTTGCACTGGCGGTTTCCTACAATACCGTTCCCGCACAGCTCGTCCGTCAGATGGGCGTATCGCGCTGCTGGAAATTCGGTAAGGAAAAATTCCATCTGAACACTCTTGTTGAAAACGATATGGCGTATGCGCCTCTTGCGGTCGGCGGTCTTACAAAGGGCGTCAATACCGTTGAGATGGCGGCGGCGTTCGCAACCTTCGGCAACGGCGGCAAGTATTTCAAGCCTTACGCTTACTACAAGGTCACAAATGCCAACGGCTCCAAGATATACTTCCAGCACGACGAAAACGATGAGGGCGAGCAGATTATGTCGGTTGACACCGCCGACGTAATGAACAAGCTGCTTCAGACCGTCGTTACCGACGCGGCGCACAGCTCGACCGGCCGCCTTTACGGCATACCCGGCTTCCAGACCTTTGCCAAGACAGGTACGACTACGGACGACAAGGACCGCTGGTTCATCGGCGGCACACCCTATTACGTAGCGGCTGTATGGTACGGCTGCGACCAGCCCAAGACGCTTTCAAAATACGTTCAGGCGAACCCCGCGGGCCGTATTTTCAAGGAAGTTATGACGAGAATCCACACCGGACTTTCTGCAAAGAACTTCCAGCTTTATTCCTCGCTTGTCAAGCAGGCGGCGTACTGCACGCAGTCGGGGCTTCTTGCAACCGACCACTGTGCGAGCAAGGCGATGGGATGGTATTCGGCTCGCAATATGCCCGGTTATTGCGTCGGCTGCGGAGTTCCCGAGGATGAGACGAATCCCGATGTTGTAGTCGAGCCCGCAAATCCGACCGATCCCGCTACGGCGAAGCCGCCCGAGACCACTGCGGCGCCTCCTGCGACCGAGCCTGCGCCTACCGAGCCCGTAACTCAGGCTCCGCCTCCCGAAACCCAGCCTGCGCCCGACCCCGAGGGCGGCGGTTAAGCTATGGTTATACTTTCGGTTGATTACGGCGATAAGCGCACGGGACTTGCCGTCTGTGACAAGTTTGAAATGCTCGCTTCGCCCGTCAAGGTGATAACAACCGACGACCGCGAAAAGCTGATTGACGAAATCTGTGCTGTTGCGGCTGAACGTTCGGTTGAGAGAATAGTCGTCGGACTGCCTAAGAATATGGACGGCAGCGAGGGCTTCCGCGCTGAAGCGTGCAGGGAATTTGCAGACGCGCTTAAGGAAAAGAGCGGAATCTGCGTTTTTATGCAGGACGAGAGGCTGACGAGCGTCAGCGCCCACAATATCCTGAACGCGACCGATACACGCGGCGCAAAGCGCAAGGCGGTAGTTGACGCGGTAAGCGCGGTGCTCATACTCGAGGATTATCTCAGAAAAACAAAGCGTTAAAACCAAATATGACAAATTATTAAACCCTTAGCCTTTATAATGGCATAAGGGTTTATTTTTTTGCGGTGATAATATGACGGTTTATGTTGACGTTCTGCTGGCTACAAATCTTTTTATAAACTGCCTGCTGCTGGCGGGCGCGCGCAGAATACTGCACTGTGATGTGAAAACGCCGAGACTGCTGGCGGCGTCGTTTATCGGCGCGCTTTACTCGCTTATAATCTTTGCGGACGCATTGCCCGGCTTTGTCAGAGCGGTGCTGAATATAGCGGTGCTGTCAGTGATTACGCTCGTCGCATTCAGACCGAAAAGTATAAAGAGCTTTCTGAAATATACGGCAGCGTTTCTGCTGGTTAATTTCATTTTCGCGGGACTTATGCTTGCCCTCTGGTTCTTCGTAAAGCCCGACAAAATGCTCTATAACAATTTCGTCGTTTACTTCGATATTGACGTCAAGCTGCTTATTATTCTGTCGGCTGCGTGCTATCTCGTTTTAAGGCTGATAACGGCATTTATAAGGCATATTTCGCCGCCGAAGAAGACCGTCAGCGTCACGCTCACCCACCGTATGAAAAGCGTGACGGTCAATGCGCTTGTTGATACGGGCAACACGCTTGCGGACGGCTTTTCGGGCGAGGCGGTGATAATAGCCGACAAAAGCGTTACCGAAAAGCTGGCGGGGGAGAGTCTGTACACACTGACCGAAAAGCAGACCGCGGGTGTCACAAAGGATTTCGAGCGCATACGCTTAATCCCCGTCAGCACGGTTTCGTCGCAGTCTCTGCTCGCTGCGATTAAGCTTGAAGAAATGACCGTGGGTAATGTGAATTTCGGAAACGTGCTTTTGGCGGAGAGCAGAAGTCCCTTAAACCCCGACTGTCCCGTAATTATCAGCGAACATTTCAACAGGGAGGAATAAACTTGTTAACTCAGAAAATAAAGGAGCTTTTCTTAAAGCTCAGATCAATCCTTTTCGACACCGAGGTTGATTACATAAACGGCCCCGAATCACTGCCCGAGCCGCTGACAAAGGAGCAGGAGGAAATGTTCTTAAAGAGAATACTCGAGGGCGACGAAGCGGCGAGAGAGCATCTGATAGTTCACAATCTGCGCCTCGTGGTCTATATAGCCAAGAAGTTTGAAAGCTCGGGCGTGCCCGTCGACGACCTTATCTCGATTGGCACGATAGGACTCATAAAGGCTGCCAATACCTTCAGACCCGAAAAGAACATAAAACTCGCAACCTACGCGTCGCGTTGTATCGAAAACGAGATACTGATGTACCTTCGCAAAATCAACGTACACAAGTCCGATATTTCAATCGACGAGCCGCTCAATACCGACTGGGACGGCAACGAGCTGTTGCTCTCGGACGTGCTGGGCAGTGAGCCCGACGAGATTAACCGAAACGTTGAATACGAAGACGAAAAGCTCTCACTTTTGCGCGCCCTTGACGCCCTTCCCGAGAGGGAGAGGACTATAATGAACCTGCGCTTCGGCATAGACTGCGAACACGAATACACCCAGAAGCAGGTCGCCGATATGCTCGGCATTTCCCAAAGCTATATTTCGCGGCTTGAAAAACGCATACTCGACCGCCTTAAAAAGGAACTCGTGAATAATTAGTACTCAAAAATTCCAAAAAAAGCTTCAAAACCCCTTGTATATAGTTATACAATTATGATATACTTTATATAACATATTTAGGAGCGTTTGAATTGGTATTTTCCAACCTGACATTTTTATATATTTTCTTACCGCTCTGTCTGTTTTTCTATTTCATAACGAAGAATACTGCAGTTCGAAATATCGTGCTGTTGATTTTTTCACTCGTTTTTTACGCATACGGAGAGCCTAAGTATATTGCACTGCTGATAGCGACGGTACTTGTCGATTATATCGGCGGTCTTCTTATTGACAAATTCAGGGGCACGAGGCTTGCGAGGCTGTTTGTGTTCGTTACGGCGACCGTCACGCTCGCGTCACTGGCGCTGTTCAAGTATGCCGATTTCTTTACGGTCAACGCGAACTCACTGTTTAATCTCAACATCACGCCCCTGGGACTTGCGCTTCCTATCGGTATTTCGTTCTATACCTTCCAGGCGCTGACATACGTTGTTGACGTCTATCGCGGCAAGGTTACGGTACAGAAAAACTTCTTCAAGCTTCTTCTGTACGTTTCAATGTTCCCGCAGCTTATCGCGGGCCCGATAGTCCGTTATTCCGACGTGGACAGGCAGCTGTCCGAGCGTACCGTTACCCTTACGGGCGCGGCTTCGGGCGCAGTACGCTTCTGCGTAGGCCTTCTCAAAAAGACAATTATCGCAAATTATGCAGGCGAGCTTTGCAAACGCCTTATCGGCGGCGAGCTGACGAATCTGACCTTCTTAGGCGCATTCGTCGGCATACTTGCGTTTACGATTCAGATTTATTTCGACTTCTCGGCTTATTCCGATATGGCGATAGGCCTCGGCAAGATATTCGGCTTCGATTTCCCCGAGAACTTCAACTATCCCTACTGCGCGACATCAATAAACGATTTCTGGAAGCGCTGGCACATATCGCTGTCGTCGTTCTTCAAAGATTATGTTTACATCCCGCTGGGCGGCAACAGAAAGCACTGGGCGTTCAATATGCTTCTGGTGTGGGTGCTGACGGGCTTCTGGCACGGAGCGAGCTGGAACTATGTACTGTGGGGACTTTACTATTTCTTCTTCCTCATGCTCGAGAAACTCTACATCGGCGACGCGCTCAAGAAGCTGCCCGTCATTAACCGCATCTATTCGCTTATGGTTATTATGGTCGGTTGGGCGTTCTTCTACTTCGAGGATATGTCGAGACTTCGCCAGTTCTTCACAGCTCTCGGAATGAGAAACGGTCTGTCCTCGCTGACCGAAAAGACTGTTATAATAAACTATATTGTCGTAATCGTACTCGGCATTGTATTCTCACTGCCGTGGGCGAGAGTGTGGCGCAATATCGCACGTCTGTTTGAGGGCAGGAAGTTTACAAATGCCTTGCTTAACATTATTTACGTGCTGTTCACCTTGGCGGCGTTGCTTATATCAACCGCTTCGCTTGTCGGCGACAGCTTTAATCCGTTCTTATATTTCAGATTTTAGGAGACAGTATGGCTCAGGTTGAAAAAACTCAGAAGTTAAAACCGCTTGTATCGACGCGTCTGTGCGCGCTGCTGATTATACTCGCTTTTGCGGCGGGTCTGTTCAGCCTGTTCGCCGTCAGTATGCTCGACACGGACAAGACCGTTTCCGAGCGCGACAACCGTATGCTCAAAACGCGGCCGAAGTTCAGCGTGTCCGCCGTGCTTGACGGTAGCTACGCGCGTGATTTCGATGCCTACTATTCGGACACGTTTCCGTTGCGCGATCAGTTCCTGACTCTCAACAACAAAATCAAAAAGCTTTTCTCGCAAACACGTTCCACGGGCGGCGATATGGTTATCGTCGATTTTGAGGGTAAGGACGATTTTGCGGGACAGGATATAGATTAAAATTATCTAAGCATATTTAACACTTTGGGGGTGTTTTTGATGAGATATGACGTTGCAATTGTCGGCGCAGGCGTCTGCGGCGCGCTGATTGCAAGGGAACTTTCTGCTTACAGTATTTCCGTAGCCCTGCTTGAGAGAGCAAACGACGTTGCTATGGGAACGACGAAGGCGAACAGCGCCATAGTTCACGGCGGTTTTGACGCCGTAACGGGAACGCTGAAGGCAAAGCTCAATGTCAAGGGTACGGCGCTTATGCCGAAGGTTTGCGGTGAAATGAACGTACCGTACAGAAACAACGGCTCTGTCGTGCTCGCGTTTTCCGAAAATGAAATGGAAACAATCAAGACGCTTTACGACAGAGGTATTGCAAACGGCGTTGAGGGTCTTGAAATCATTGACGGCGCAAGGGCAAAGGAGCTTGAACCGCACATTTCCGATGATGTTGTCGGCGCTCTTTTCTGTCCGTCGTCGGGCATAGTATGTCCGTACGAGCTGACTATTGCGGCTACCGAGGTTGCGGTTACCAACGGCGTTGAGTTCATACGCAACTGCGAGGTTAAGTCGATAAGCGAAAACGGCGGCTTCTATACGCTCGGCACGACTGCGGGCGATATTGAAGCGACCTACATAATCAATGCCGCCGGTACTCATACCGACGAGGTTGCCCGTATGATAGGCGACAGCAGCTTTGAGGTAATCAGCCGTAAGGGCGAATACTACCTGCTGGATAAGTCCTACGGCTATCTTGCCGATCACACCGTTTTCCAGTGCCCCAACTATATGGGCAAGGGCGTGCTTGTAACGCCTTCTGTTGACGGTAATATCCTTATCGGCCCGACTGCGCTTGACGTTTCCGACGGCAAGGACAGCATCGAGACTACGCCCGAGGGACTTAGTACCGTAGTCGAGAGAGCGCAGAAGAGCATACCCGAGGTTAATCTCAGGGGTGCAATCACCTCATTTGCGGGCGTAAGAGCGCATCTTGCAAGCGAGGACTTCCTCATTGACTGGTCGGCGCAGAGCGAGCGCTTTATCAACGTTGCGGGTATTGAATCGCCCGGACTTTCCGCCGCTCCCGCCATCGCATTGTATGTAAAGGATTTGCTCAAAGAGAAGCTTGAGCTTTCCGAAAAGGCAAATTACACCATGACGCGAAAGGCTCCCGTACGCTTCAGACACATGACAAAGTCAGAGCGTGAGGAGCTTATAAAGAAAAATCCCGCTTACGGCAGAATTATCTGCCGCTGCGAGACCATCACCGAGGGCGAGATAATCGACGCAATTCACGCTCCTGCGGGCGCACGTGACGTTGACGGCGTCAAGAGAAGAACAAGAGCCGGTATGGGCAGATGTCAGGGCGGCTTCTGCGGCAGCAAGGTTGTTGAAATCCTTGCGCGCGAGCTCGGCGTTGATATGAATGAGATAACGAAATTCGGCGGCGAGTCGAAGATTATTTACGAAAGAACGAAGTGAGGTGAGTGCAGTGAGAGAATGTGATCTGGTAGTAATCGGCGGAGGCCCTGCCGGTATGGCGGCTGCGCTCAAAGCCTATGAAGAGGGCATCAAGGATATACTCATACTCGAGCGCGCCGAAACTCTCGGCGGAATACTTGAGCAGTGTATTCACACGGGATTCGGTCTTCACTATTTCGGCGAGGAGCTTTCGGGCCCCGAATACGCCGACAGATTTATTGAAGAAATCTATAAGACGGATATCGATATAAGAGTCGATACAATGGTTCTCGACGTTTCCGCGGACAACGTTGTAACGGCGTGCAACAACTTCGACGGCCTGCTTCAGATTAAGGCTAAGGCTGTCGTGCTCGCCATGGGCTGCCGCGAAAGACCGAGAGGCGCGCTTTCAATAGCGGGCTGCCGCGCGTCGGGTATTATGACCGCGGGCACGGCTCAGAAGTACGTCAACCTTGACGGTTATATGCCCGGTCATGAGGTTGTAATCCTCGGCTCGGGAGATATCGGCCTTATTATGGCGCGCCGTATGACGCTTGAAGGCGCCAAGGTCAAGGCAGTCTGCGAGCTGATGCCTTATTCGGGCGGTCTGACGAGAAATATCGTTCAGTGTCTTGAGGACTTCGGCATTCCGCTTCGTCTTTCCTGCACAGTCGTTAAGACTCACGGCAAGGACAGACTTGAGGGCGTAACAGTTGCCAACGTCGACAAGAATCTCAAGCCCATACTCGGCACCGAGGAATACATACCCTGCGATACGCTTATGCTTTCCGTAGGTCTTATCCCCGAAAACGAGCTTTCCAAGAATTCGGGCATCGACCTCGACCCCGTAACAAACGGCCCCGTCGTTGACGAGTACCGCGAAACGGTACGTAAGGGCGTATTTGCCTGCGGCAACGTGCTTCAGGTGCACGACCTCGTTGACTACGTTACCGAGGAAAGCCAGATAGCGGGCGAAGGCGCCGCGAAGTTCATTAAGGGCGAAAAGGAATACGGCGGCTATATCTCCACCAAGGGCGAAAACGGCGTACGCTATATCGTTCCGCAGAGAATCAACAAGGCTACCGATAAGGATGTAAAGCTCTATTTCAGAGTCGGTAAAGTGTTCAGAAACGTCAAACTTGTCGTCAAATGCGGTGACGAAATCATCTCGTCGAAAAAGAAAAACAAGATGACTCCCGGTGAAATGGAATACGTTCCGATTAAGCTCGACACGATTAAGGCTTTGCCCGAAAACGGCGTTATTACCGTTACAATAGAGGAGGCGTAAATTATGACAAAGAGAGATTTGATTTGTGTTTCCTGCCCGATAGGCTGTGCAATAACCGTCGAGCTCGACGATAACAACGAGGTTATTTCCGTAACGGGTAACACCTGCCCGAGAGGCGACAAGTACGCCCGTCAGGAATGCACCCATCCCGAGAGAATGCTTACCTCCACCGTTAAGGTTGAGGGCGCAAAACTTCCCGTAGTTCCCGTAAAGTCGGCATCTCCCATTCCGAAGGAAATGCTTTTTGACTGCATGGAGGAAATCAACAAGGTTTCGCTTACCGCGCCCGTAAGAATCGGCGACAAGGTAATCGAGAACATACTCGGCACGGGCGTTGATATCGTTGCGACGAATAACGCGCTTTAATAAAAGGCAAAATAAAAAGGACACGGAACATTCCGTGTCCTTTTTTACCGCACATATAAATCGGAGTTTTTCGATGCGATTGACGGCGAGCATTCAGCGCCCCTTGTTAAAGGGGAGAGGGCCAGCGAACGCTGGCGAGGGGATTCAAGAAAGCTTGATATAACAATAAAAAGGAATCCCACCACCGCCATACGGCGGTCCCCCTCCCTTTGACAAGGGAGGCTTATGTACTATCCTACTTCTCCCCGACAAACTCAAATTTGTATAGTTAACTAAAAGCCCCCTCATAGAGGGGGCTGATATTTTTTTGTCTGTTAGCCGTCGTAAATTCCCAAAATCACTATACCGCTGATTGCCAGTGCTATGGTTGCGTAATGCTTCCACGAGAGCTTTTCCTTTAAGAAAATGCGTCCCCAGATTACCGACAGCAGGCAGTACGCCGAGATTATCGGCGCCGACATTGCAACGTGCTCGGTGTCGGCAAGCGCGTAAATGTACGCGAACTGTCCCGCTGTTTCGAACAGCGCGCCTGCATACTTCGGGCCTTCGGCCTTGGGCAGGAATTTCTGCTTTTTAATAAATTTGACGAAAACAAACGCCGCTATGCCGCACAAAAGGAAGGTGAGCTCATACGCCACGTTTGCAGAATCCTCATCAAGCGTTTCAAGCACTACCGAGTCCGCGAACGTTCCCGCCGCGTCAAGCAGGCAGTAAATAAGCGGTATGGCTATCGCCCAGATGCTCTTTGCATACTTGTAGTTTCCTTTTTCCTGTCTTAAAGCGCGAAGCTCTTCGTCCTCGTGCGCTTCAACGAAGCCGAGAAGTATAACGCCCGCACTTACCAGAACAACCGCAATATACTGCGGGACGGCGAGAGCTTCGCCGATTATGAAATAGATTATTGCGACCAGCGCGCCCGACGAATTGCAGATAGGCGAGGAAATCGAAAGCTCAATATAGCGAAGTCCGAGATAGCCAATCGCCATCGAAAGTATGTAGAGCGCCGAAACGGGCAGATATTTGAGTATAATCTGCGCGTTTATTTCAACGCCCTGAACGAAAATCTCGAACGCCGCGTGCAGTCCCATTACAACGCCGACCGCCGTGACCATTTTGAGATGGCTGTACTTGTCGCGCGCGTCCGCGCAGCCTATTTTTGAAAACAAATCCGATCCGCTCCAGCAGATCAACGCTATTATTGAAAACCAGAACCACATGATGCTTTTATATTCTCCTTAAGCCTTCCAGAATTTTCTGTCCAGACTTCTGTACTGGACCGCTTCCATAATATGTTCGGAATCTATTATATCACTGCTGTCAAGGTCGGCAACGGTACGCGCAACTCTGAGCACCTTGTCGTATGCCCTTGCCGAGAGTCCGAGACGTTCGAATGAATCCTTCAGAAGCTTTGACGCCTCATCGGTGAGGTTGCAGTATTTTCTCGTTTCAGCCGATGTCATCTTGGCGTTGCAGGTTGTGGAGCTTCCCTCGAAGCGTTGCTGCTGTATTTTCCTCGCGGCGTTTACACGCGCCTTGATTGCGCTTGACGGCTCGCTCTTTTCACGGCTTGCGAGCTCGTCGTAATCGACGGCGGGAACCTCGATATGAATATCGAGTCTGTCGAGCAGGGGACCGCTGACTTTAGCGAGATATCTTGCGGGCGCGCCCGACGGGCAGGTGCATTTCTTTGTCGGATGGCCGAAAAAGCCGCAGGGACAGGGGTTCATCGCGCATACAAGCATCACCGAACACGGATACGAATACGTAGCCGCAACTCTCGCTATCGTTATTCTGCCGTCCTCGATAGGCTGACGCAGAATTTCCATCGATTGCCGTGAAAACTCGGGAAGCTCGTCGAGAAACAGTACGCCGTTGTGAGCGAGTGAGATTTCACCGGGTCTCGGGACCGTGCCGCCGCCCGAAAGTCCCGCGGGGGAAATCGTGTGGTGCGGCGAACGGAAGGGGCGCTGTTTCATCAGCGACACACCTTCGGGCAGCTTGCCCGAAACCGAATATATATTGGTCGTTTCAAGCGACTCGTCGAAGGTCATATCGGGCAGTATTGACGGTATGCGCTTTGCGAGCATACTCTTGCCCGAGCCGGGAGGGCCTATCATCATGATATTGTGGCCGCCCGCTGCCGCAACTTCCAGAGCGCGCTTAGCCTGATACTGTCCCTTGACGTCCGAAAAGTCGGGCAGGTTATCGTCATAGCTTGACTCTATATAATCGTCCGCCGAAACGGGTGAAAGCTCCGCTTTTCCGTTGAGATGGTCGAGTAATTCTGCGACGTTCTTTACGGGATAGACCTCAATACCCTTGACTACCGCGCCTTCGTGGCGGTTGGCATAGGGGACGAAGATTTTTCCGATATGCTCCTTCTGAGCCCTGATTACCATCGGCAGAACGCCGTTGACGGAATGTACCTCGCCGTTGAGCGACAGCTCGCCGAGAAACGCGCAGCCGTCGGTGTCGGCGCGAAGCTGACCTGTGGATTTCAGTATTGCAATAAAAATCGGCAGGTCGTAAATCGGTCCTTCCTTACGCGTGTCGGCAGGGGCGAGGTTTATAGTAACCCTTGAAACGGGAAAGTCAAAGCCGTTATTGTGAACCGCCGCCCTGACTCTTTCTCTGCTCTCGCTGACCGCCGCATCGGGCAGACCGACAACGTCAAAGCGCGGCAAACCCGATGACAGATTCGCCTCAACCTCAACCTTATAGGACTCCATACCGAAAAGTCCTATGCTCGTAACCCTCGCAAACATCAAAACACCTCAAAAGATATTATACTATTATATATATGCTCTCACGGACGAATAAAAATGCCGTTTTATGTGTAAAGTAAATTCCTTTACACGAGCGAATAGAATTCTTTCTTAAACCAGACGTCGCGCACCTCAAAGCTCTTCTTATCAAGGTAATCAAGCGAGCCTGCGTCGCTCTGAAAATCAAATTCAAGGCGGTAGGAATATAAAAGCTGCTTTTTGTAACCGCCGAATTTTTTGTTTGTCCTGTTGTTGCCGTATTTGCCGTCGCCGAGAAGCGGACAGCCTATCGACGCCATGTGCGCCCTTATCTGATGCGTTCTGCCTGTCAGCAGCTCGACCTCGACTAAGCTTAAACCGTCAACGCTGTCTATAACGCGGTACTTTGTCTTTGCTGTCTTTGCGCCCTCGCAGGGAGCCTTGAGCACTTTGACGGTGTTCGTCTTTTCGTCCTTTAAGAGATAGCCCGTCAGGGTATCGCTCTTGTTTTTCGGTGTGCCGACTACGACGCAGAGGTAATACTTGTGAAGCTCTCTGTTCTTCATTTTTTCGTTAAGTATTCTCAGCGCTTCGGCATTCTTGGCGGCTATAACTATTCCGCCCGTATTGCGGTCTATACGGTTGACGAGGGAGGGGACGAACGAGTTTTCCTCGTCGGGCTTGTACTCGCCCTTTTCGTAAAGGTAGCGCTTCACCCTGCCTATAAGTGTGTCAACGTATTCCTTGTCGTCGGGATGGCAAAGCACACCCTGCTTTTTGTCAAGAAGCAGGATGTTCGCGTCCTCATAAATCACGTTGAGCGATTTCGGCGCTTCAAGAAAATCGTATTTCTTTTCGGCTTCGGCGAAAAACTCGTCGTTGATATACATATCAACCGTGTCGCCGACCTCAAGACGCTGAGAAATCTCGGCGCGCTTCGAATTGACCTTGATGCGCTTGGTGCGTATGTACTTGTAAAGCATCGACTGCGGAAGCAGGGGGACGGACTTGTGAATGAACTTGTCCAGCCTCTGACCGGAGTCGTTTTGTGAAATTACAAAGCTTTTCATACTTTTTCCCCGTCAGAATATTACCTGCATATTCTATCATAATTGGAATTTTATTTCCATTGATTTTTTGAAAAAGTTCTCAATCCCACAAAAATGTCGGTTTTATAGTTAAAAATTAGCTGAAATGGGGAAGAATTTTCAAAAAAGCGAAAATTTTTATAAATTTACCAAATTTTTGAATAAAATCTGCACGTTTGCATATATTTTATATGTAAAACGGTTAAAAAGCGGACAAAAAATGCCGATTTTGACACTTCGGTTCACCTTTCGGAGCCCGAAACTGCCGTTTTTTTTAACAATTTCACAAATATTCACCGATTTTGCTTTAACGCGTAAAAATAATTAAGGTCATAAAACGTCGAATTGTCAGATATTGCCAATTAGTTTTGTGAAAAATGTACAAAAAGACCTACCCGAAATATTTGACAATCACTAAAACCTTAACTATAATGGCAAGCACCGTATGGTGAAAGTATGTCTTTCACGCATAGTTCCGTTTTACGGAAAAGGAGAAAAAAGATGATTACACAGGTTAAGGGGAGCATAAGAGCGTCACGCCTTCTCATCATGAGAGTTATAGCGCTCGTTGTGGTAATTGCCGCGCTTTGCGCAGGCACTGCCTTTGCCGCGTCCCCGAGCTTTATGCACAACGTCGATATCTATGAGGGCTCGACCATCACCAGAGTAGCCACTCTCAAGACGGATGCAGAAGCCATAATCAAGCAGGCGGGCATTGAGCTTGCCGAAAACGACAGGTTAAATCTTGACGGATTTATCGAGGGCGAGGACGGCTATATTACCGTTTACCGCGCCGCGACAATTGAATATACCGATATTAACGGCAACACCGAGAAGCTTGTTTTCGCGGGTACCGTCGGTGAGTTCTTAAAGGAAAAGGGCGTTGCCCTGAGTGACGAGGTTATTGTCAACTTATCCGAGAACACGATTGTTACCGACGGTCTTAAGCTCAGCGTTCAGCCAGCTCACAGAATTAACGTTACTGCTGACGGCAGCACGCTTGAAGTTGTTATCGGCAACGGCACCGTAGCCGACGCCATAGCCAAGGCGGGTATCGCACTCGGCGCTGACGACGAGACTGAGCCTTCCGCCGACACCGAGCTTTCGGACGGTATGGCAATCACCGTTTACCGCGTAAGCTATCAGACGCGCACGGCTGTCGAGACCGTAGCCTTCGAAAAGAAGACCGAGAACTCATCAGAGCTTTACAAGGGAACCACAAAGGTTACCCGTAAGGGCGTAAACGGCGAGAAGAACGTAACCTATAAGGATAAGTACGTTGACGGCAAGCTTGTTTCCTCAACTGTCGAGTCCGAGGAGATTACGAAGGAGCCCATCGCTCAGATTACTCAGGTCGGCACCAAGGAAAAGCCCGTTACCGTTGCCGCGCTCAAGAACGGCGGAGCAATGATTTCGGAGCTCGCAGTACCCTCGAGAATCAAGATTGAAAACGGCGTTCCCACCTCGTACAAGAGCATCGTAACCGGTAAGGCTGCGGCGTACACCGCGAAGGCGGGAGCAAAGACCGCTTCGGGCAGACTTGCAATGCCCGGTCATATTGCGGTCAATCCCAAGCAGTTCCCCTACGGAACAGAGCTGTGGATTGTATCGACCGACGGTATCGTTTACGGTTACTGCATAGCCGCTGATACGGGCGGATTTGTAAATAAGGGCAAGTTCACGGTTGACCTTTATATGAACACAACCCAGGAGTGCTACGCCTGGGGTTCAAGAAACGTAATAATCTACGTTCTGTAATTGAATAAGCATTAAGCCGACGGATTACCGTCGGCTTTTGTTTTTATTGACAGGGTATAAGTATCTAATGTATAATTAAAACGATTAATTATATTCTTATACTCTTGGAGCATATTCCCGGCACATTCCCCATTAAAACAAACGGAGGAATTACTATGAAAAAGGCGTTATCAATTCTTCTGTCGCTGATACTCGTATTGGCGGCATTACCGTTTACGGCGGTAGAAAGTTTTGCTACCGACTACTACACAAGTCCCGACGGCGAATGGATGTATTACCTTAACGAGAACGACGAGGCGATAATCTATTCGGGCAGTACAAGTTCGAGCGCATATCTCGGCTCGGATACTGATATTGTCGTTCCGAGTTATATAGACAGATATCCCGTTGTTTCGCTCGGTCAGTACACATTCAGCGGAAACACAAATCTTCAGAGCATAGTTCTTCCGAATACCCTGACAACGATTTCCAACCATGTTTTCCGTAACTGTACTAACCTGACAAGCGTTACCTTCGGTAATTCCGTAGGTATGCTCGGACCGAACGCCTTTGAAGGCTGTACAGCGCTTACGGAAATGAACCTTCCCGACTCGGTTCAGACCATCGGCTCTTACGCTTTCAGCGGCTGTACCAATCTTGAAAAAATATATATTCCGACAGGTTTAACCTCGATTGGCGGATATGCATTCAACAATTGCAATAAAGTCGTTACGTATGTAAAGGATTTAGCTGCGTGGTGCGCAATAGATTTTAACAACGGCGGCGGTTATTACTCAAACCCAATGGAAAGAGCGCATACTCTCTATATCTATGACAGTTCCGAAAACGATTATATACTCGCAGAGAATATTGTTATTCCCAACGGAGTAACAGGTATTTCGGCGGGCGCATTTGACGGTTGTCAGACAATGAAAAGCATTGTTCTTCCCGAGGGATTAACAACTATAAATCAATATGCATTCAGATCGTGCTCAAATCTTGAAAGCATTACAATTCCTTCAACCCTGACAAGTATCAGCAGCAGAGATACTTTTTATGGCTGCAATAAGCTTAACGCAGTTCATATTTCCGATATAGCGGCATGGTGTAATATAACCTTTGACAGCAGCGGCGCAAACCCGTTGAGCTATGCGAAAAATCTTTATATAGGCGACACTCTTGCAACCGATATTACAATTCCGTCAACGGTAACGACTGTTAAGAATAATGCGTTTTACTACTGCACATCCCTTGTTAATGTGACACTTGCAAGCGGAGTTACGACGGTTAATCAGGCTGCATTTTACAACTGCCTGAATCTTGAAAGCATAACTGTTTCCAATACGGTTACAACAATAAACAGCAATGCATTCTACAACTGTTCCAAGCTCAATGCGGTTTATATAACCGACCTTGAAGCGTGGTGCGATATTACATTTACAAATGCGGATGCAAATCCTTTGTATAAGGCTCACAATCTCTATATCAATAATGTTCTTTCGACAGTTACCGTTCCTACTGCTATTTCACAGATTAAACAGTATTCATTTGCAGGGCTCGGAAATGATGTCATTATTCCCGGCAATGTTACAACAATCGGATCTTATGCATTTTACGGCGGCACGCTTGAGAGCGCAACCTTACAGGAGGGTGTCAGGACAATTAAGGCCCACGCTTTTAACGGCTGTACATCAATGACAAGTGTTTATTTTCCGAGTACGATTACTGTTACTGAAAACTATGCTTTCGGAAGCTGCAGTAAGCTCAGCACTTACATCACCGATATGGAAGCATGGTGCAATGTTCAGTTCGGCGACAGCGGCGGATATTACGCCAACCCGCTGGAAACAGGTCATAATCTCTATCTTAACGGAAATCTTGTAACCGACCTTGTAATTCCGAATACAATTACGGAAATTAAATACTGCGCATTTATGGGCGCTTCGTGTATAAAGAGCGTTACAATTCCGGAAAGCGTTACAACCGTAGGCAGACTTGCTTTCTATGACTGTACGAATCTTGAAAGCATCACAATTCCGAGTACGCTGACTTCGATACACAATGACCGTGTTTTCTCATATTGTAATAATCTTAAAGAGGTTCACATTTCCGATTTAGCTGCGTGGTGCAATATCTCATTCCCGAACAATTCTTCTAATCCGCTGTACTATGCGAAGAATCTTTATCTCGGAAACAATAAGATAACCGACATGGTGATCCCGAACACGGTTACGGAGATTAAGCCGTTCACGTTTTACAACTGCTCGGGATTAACAAGTCTTACAATTCCCGACAACGTAACTGCAATAAGCAACGAAGCTTTTTACGGCTGTTCGGGACTTCAGAGCGTAACGGTCGGCAATTCGCTTGCGAGCATAGGCAACAACGCATTCTATAATTGCAGCGGTCTGAATGCCGTATATATAACCGACCTTGAACATTGGTGCGACATTCAGTTCTCGAATCAGGCTTCAAATCCTCTGTATTCCGGACACAACCTTTATGTAAACAACGTCTTATCCGACATTACAATTCCGAGTACTGTTACTCAGCTTAAACAGTATGTGTTCACAGGACTTGCAAACAATGTAACAATCCCCGGAAATGTTAACGAAATCGGTCCGTATGCATTTGCAGACGGAAAGCTATCTGCGGCAGTTTTGCAGGAGGGCGTTAGTATTATTCGGGCTAACGCATTTAGCAACTGCTCTTCAATGACAAGTATAACAATCCCTGCAACATTGACAACTACCGAGAATTATGCTTTCAGCAGCTGTAATAACCTCGGCACATACATTACCGACCTTGAGGCGTGGTGTAACATTCAGTTTGGCAACGGCGGCGGATACTATGCAAATCCGCTGGAAACCGGACACAACCTTTACCTTAACAATGAGCTTGTAACCGACCTTGTAATACCCGATACGGTTACCGAATTAAAGTACTGTTCATTCATGGGTTGCTCTATGCAAAGCGTACGGCTCCCGAACGGGCTGAAAAGCATAGGAAATCTCGCCTTTTATAACTGTACTTCCCTTAAAAGCATTATAATTCCGAAAACGGTTACAACTATCGGAAATGACCGTGTGTTTGCATACTGTAATGCTCTGACTGATTATTACTGCTTCAAAGATACAAGAGGCGACACATATTGGACAAATAACTCAACAAAGTATTATATGGGTGATATGGATTCCGACAAGGCGTTTGATTTTGGCGATATCAGCGCAATTCTCAGCGCATCTGTCGGCTCACTTGAAAATATGACCGAGGTTCAGCAAACCGTTGCCGATTATGACCTTGACGGAGTTGTTGACGGCTTCGACGCCGCAGAGGTTGACAGATATGCTTATTCGGTCGGCATCACAAAGGGCGATGTCAATCAGGACGGCGAAATTGAACTTACGGACTACGCTATGATTAAGGCATATATCTCGGGTGTGGCAGTTGACAGTAACACTCCTGCGAATCTGCTTTCAACCGATTATCTCGAAACGAGATACGATACGCTTAAAGCTCAGTATCCCGAGGGAACGATAATAACCTCGCAGTATTACTGTGCGGATGTGGATTCCGACAAAGCGGTTGACGCATTTGATTTGTTCTATATAGATAAGCTTATAAACAAGGCGTCGATGCCGCCGACTTATATATACTCGGATGGTTTTGAGAGCTATGCCGTTGATACGACCGTATCTTCGGGTGCTACGCCGTTCACCGTGCAGTATGACGGCACGGGAAACGGCAATCAGAAGGTCATAACCGCTCAGCAGGCTGACGGCTCCGACGGAAATGTATTACAGCTTCAGGGCTCCTCGGGCTGGGCTTCCGAAATCAGATACGGCTTCACACCCGATGAAAGACAGTATCTTGTGTTTGAAGCCGATGTCAAGCCCGTTGCGGGCACCTCACCGGGAGACGTACTCTTCGCCTCCAATCAGGCAGGCGGCGGCTGGACACATTCCGTATGCAGATTCGGACTCGGAAATAACGGCTTCCATTACGGCACCGAGGACGCCACAACTGCCATAAATACCGACCTGACATACACTAACGGAAACTGGTATCATCTGAAAATGGTGCTGGATACAAGTGATTATAAATTCTATGTAAGCGTTGACGGCAACGTTCTCAACCCCGAAGGATATCAGGCGGTTTCCGCAACGCCCGAATGGTTGGCATTAGGCGCAGGAAACGCAGGGCAGAATACTATGTATTTTGACAATATAAGCATATACTCTGTCGACAGTGCCGCTTGTGTTACAGATTGACAAACAGTGTAACTCAAACTGATAAAACCAAAAAAATCAAGATTTTTGTAAAAAAGACTTGATTTTATTAAACAATTCTGTTATTATATTCCCTGCTAATCGTTAAAAGGAGGTGCCACGCACTATGGCAAAATGTGAATTCTGCGGAAAAGATGTCAAGTTCGGCATCAAGGTTTCTCACTCACACAGACGCTCAAACAGAACATGGAAGCCTAATGTAAAAAGAGTTAAGGCAATCGTAAACGGCTCTCCTAAAAGAGTTTATGCTTGCACTCGTTGCCTTCGTTCAGGCAAGGTTACAAGAGCCTAAGTTTAAGAGAAGAAATCCACGCCCGTCGTATGACGGGCGTTTTTTCCTGCGCTCCGACAAAACCAAACCGCCAAATCGGAGTTTGGCGATGCGATTGACGGTGAGCATTCAGCGCCCCTTGTTAAAGGGGAGAGGGCCAGCGAATGCTGGCGAGGGGATTCAAGAAAGCTTGATATAACAACAAAAAGGAATCCCACCACCGTCTTCGACGGTCCCCCTCCCTTTGACAAGGGAGGCTGGTGTCCTATCAAGCTTTCTCCCCGACAAACTCAAATTTGCCCGTCACGGCGGGTTTGGTAATCTTTTTGCAATTATTTCAAAAAAACACTTGCTTTTTACGTAAAGATAATATATAATTTAGAAAAACGAACATTTGTACGATTGAGAGGTAATCTGAATATGGCAGCTAAGACAGCATCGGTTAACGAGAATAAAAAGAAGGCGCTTGACACGGCTCTTGCGCAGATAGAGAAGAAATACGGCGAAGGCGCTATCATGCGTCTGGGCGAGAACGGCGGTATGAACGTCGAGGCTATTTCGACGGGTTCGATAGCGCTTGACGCTGCGACGGGTATCGGCGGCTTCCCCAAGGGCAGAATAATCGAGATTTACGGTCCCGAGTCATCGGGTAAGACTACACTTGCGCTTCACGCTGTTGCCGAGGCTCAGAAGGCGGGCGGCGAGGCTGCTTTCGTTGACGCGGAGCATGCACTCGATCCGATTTACGCGGCTGCGCTGGGCGTTGACGTTGATTCGCTTCTCGTTTCCCAGCCCGACGACGGTGAGCAGGCGCTAGAAATCGTTGAGGCACTTGCGCGTTCGGGAGCGCTTGACGTTATAGTTGTTGACTCGGTTGCGGCGCTCGTTCCCAGAGCCGAAATCGACGGCGAAATGGGCGACAGCCACATGGGCGCTCACGCACGTCTTATGTCGCAGGCTATGAGAAAGCTTGCCGGCGTTATCTCGAAATCAAATACGATTATCATATTCATCAATCAGCTTCGTGAGAAGGTCGGCGTAGTTTTCGGCAACCCCGAAACGACTACGGGCGGCCGCGCGCTGAAATTCTATGCGACTATACGTATGGACGTTCGCAGGAGCGAGGCTCTCAAGGGTGCGAACGGCGAGTTCATCGGCTCTCACACCAAGGTCAAGATAGTCAAGAATAAGGTTGCTCCGCCCTTCAAGACGGCTGAGTTCGATATCATGTTCGGCGAGGGTATCTCGCACGAGAGCGAGCTTGTCGATATGGCGGTCAATATGGATATTATCAAGAAGAGCGGCGCGTGGTTCTCCTACGGCGAGCAGAGAATAGCTCAGGGCAGGGAGAACGCCAAGAAGTATCTCGTTGACAACCCCGAGGTTGCAGCCGAGGTAGAGGCGAAAATCCGCGAGAAGATTTCTCAGCAGAGAAGCGGCGAGACTGTTGCCGACGACGAGCTTTCGGACGAGGTCGTTGCATACAGACCCGTTGCCACGACAAAGGACGCCGCGAGGGCGAAAATCGACGTTATAGTCGACGATGACGACGAATGATATTAAGCATAAAGCCGGGTAAATCCGACAAAGTCCACATTTATATTGACGGCGAATACCGGATGACCTGCGACGGCAACTTCTGGTTTTCGGAAAAGTGGCACAAATTAAAAGAGATTAATGACGAGGAGCTGACTGAGCTTGAGGGCGCGGTCAGCTCCCGCCGCGCGTTTTTAAGCGGTATGAATCTGCTCGGACGGCGCGCACATTCCAAAAAGGAGCTTTTAATCAAGCTTTCGCAGAAGTTTGACCGAAGCGCAGCCGAAAATGCGGTCGCAAAACTCGAAACGCTTATGCTTATCGACGACGAAAAGTTTGCCCGCTATTATGCCGAGGAGCTTTTTGAACGCAAGCACTTTGCGCCAAAACGTATTGAAAACGAGCTTCGCCTAAAGGGCATAGACTCGGAAACGGCGAGAAATGCCGTCGAATCACTTGACAAAGAGGATAATAATCGTATTATATTATTGTTAAATTCGAAATATAAGACTAAGCTGTCAACCGAAAAGGGCGTTCGTCAGGCGATTAACGGACTGATGCGTATGGGCTACGCCTACGGAGATATCAAAAAGGCGCTCGATGAGGTTGGCTGTAATTCGGAAGGTGAGGATTTCGATGGCTAAAAAAATCGGTATGATTTCCCTTGGCTGCTGCAAGAATCAGGTTGACGCCGAGATTATGCTTGCAAAGCTCGCTCAAAACGGCTTTGAGATACTTGACGACGTTGACGGCGCGGATGCCGTTATTATAAACACCTGCGGCTTTATCGAGGACGCCAAAAAGGAAGCTATTGAAAACATACTCGATATGGTTGAGCTTCAGAAGGAAGGCGTTATCGGCCGCATTATCGTCACGGGCTGTCTTGCCGAGCGTTATAAAGAGGAAATGCTTAAGGAAATTCCCGAAATTGACGCGGTAGTCGGCATCGGCTCAAATAAAGATATTGTTGATATAGTTAACGAAGTTCTTTCGGGTGAAAACGTTGAACGCTTCGGCGACAAGGCGTGTCTGCCGCTTGACGGCGAGAGACTGCTGACAACTGCGCCGTATTACGCATACCTGAAAATTGCAGAGGGCTGTTCGAACAACTGCACCTACTGCGCTATTCCGCAGATACGCGGTCCGTTCCGTTCAAGAGATCCCGAGAGCATTCTTCGCGAGGCGAAGCAGCTTGCCGACGGCGGAGTTAAGGAACTTATCGTTGTTGCTCAGGACACAAGCCGTTACGGCGAGGACCTGTACGGAAAATCTGCGCTTCCCGCGCTACTGACGGCGCTCAATAAAATTGAAGGTCTTGAGTGGATAAGGGTGCTTTACTGCTATCCCGAGAGAATTACCGACGAGCTTATCGAGGCATTTAAGAATAACGAAAAGGTTGTCAAATACATTGACATTCCCATTCAGCACGCCGACGCGGGCATACTCAAAAAGATGAACCGTAAGGGCGACAGGGACAGTCTGCTGGCGCTTGTCGCTAAGCTTCGCCGCGAGATACCCGATATGGTAATCAGAACGACGCTTATTACGGGCTTCCCCGGTGAGGGCGAGGCTGAGTTTGAGACGCTTTCGGACTTCGTCGATAAGGCAAAATTCGACCGCTTAGGCTGTTTTGCATACTCGCTCGAGGAGGGAACTCCCGCGGCTTTGCTGCCCGATCAGGTTGACGAGCAGGTAAAACTTGACAGAAGTGATATAATAATGGAGCAGCAATACCGTATAGTGCTTTCAAAAAACGATGCGCTTATCGGCAAGGTGCTGCGAACTGTTGTTGAGGGATACGACGGATATACCGACACTTATTTCGGCAGAACGTGGCGCGATGCGCCCGAAATTGACGGCACGGTCAATTTTACCTGCGGTTATGAGCTGAATGTCGGCGAATTCGTTGACGTGGAAATTATGGGGGTAAATGAGTACGATTTAATAGGTGAGGTTGTATGAATCTGAATTTACCCAATAAGCTGACACTCGCGAGAATTATCATCACTCCCGTTTTTCTCGCTGTTATTATGTGGGAGTCGCTTGCACACAGATTTTTAATTGCAGATATCATTTTCGTCATCGCTTCGATTACCGACGCCGTTGACGGACATCTCGCAAGAAAAAATAACGAGGTTACGAATTTCGGCAAGCTGCTTGACCCGATTGCCGACAAGATACTGACTACGGCGGCGCTGCTTGCGTTTCTGCAGTTAGGGCTTTGCAACGTCTGGATTGTTATGATAGTGCTCACGCGTGAATTTGCGATATCTTCAATCCGTATGATTTGCGCCGCAAACGGCACGGTAATACCCGCCAACATTTTCGGTAAAATCAAAACTGCAAGTCAGATGGTTTTCACGGTTATAATTATGCTTCTGTGCGAGTTTGAAGGCATTGTCGCAAAAACGCCCTTCACCGTGGCGCAGATTTCGTCCTGCCTTTTGTGGATTACGGCGATACTGGCGGTCGTTTCGGGTATAATCTATATCAATGACAGCCGCAAATATATCGACTACTCAAAATAATTGGTTGCAATTATTGAAATTTGTGATACAATGTATTAAACAATAAATGCGTTGACTGAGAGAGTAACATTCTCATAAGGTCTTGTCAGAGAGGAAGCGCCGTCGGCTGAAAGCCTTCCGACCGAAAGGAATGCGAAATGCACTCACGAGCATGCGGGGGGAAGCGAGTATCCCCGCACGGGCAGTTTCCGTTAAAGACTCTTAAGTTATAAAACGAAGTGGAACCGCGATTATTCGCCTTCGAAGCCATCGGGCTTTGGAGGCGTTTTCATTTTTCGGAGGATTTATGATTAAACGGTTTAAGCAGGATATTCAGGCGGTAAAGGACAGAGACCCTGCCGCCAAATCGGGACTGGAAATAGCGTTGCTCTATCCCGGCTTTAAGGCGGTACGCATGCACCGCCGCGCATACTGGCTGTGGAATCACGGCCTCAAGCTCTGGGCGCGCGCCGTTTCGCAGAGAGCCGCGCAAAAGACGGGTATTGAAATCCACCCCGCCGCAAAGATAGGCGAAAGGCTCTTTATTGACCACGGTACGGGCGTTGTAATCGGTGAGACGACAGAGATAGGCGACGACGTTACGCTTTATCAGGGCGTTACCTTAGGCGGTACGGGCAAGGACGTCGGCAAGCGCCATCCTACGATAGGAAACAATGTTATGATAGGCGCGGGCGCGAAGGTGCTCGGTCCGTTTACCGTGGGCGACAATTCAAATATCGCCGCGGGTGCGGTAGTGCTTGAGGAAATTCCGCCCAACTGTACGGCGGTCGGTGTACCCGCGAGGGTTGTACGCTATAACGGCGAGAGAGTCGATATACTCGACCACGTTCATATTCCCGACCCCGTTTCTCAGGAGCTTTGCAAGCTCAACGTCAGAATAGAACATCTTGAAAAGGAATTGGCACAGTATAAGGAGAAAGAAAATGAGAGTTTATAATACGCTTACACGCACCAAGCAGGAGCTTAAAACAATCGACGAGGGCGAGGTGAAAATTTACGCCTGCGGCCCGACGGTATATAACTATATTCATATCGGCAACGCGCGTCCGCTGTGCGTTTTTGACACGCTTCGCCGTTATCTTGAATACAGAGGCTACAAGGTAAAGTTCGTTCAGAATTTCACCGATATCGACGACAAGATTATAAAGAAGGCAATCGAAGAGAATTCGGACTATAAGACCGTTTCCGAAAAGTATATCGAGGAATTCTGGAAGGACGCAAAGGGGCTGAATTTCCGCGAGGCGACCGTTCATCCCAAGGCGACCGAGAACATTGACGAGATTATCCATATTATTGAAACGCTTGTTGAAAAGGGCTATGCGTATCCCGTGGAAAACGGCGACGTATATTTCAGCCCCGCAAAATTCAATGAGTACGGCAAGCTTTCGCATCAGCCGCTCGAGGATTTGGAAGCGGGTGCGAGAATAAATATCGGCGAGCTTAAGAAGGAGCCGATGGACTTCGCTCTCTGGAAGGGCGCCAAGCCCGGCGAGCCATATTGGGAGTCGCCGTGGGGCAAGGGCAGACCCGGCTGGCATATCGAGTGCTCGGCTATGGCGGGCAGATATCTCGGCAAGACCATCGACATTCACTGCGGCGGTCAGGACCTTATCTTCCCGCACCACGAAAACGAAATTGCACAGTCCGAGTGCTGCAACGGCGTTCCGTTTGCAAACTACTGGATGCACAACGGCTATATCAACGTTGACAATGTAAAGATGTCGAAGTCGCTGGGTAACTTCTTCACCGTACGCGAGGTTGCCGAGAAATTCGGCTACGAGCCTATACGCTATCTGATGATTTCCTCGCAGTACAGAAGCCCGATTAACTATTCAATCGATATTATCGAGCAGTGCAAGGCGGCGCTTGAGCGTCTTTATACCTGCCGCGACAATCTTGATTTCGCGCTTGAAAATGCGGGCGACAGCGTTCCCGAAAATGCCGACGAAATCAAGGCTCAGCTTGACTCACGCCGTGAACAGTTTATAAAGGCGATGGATGACGACCTCAACACCGCAGACGGTATTTCGGCGGTATTCGAGCTTGTCAAGGACATCAACGTAAACGTAATTAACTCAGGCTCCAAGGAGCTTGTTGAGTATGCCGCAAAGCTCTTTGACGAGCTTACAAACGTTCTCGGTCTTGTATATAACAGAGACAAGGGCTCGCTTGACAGTGAGATTGAAGCGCTTATTGAAGCACGCACCAAGGCGAGAGCCGAGAAGAACTGGGCAGAGGCCGACAGAATAAGAGACGAACTGAAGGCTCAGGGAATTGTGCTCGAGGACACCGCTCAGGGCGTCAAGTGGCACAGGGAATGACAAGGTCTGTGACCTTGCAGTGAAATTCTTGCTTCGCAAGAGTGAAATTGCCTTACGGCAGTGAAATCCGTCCTTTGGACGGGTGAAATTTGCTTTCAGCAAGTTGTGGGCGGGCGCTGCCCGCACCCGATATAATTTCACTTACGGCGTATATCATACTCGTAGGGGCGATTCACGAATCGCCCGCATCCCACGGGACAGCGGTCCCGTTATTACGAGAATTTATGATTTGAAAGAAGCAATTAACGGCGAAACCGATTTATAAAAATGTAATCCCGCAAAGCTCAAATGAATTGAACACAATGCACAAAGCGCCTTGCGGCTTGAATCGCAACCTGAGGTTGCGTTAGAATTTACAGGAGGTAAAAGTATGAACCTTATAAACAGAATTGCAACCAAGCAAAACGCAAGAGCCTATATCGGCACCGATAACAGATGGCTTGTTATGTTCGCCACGATGCTGCCGCTTATGATTGTTTCGGGCAGCTTCGGCTCGGTCAACGTGGCCGGCGGAAATTACTCGGGTTACAGCGATTCAGCCGACAGCAGGGCAATGCTGTTTATTACTGTCGTTATCGCGGTATTTGCAATAATCAGCGCTGTACTCAACATACTTCTGGTACCCTTTAACCTCAGTATTAACGGCTATTTTCTCAACCATGTCAGAGGATTTAATCCCCAGTGGAAATCGCCCTATGTCGAGGGCGCGAACCGCTATGCGAAGTATCTTGAGGTTGGCTTCACTACGGGACTTGTGATTTTCCTGTGGAGCTGTCTGTTCATCATTCCCGGTATTATCAAGGCTTACGCCTATTCGATGGTTCCGTATATCATCCACGACAACCCGAACCTTTCGGGCAGTGAGGCAAGGCGCATAAGCGACCTTATGACCAAGGGACACAAGGGCGAGCTGTTCGTCAAGGACATGAGCTTCATTCCGTGGTATCTGCTTATAGGCTGCACCTGCGGACTTGCAAGCTGGTATGTTTTCCCCTACGTCAAGACCGTGGATGCCATGTACTACGAAGGCCTTAAGGATAACGCCGTAAGGTCGGGACTTGTTCCCGCAGGCACATTGGGCGTTGTTATCGAAACTCCCGCCGCACCGCAGAACAACAGCGGCTTTAACGCTTATCAGCCTTATTCCGCACCGCAGAACAATAACAGCGATTTCAGCGGCTATCAGCCCTATACTCCGCCCGTTAATCCCGAGCAAAAGAGCGAGGAGAGAACGATAATCTTAAACGGCGAGGAATACAAGCCGACGGACAGCGGCTTCAACAATCAGTAAAATCGTCAGAATAAAAAATTCTGTATTTTTTCAAATTTTTTGTTGACAAATCATTTTTCAAGTGCTATTTTAGAAAAAACGAACAAACCTACGATTAAGAGTAGTAACCCTTTACGAAGCTCACAGAGAGCCGCTGGCAGTGGAAATGCGGCAGGGGAGTAATCGGTGAATGGACTTATGAGGGCGGCCGAAAGCGCAAGCGAGTAGTAACCGACGTGGCGTACACGTTACAGTACGGCTTATATGAAAGTATAATGCAGAGAGGGCGCGAAAGCGTCAACTTGGGTGGCACCGCAGGTATTAATTCCTGTCCCATTTATTTGGGACAGGATTTTTTAATGATTAAAAACAAAATTTGACAAGGAGGAAAAGACTATGTCAGAAAACAAAATCCCTTACAAGATTTATCTTGAAGAAAGTGAGATGCCGAAGGCATGGTACAACGTACGTGCAGATATGAAGAACAAGCCCGCACCGTTGCTTAATCCCGGAACGCATCAGCCGATGACAGCCGAAGAGCTTGAAGGCGTGTTCTGTGCGGATCTCGTAGCTCAGGAGCTTGACAACGAAAACGCGTACATTGAAATTCCTCAGGAGATCAGAGATTTCTATAAAATGTACAGACCTTCTCCGCTGGTAAGAGCATATTGCCTTGAAGAGAAGCTTCAGACTCCGGCTAAGATTTATTACAAGTTCGAGGGCAACAACACATCCGGCTCGCACAAGCTCAATTCAGCCATCGCTCAGGCATACTACGCAAAGAAGCAGGGCCTTAAGGGCGTTACTACCGAAACGGGCGCAGGTCAGTGGGGTACGGCTCTTTCGATGGCATGCTCATACTTCGACCTCGACTGCAAGGTCTATATGGTTAAGGTTTCATACGAGCAGAAGCCGTTCAGACGCGAGGTTATGAAGGTTTACGGCGCAAGCGTAACTCCCTCTCCGTCGATGGAAACCGAAATCGGTAAGAAAATCAACGCCGAGCATCCCGGCACAACAGGCTCGCTGGGCTGCGCTATTTCCGAAGCTGTTGAGGTTGCCGTAAAGAATCCGGGTTACAGATACGTTCTCGGTTCGGTTCTCAATCAGGTGCTTCTTCATCAGTCGGTTATCGGCCTTGAGACAAAGGCTGCCCTCGACAAGTACGGCATCAAGGCTGATATGATTATCGGCTGTGCGGGCGGCGGCTCGAATCTCGGCGGACTTATTTCCCCGTTCATGGGCGAAAAGCTCAGGGGCGAAGCGGATTACGAGATTATCGCCGTTGAGCCGGCTTCATGCCCGAGCTTCACACGCGGCGTTTACGCATACGATTTCTGTGACACGGGTATGGTTTGCCCGCTTGCCAAGATGTACACACTCGGCTGCGACTTCATTCCGTCGGCAAACCACGCAGGCGGTCTTCGCTATCACGGCATGAGCCCCGTGCTTTCCCAGCTTTATGATGACGGTCTTATGAAGGCTGTTTCCGTTGAGCAGACGAAGGTATTCGAGGCTGCCGAGCAGTTCGCGAGAGTTGAGGGCATCCTTCCCGCTCCCGAAAGCTCGCACGCTATCAGAGTTGCCATTGATGAGGCTCTCAAGTGCAAGGAAACCGGCGAGGAAAAGACTATCGTATTCGGACTTACGGGTACGGGCTACTTCGATATGGTTGCCTACGAGAAGTTCCACAACGGCGAGATGACGGATTACATCCCGACCGACGAGGAGCTTGCAAAGTACAGAGCAAAGCTTCCAAAGATGGACTGATAATCAAATATAAACAGACCGACAGCTGTCGGTCTGTTTTTTTATCACTTCAATTCTTAAAAAATTGTTATAAATGTCCGTTATCGGTTGAATAAAAAGTTATAAAGTGATAAAATACTTAGGTTAAGTAATTAATTATTCTTTATATATATTTTCGGAGGAAGAAATGAGAAAACTGGCTTTATGGGAGGCGCGGCACCCGATAATCGTAATTGCGATAGCGGTTGCGCTGCTCATCCCGTCGATAATAGGCTTCTTCTGCACGAGGGTTAACTACGATATGATGTCGTATCTGCCCGATACGTTTGAGTCCGTGCAGGGCGAGCAGGTGCTCGACGAGGTCTTCAACAATGCGGGTATTTCGATTATCGTCTTTGACAACTACGACCCGAAGTACGTCGACGCCGTCAGAACCGAGATTGAGAAGATTGAGGGTGTTACCTCTGCAACGTGGATAAGCACCGTTGCCGACATATCAATTCCGCAGGACATTATGCCCGAAGCCGTAACCGATATTTTCTACTCAAAAGACGGCACGAGTACAATGATGCTCGTTCAGTATAAGTACAAGGGCTCATCAAACGAAACGCTTGCTACCATCAAGAATATCAAGAAGCTGCTTGACAAAAACACCTTTATAAGCGGATTTTCCGCCATCATCGAGGACACAAAGGAGCTGACTGAAACTCAGGCTCCGCTCTATATTCTTGTCGCCGTCACGCTCGCGCTTATCGCGCTTTGCGTTATGATGGAGTCTTGGGCGCTGCCGCCCGTAATACTGTCGTCGCTGGGTATGGCGATAATTTACAATATGGGTTCCAACGTTTTCCGGGGTGAGATTTCCTTTATCACCCAGGCGGTTGCGGCCATACTGCAGCTGGGTATCACGATGGACTACTCGGTATTCCTCATGGACAGATACAAGGAGGAAAAGCACAAATATGCCGACCGCACCGAGGCTATGGCTTCGGCGGTTACGAAGTCCTTTGTGGCGCTTATGGGAAGCTCGCTGACGACCGTTTTCGGCTTCCTTGCGCTGTGCTTCATGACGCTTCGCTTAGGCTTCGATATAGGCTTCGTTATGGCGAAGGGCGTTGTGTTCGGCATACTCGTCGTAGTATTTGTACTGCCCGAGATTATATTGCTTTTCGAAAAATATATAGACAAGTATCATCACAAAAACTTTCTGCCGAAGTTTGACCGATTGAATGACTTTATCGTAAAGCACAAGGCGATATTTGCGATACTGTTTCTGGTGCTTCTCGCACCCTCTTATCTGATTCAGAGTAAGCTTGAGGTCTATTACGACTTCTCGCAGGCGCTTCCCTCGAAGCTCGTTTCTATTCAGGGACTTCAGCGACTTAAAACAGATTTCGGTATGGCTTCCACTCAGTTCATAGTAGTTGACGATACTCTGCCGTCGGGCACGCTTATCGAAATGGAGGAGGAGCTTAAAAAGGTTGACGGCGTAACCTCGGTTATCGCGTACAACAGCTTCATCGGCCCCGCATTCCCCGACGATATAATCCCCGACGCGATACTCGATATCTGTAAAAAAGACGGCAAGCAGTTGATGATGGTCAATACCTACCTCGAGACCGCTTCGCCCGAACTCAACGACCACGTCGATAAGCTCATAGCCGTTGTCAAATCCTACGACCCGAACGCCATTGTAACGGGCGAGGGCGCGATAACCAAGGATATGATTACTACCGCCGACCGCGACTTCAAGGTCACGGCGCTGATGTCGATAGGCGCGATATTCATACTGCTGCTGTTCGCGTTCAAATCAATCAGTATTCCCGTTCTGCTGATAGCGTCTATTGAAATCGCAATCTGGGTTAATCTAGCACTGGCAAAGATAATGGGCTCGGACGTAAACTTCATAGCGCCGACGGTCATTAACTGCGTTCAGCTGGGTGCGACGGTCGACTACGCGGTGCTTCTGACGACAAGATTCCGCGAGGAGCTTCACCACGGTCTTGACCGCAAGACGGCGATACTAAGGGCGGCTAACAACGCCGAGCAGTCGATATTCCAGAGCGCGGTCGTATTCTTTATGGCGACGTTCGGAGTTTACCTCGTCTGCAATATCAATATGATTAAGGGTATGTGCGCGCTGCTTGCGCGCGGCGCGATAATCAGCGCACTTTCAATTATATTCTTCTTAACGCCGCTTCTGTATATCTTTGAGGGCGTTATTGACAAAACCACTTTAGGCTGGCACAAGGGCAAGAATCTTGCCGACGCGGAATTCGCCGACGTCACGCCCGAAGCCGAAACCGAAAATGCACAGGAGGATGAGAACAATGCTTAAAGGAAAAACAGTTAAAATAATAAGCCTGCTCACGGCATTGTCGCTTATACTGCTTTGTATGGCGGGCTGCGGCAAGAAGCTGCCGACCGACAATCAGATTATACTCGACAAGCTCGGCGAGAAGAAATATGTTCAGACCGAGTACGAAACAATAGTTGAAAATACCGACCTTCGCAAGCAGGAGACGGTTTACGTAAATATCGGACCCGACGGAAGCGTCAACAAGGTTACCGTAACCGACTGGCTTCACGTCAACACCCCGCAGGTAAGGGTAGTCGACACGAGTACGCTTACCGATATCAGAAACGTAAAGTCCCTTGCCGAACCTATCGTTCAGGATCAGTACCTGCTTTGGGACATGGACACAACAGATCTTTATTACAGCGGTATCAGCGATAAAGAGCCGCCGATTAAGTTCGAGATAAAGTACTTTATGGACGGCGAGGAAGTACCCTGCGATCAGATGGCGGGGGAGACCGGCCGCGTTACCATTCAGATTAAGGCTATCAATACCCTTACCGCTAACGTCAAGTCCGACGGCAAGGAGTACACCATCAGCTGCCCGATGCTTATGGTCGGCGGTATGATACTCTCCGAGGAGAAGTTCACCAATATCGCCGTTGAGAACGGCACGGCGCTCGGCGACGGCACGAAGCAGATAGTATTCTTCGCGGGTGTTCCCGGTATGGATCAGAGCTTAGGTCTTTCGTCGCTCAACCTTTCGCTTCTCAACCCTCAGCTTTTAAGCGACACCTACACAATCACTGCCGACGTTGTGGACTTTGCGCTGGGCAATATGATGTTCGCGGTTCTTCCGTTCTCATCAATAGGCTCGATAGGCAACGGCGAACTTCCCGAAACCGTTGACGAGGTCAAGGGAATACTGACCGATATTCAGTCGCTTCAGACCGCCCTCAACGGCCTCGACCTTGAAAAAATAATAGGACTTCTCTACGGCGATTCCGACAAGATAGGCGATATGCTCGACGCGGTCAGCGACGCCGTAAAGCTTTATAACGAGAACGAAAAGATGCTTAAGGTTATCGACAAGTATATGACCGAGGATAACCTTGCAGCGCTCGACAAACTTGTCGATGACATCAATCAGACCGATATCGACGCGATTTCGCGTACGCTTTCCGATCCCGCTATGCAGCGGCTTATCGGTATGCTGCCCGCGCTCTCAGAGAGCCTTACGGGACTTAAGGGACTTGCGGACGACCTGAACAAGGTTATGCCCGTATTCCAGGCGATGAACGAGGATATGCAGGACCCAGAAATTCAGAAGTCGCTTGAAAATCTGCCGCAGACGCTCACAAAGCTTAAGGAAATACTCGCCGTAATTGACGACAACCGCGAGCTTCTCGACGCGCTCGGCGCGTTTGCTGGCGGCGACAATGACGCTCAGCTTCAGGCGGTTATGGACACGGCGAAGAAGTATCTCAACACCGATGAGCTTTCCGAGGCGCAGATGCAGACGCTTGCGGGCAGAACGAGAGAGTGGCTGAGCTTCGGTATGAGCTATTCGATTTTCACTCAGAAGATTGAGGGCAATACCTCAACAGTCCTCTTCACCTATAAGAGCGACTCAATCAAAAAGGCCGCTGAATAAACACACAAAGCATAACGGCGCACTGTAATGTGCGCTGTTTTTGTTATTACATAAATCGGAGTTTATCGAGGTCTACGACCTCGAAGTGAAATTCTTGCTTCGCAAGAGTGAAATTGCCTTACGGCAGTGAAATTCGTCCTGCGGACGAGTGAAATTTGCCTTCGGCAAGTTGTGGG
>JAUMVO010000037.1 GCA_030530095.1 Clostridiaceae bacterium
CCATAAACGGACAGCCGTAGCGGCTGTAATTGCCGTAGAAATCCTTTTTAAGATATTCGCTGTTATTTGTTGACTGAACAACCTGAACGTCGACGCCCGAGTTCGGTATGCTCAGCCAGCCTGCAAGCTGACGGTTGAGCGCGTAAAGATAAGCGTATTTAACGGACATACCCTCGGGAACAGTTATATTCGGGTACTTTGCGCGGAATTTCTCCCAGAGTCTTTCCTCCTGCTCGGCGGAATCGGTCTCGATAATCTGATTCGAGATACTGCGCTGAGCCTTCTGTGTATTCTTTGACTGAACGTACAGTACACCGAAGGCAATTGCACAGCCGACAAGCGTAACCACGGAAACGTCGGCTACGATTTTTCTGATGATTTCACTCTTTTTGTCGCCCTTTGAGGGGAATATCTTTTTGCGCCAGGCTCCGAATATCTCATCAAAGGTGCGCACCTTTTTGCGTTCTTCCGCTTTTGCGTTGAAATCGGAGTACTTCTCAATTTCCTTATCCTCGGACTCACGGTCGTTCTGGAAAGGGTTCTCACTCTCGATAAGGTGCTGCCCGTCCTGATATTTCGAACGCCTTGTGGTCATTTCCTCGGTTACGTCGGACTCAGAGGTGTTTTTTAATATATCGGCATATACGTCGTCGGAAAGCGTGGCCTCGGGCAGAGTCATCTGCTCCTCGTAATCGGTATATACGCTCCCGTCTATTTCGTTTTCAGCCTCGTTTAAGAAATCTTTTTCAAAATCGCTCATCAGTATTCAACTCCTTCGGGATACCATCTCACGGCATAGCGGTAGGGATTGTCCTGACCGTGAGCGTCGTACCAGATTTGAGGATGTTTGGGATTGGGATTGTAGATAGCCTGAGCCGTCTGCACCTCTTCGCTTTCACCCTCGCGCACAAGGCGTGCAACGACGACAAAACGCGCGTTGGTTTCACCGTGTCCCTTTATATCCATATCTCTCGTGCAGGTTGAGAGCGTGAGTATCTTATCCGTTTTGACGGTATCGACGGTTGTGAAGAACAGCGAGCGAATAAGAAGTTCCTGATAATACTCCTCAAAGCTTTCGTCCGTCATGAACGGGTAAATGTAATTGATTGCGTAATCGTTGTCGTCCTGCGGCTCCGCATTGGCAAAGAACACGGAAATGATTTTCCACTTGTAGTTGTGATAAATCGTGTTGAACTCGATTACGGGATTCTGCTTATAGAATTCAAGGTCCTTGTACTTTTCAAGGTCCGAGAACATAGTTCCGTCAAGATTGTTGTGTCCGTACAGTATGGTGTTTTTGCACAGCTCGTCAACATGGTCGCGGTAGTCCATAAAGACCGTTCCGCGGATGTCATATTTTTTGTCAAGCCCCTTGTGCAGATAGAACGCGTTGTCGCGCGCCTGAACAACGGGATGGTCAATGCTTGTGCCGGGCACTCTTATCCAGCCTACGAAGTCGCTGTTTTCGGCGACAAGGTTGCGGTATTTCTCAAAAATACCGTCTGCGCCGACTGCGTTGTTTTCCTCGTTTACACTGACTATGTCCGCAAGCTCCTTCGCCTTTTCCTTGTTGCGCTTTGATTCGTAGTAGTGAAGGAATATTATCGCGCTTGAAACGAGAAGCGCAATAATCGCAATTATGAGAACTATAGTGCGCAGCACCTTGCCCAGCGTGCTCGGCTCGTCGTAATAGAGCGCGGCAGCGCTGTCGCCGCCTTCGGAAGGCTGCGGCTCGGGAGGTGCTTCGTAGTCGTCGCCCGAACGCTGATAGGGATTGTCAATCTCCTTCATCTGACTTTCGCTGAACACGAAATGCGGCTGCCCGGAGCTTTCGTCCTCGCCGACTGCAAAATTATTAAACTGTGTATCTCTCTCGTCACTCATTTTTTAAGATACTCCAATACTAAGTTCAATGCCTCATCGGCTGATTTGTTTCTGTTTTGTTCTCTGACGTTTCCGTCAAAGGAATTTAGATATTTTTTAACTATTATTTCTTTTCCGTCGGAAAATGCAATATATACCAGACCTACGGGCTTGTCGGTGCTGTCGGAATTCGGACCTGCGATGCCCGTTACGGCAACCGCTAAATCTGCAGCGCTGACCTTGAGCGCGCCTGCTGCCATCTCACGCGCCGTCTGCTCAGAGACCGCACCGTACCTGTCGAGCGTTTCGTTGCTTACGCCTAAGATTTCGTGCTTGATGCGGTTGGCGTAGCTTACTATTCCGCACTCAAATACGTTTGACGAGCCCGACACGTCGGTTATGCGCTTTGCGATAAGTCCGCCCGTGCAGGACTCCGCAGTCGTGAGCTTAAGTCCTTTTTTATTAAGAAGAGTTACAACCTCTTGTTCAAGAGTCATACTGTCACCTTATTATTTCCAGTCTCGCGCCGTTTACAGCTTCCTCGACAAGGGCGTCCACGTCGAGTGCCTTTTCGGCTTCGATGAGCATTTCTATCTTCGGTCTCGTGCGCGGATGCTTAGGCGTGAACACCGTACAGCAATCCTCGTAGGGCCTTATTGATATATCAAAGGTTTCGATTCTTCTCGAAATTCTTATGATTTCCTCTTTATCCATCGCGATAAGCGGACGGAAAACGGGCATTTCCGCAACCGCGTCCGTGCAGGCGAGCGCGGGCATAGTCTGGCTTGCAACCTGACCGATGCTCTCACCCGTGATGAGCGCCGAGCAACCGTTTCTCTGAGCAATTCTGTTTGATATTCTCATCATAAAGCGGCGCATTATCAGCGTAAACAAATCCTCGGGACAGTTTGCGCGGATTTTCTGCTGTATGTCCGTAAACGGCACCGTGAACAGCGCGATATTGCCGCTGTATTTTGCCACCTGACTCAGCAGGTCGTGCACCTTCTGCTCGGACTGAGGCGAGGTGAACGGGGGAGAAGCAAAGTGTACCGCGTCAAGCGTAACGCCGCGCTTTGCCATCATCCACGCCGCGACGGGGGAGTCAATACCGCCCGAAATGAGTATCGCCGCCTTACCGCCCGTGCCTACGGGCATACCGCCCGCACCGCGTATCTGATTGCCGCGTATGAAAGCAAAATTGTCGCGTACTTCGACGGTAACGGTTATATCGGGATTGTGCACGTCAACCTTGAGGTGATGGTGCTTTCTGAGTATAGCCTCGCCGACGTTGCGGCTGATTTCGGGGGAGGTGAGCGGGAAGCGTTTGTCGCTGCGCTTTGCCTCGACCTTGAAGCTTTTTGCCTCTTCAAGCTGGTCGGCAAGATATTCGGGCGCGGTCGCTAAAATCACGTCCATATCCTTCTCAACCGCCGCCGCACGCTGAAATCCCGCTATGCCGAAAACTTTTTTGATAATCTCAATGGCTTCGTCCATATCGAAGCCATCCTCTGCGGGCTCAACGGTCATGGTTGACTGCTGACAGAGTATATTGACTTTGCCTACGTCGGCAAGCCGCCTTTTTATATTCTTGGCAAGCGTCGCTTCAAAGGAATTACGGTTAAGTCCCTTGAGTGCGATTTCGCCGTTTTTGATTAAGATAATTTCCTTCATCGTTTTAACAGTTCCTGTCCTGCGTCCTTTATTTTTGAAACGAAACAGTCCATTTCGTCCTTAGTGTTTTCGTATGAAAAGCTGACTCTTATCGCCGAGTCAATGCGTTCATTTGAAAGTCCCATTGCCGTCAGTGTATCGCTGCGGTGTCCCTTGGCGCACGCCGAGCCTGCCGAGACGCAGATTCCGTTCTGCGAGAAATAATTCACGCTGACCTGCGAGGGAATACCGATAAGCGATATGTTGAAAATATACGGCAGTGCCTCTTCGGGCGAATTGATTGTTACAAAATCAATATCACTTATCTGCTCTCTGAGATAAGCATTAAGCGCCTTGACGTGTTCGTATCTCTTTTCAATGCTTCCGAGACTTTCAACCGCCGCCGCAAATGCCGCGATGTTCGGCATAGCCTGCGTGCCCGAAACGATACCGTTTTCCTGACCGCCTCCCAGAATGTGCGGCAGAATTCGCACGCCTTTTCTGATATACAGAGCGCCCGCGCCCTTGAGACCGTGAATCTTGTGCGCGCTCATGCTCATAAGGTCGATTCCGCATTTTTCGGGCTTTATATCGAGCTTCATATAGCCCTGTATTGCGTCAACGTGCAAAAGTGCGGGTGAGTTTTTACGGGTGATAACCTTTTTGATTTTATCAAACGGGAGAACGCTTCCGACCTCGTTGTTGACCGCCATAAGGCTGACGAGTACGGTCTTTTCGTTTACGGCATTTTCAAACTGCGAAACGGAAATATTGCCGTCGGCATCGGGGGCGAGACGCACAACCTCGAAGCCCTCCGCCTCAAGCGCGTCAATACACCGTGCAACGCTCGGATGCTCGATGGCGGTAGCCACTATTCTGTTGCCTCTGCGGCGAAGCGCCCCTGCCGCGCCGAAAACTGCCGTATTGTTGGCTGCCGTTCCGCTCGGCGTGAAGTAAATGCACGACGGCTCGACCTTAAGCGAGTCGGCGACGGTCTGCCTTGCGCTCCCGAGAATACGGTCGGCTTCAAAGCCCATGAAGTGCAGCGAGGACGGATTTCCGTACTCGTCGGTGATGAGCCTGAGTGCCGTATCGGCAGCCGCCTTGCAGGGCTTTGTTGTAGCGCTGTTGTCAAGATAAATTGCCAAAAGGTCATTTCTCCCCAAATTAGTACATTATTAAGGTAATTATACACTATATATTGGCGTTTGGCAAACAAAAAACACCGTTTTTCGGTATATTTATAAAAAATTTACAAAATATATCGGAGAGGTGAAAAAATTTGGAAATTGCTAATAAAAGACGGCCTAAAATAAGGCTGATTCTGTTCGGTATCACGGCGTTTTGCGTGCTGCTGACGGCGTTTATTGTAAGCCACTGCGCATACAGACGTCTGTCGCGTGAATTAAACGCCGCGGGTCAGCGTTCGCTTGCCCAGCTTGACAGCTATATAGCGTCAATAAACTCCGATCTTACCAAGGGCTTATACGTCAATACTCAGCCCATGCTTGAAAATATGGCGGCTGAGCTTACGCGCGACGCGGCGGGCGCGAAGAGTGCGCTGTCGGCTCTGCCCGTGTCGGACGTCAGCCTTGATAACACCTATAAGTTCTTGTCGCAGGTCGGCGCGTTCGTGACCTCGCTTGAACGTCGGATTTCGTCGGGCGGTAATATAAGCGGCGAGCAGCGCGAACAGCTTAAGAAATTAATCACAATTTCGCAGTCGCTTTCAAAAAGCATTTCGTCCGTGATTGAGAACGTCGAAGCGGGGGAGCTGAGCCTTCAGAAAAGCGCGTCGAATATAGCGAAAAGCGATGCCAAGGCGGCGACTCTGGCAACCGAGCTTACAAGCGCCGAGGAGGCTGTCAGCGACTACCCGACGCTGATTTACGACGGTCCGTTTTCCGACAGCATACTTTCAAAGGAGTCCGAAATGCTCAGACAGGCGGGCGAGGTCACACGCGAACAGGCGCTTGAAAATGCGCTGAAATTCTGTTCACTTAAGGGGAATGAACTTCAGTTTACCGGCGAGATGGACGGAAAAATACCGTCGTATCTTTTTGCCGACGAGGGATTGACCGTCGCCGTGTCGAAACGCGGAGGGTATATAGTTTATCTGTTAAGTTCCGCCAATGCGGGAGAGGTGAAAATCACCGAGAAGCAGGCCATAGAGAATGCGCGCAAGTTCCTTGAAAACAACGGATATCTCTATATGGAGGAAAGCTACTATTCGACGGACGACGGTATCTGCACAGTCAACTTTGCCCTGAACGAATACGGCGTAACCTGCTATCCCGACCTTATCAAGGTCAGCGTAAGTCTGGACAGCGGAAATATTGTCAGCTATGACGCCTCGGGCTTTATTATGAATCACACCGCCCGCCAGTTTGACGAGCCGAAAATCAGCGAGGACGAGGCTAGAAAAAGCGTCAGCCCTCTCCTGCAGGTTATGTCGTCAAAACGCGCCGTAATTCCGACCTCGTACGAAACCGAGCAGGACACCTATGAATTTCACTGTAAATCCGAAAGCGGTCAGGAATTTCTCGTCTATATCGACACCGAAACCGGCTTTGAGGACGATATCCTGATTCTGCTTTACAGCGATAACGGAATATTGACAAAATAACGGGCAATACTATATATGCTTTGCGATATTCCGTAAACGAAAGGAGAAAAATATGAAGAAATCATTGATAGCGCTTGCCGCGCTGCTGCTTGTTGCCGCCGTAATACTCACCGCCTGCGGCAAGAAGGAAGACGGCATGGTGGGCAATAAGACGAACACCGACCGAAGAAGCGCGGGCGAAATGGTTACCGAAGCAGAGTCGAAGGTTAAGAACGCCGCCGACGAGGCAGGCGAGAGAGCGGGCGAAGCCGCGAAGGACGCGGGAGATACCGTGGGCGACGTTGTTTCGGGTGCAGCCGACGCAGTTCGCGACGGTGTGACCGGTGCGGGCGAAGTCGTCTCGGACGTAGTTTCACCCGATAAGGACAAAAACGGATAAAAAAACTGCCTCTGATTTCAGAGGCAGTTTTTTATGTAATTACAAATCGCGCAGGGACGGGGCTCTGTCCCCGTCCGTTTTATAATCAGAGAAAAGAGAAGAGTGAAAAGAGAATAGAGAACAGATGTAGGGGCGATTCACGAATCGCCCAAAATTATTTTCTAAAAAAATGTTGACATAGGTACACAGGTTGTGTATAATAAGAATTGTAGTACACAGATTGCGTATAGAAAGAAGGTCTTATATGGATATTCAAGATTTACGACATTCGATTGGTATGTCACAAAGGAGATTTGCAGATGAATTCGGGATACCTGTTGGTACATTAAGAAACTGGGAGCAGGGAATAGCAAAGCCGCCAGAGTACGTATTCACAATGATTAATGCAACAGTGAGGAGGGATAATATGATTAATGTTGAAACCATTAAATTCATTGAAATGATAAAAGAACTTGCAAAAAAAAGTGCAAATGGTATCAAAGATTTTTCTGAAGCTATTCAAGGTTCAGAAGAAAGCTATGCTTATTTTGACAGAAACAATGACTATCGTGTAGTACTTGATTCTTGCGTAGATGAGTATCATCATGACGCTGTGTCATACTATGATGATTTCAGCTTTGAATATACTGTACGTGCAGTAGAAGATGAAGGTAATTGTGGTTATTATATACTTATACACTTGTTAACCAGCGAGACTGATATTATTATCGAAAATGGCAATTGGTATTTTGGGTAATTATCACTTTTGTGGCGCGGAAGGAGAGACTCGCAGTGCTTCGCACTGCGGATTTGCTTCGCAAACAATTCGATTTTATGTCCGTCTCGCTCTGCCTTACGGCAAACCGCTCGACATGGACGATTTCGAGTTCGAGTCTCTCCTATTATTTTCATACAACAATAAAAGCAGATAAGGCAAAAGCCTTATCTGCTTTTATGGCGCGGAAGGAGAGACTCGAACTCTCGCGCCGGGGTTTAGCCGACCTACGCCCTTAGCAGGGGCGCCTCGTCACCAACTTGAGTACTTCCGCAAATT
>JAUMVO010000038.1 GCA_030530095.1 Clostridiaceae bacterium
TCTCCCCTTTAACAAGGGGCGCTGAATGCTCGCCGTCAATCACATAGACAAACTCAGATTTATATAACAACAGTCCGTAGGGGGCGACGACTCGGCGCCCCGTTAGTTTACCGCAAAGCTGACGGGCGATTCGTGAATCGCCCCTACGCTTAGTGATATTTACGCCGAAAGTATTATAAAATGTTCGGAAGCGGAGCTTCCCCACAACTTGCCGAAGGCAAATTTCACTCGTCCGCAGGACGAATTTCACTGCCGTAAGGCAATTTCACTCTTGCGAAGCAAGAATTTCACTTCGAGGTCGAAGACCTCGACAAACTCCGATTTGTATAGTTAAAAAGAACGGCAGGGTACTTGCGTACCCTGCCTTTTATCTGCTTATGTCAGCAGCCGCAACCGCAGTTGTTGGTGCATCCGCAGTCATTGTTATCAGCACCGAGAAGGATGATGATAATGATGAGAACTAAAAGACCGTTGTAGTTATTGAATATATTCACCGTTTTGCCTCCTTTCAACCAGTTGATTAGGTTTGGTGAACTTCGTTAACATACTATGTCAGAAAAAAATAAAGGTTAATGAATTAAACCCGACTTTCAGGCATAAACTATTTATATATTTTTACGGGAGGCAGTTATGGACAACGAAAACAGAGGTTACGACAACGAAACCGAGTATGAATTAAGGCAGGAGAGAGACCCTTATTCCGAGCGGACAGTCTACGACGTTGAAAAGACAACCTTCAAAAATCGCAGAAAAAGTGAGAAAAACAAAGAAAATCAATGATTTACCCTTGCATATTAATCAAATCAAAACAATTTGACCTTTTTTGACCTTTGATAAAATCGGCGAAAGGTCTATAATATCAACCGTAAGGTCAAAGATAGTCAAAGTCAAACGAATCGAGGCGATAATCAAAAATGAATCTCAGTAAAGAAATAGCCGATATAATAATGAAAATGCTTGACGACGGTGACAGCACCGCCGAAATCAGGCGAAACGATTTAGCGGCACAGATCGGCTGTGTGCCAAGTCAGATAAACTACGTTATATCCTCGCGCTTCACGCCCGAGCGCGGCTACATAGTCGAGAGCCAGAGAGGCGGCGGAGGGTATATCAGAATTTCGCGAGTACACTATGACCCTTCGACCTTAAAGATGCACCTTATCAATTCGGTAGGCGAGCAGATCAGCGAAAAGTCCTGCAGAGCAAATGTGCTTAATCTTTATAACAACGGACTTCTTTCGCGCGAGCAGGCGAGACTTATAGTTACCGCCACCTCGGACGCCAATTACAAGGGCTTACCCGAGGAGATAAGGGATAATTTCAGAGCGCAGCTTTTCAAACAGCTGCTGCTGACAACAATGAATTAAGATACTAAGGAGTGAATATTATGCTTTGTCAGAATTGTCAGAAAAATGAGGCTACAACTCATATCAAAAGAATAGTAAACGGTGAGACCACTCAGGCGCATCTGTGTTCGGACTGTGCAAAGAGTTTAGGCTACGACAGTATGTTCACGGACTTCAGCTTTAACTTTCCGGATATGTTAAGCTCGTTCTTCAACGACAGTGCGCTGGCTTCTCTGGGCGCGCACACGCTGCGCTGCGAGAAGTGCGGTTCAAGCTTCGGCGATATTGTCAGAAGCGGAAGAATAGGCTGCGCGGACTGCTACGAGACGTTTTACGATAAGCTCCTGCCACTGCTCGAGAGAGTTCACGGCAAGACTAACCACGTAGGCAAGATTCCCAACAGCTTTGAAGAGATAGCTAAAGAAGAGAAAAGCGAACAGACGGAGCTTGAAACGCTCAGAACCGAGCTTGACGAAGCGGTAAAGGCTCAGAATTACGAGAAAGCCGCCGAGCTTCGCGATAAGATAAAAGAGCTTGAAAGCGAGGGCAAGACTGATGAATAAATGGTATATCGGCGAGGGCGACCACAACGACATAGTTATTTCGACCAGAATAAGACTTGCGAGAAATCTTAAGGATTATCCGTTCCCCGCAAGGCTCGACAATCAGTCGAAAATCAAGGTAAACGAACTTGTCAGGGACGCGCTTGAGGGCAGGGAAAAGCTCGACTACACCGAGCTTAAGACACTTACCCGCGCTCAGATAGTATCGCTTGCAGAAAGGCATATCATCAGCACCGAGTTTGCTTCGAGCTCGGACGGCAGAGCGCTTTTGATGAGCGAGGACGAGCAGATAAGCATTATGCTTTGCGAGGAGGACCATATCAGACTTCAGGTTATGAAGTCCGGTCTTGACCTTCAGGGAGCGTATGAGCTTGCCGACAGGATTGACAACGAAATCAACGAAAAGCTTGAATATGCGTTTGATGAGCGTCTGGGTTATCTGACTCAGTTCCCGACCAATCTCGGTACGGGCATGAGGGCGTCGGTTGTGCTGCACCTGCCTGCACTCGCGGAAAAGGGACAGCTTAACTCCTTGGCTTCGACCGTATCGAAGCTCGGGCTGACGCTTCGCGGCGCATACGGCGACGGTACTGCTCCTCTCGGCGACCTTTATCAGCTGAGCAATCAGGTTTCTCTCGGCATAAGCGAGAAGGCGGCTATCGACAATCTTAAGACAATAGCGCTTCAGCTTGCCGCTCAGGAGAGGTCGGCGCGTGAGGAAATGAAGGACTCCAAGCTTACCGAGGACGCCGTTTACAGAGCCTACGGAATATTAAAGAGCGCGAGAATACTCTCGACAAAGGAATTCATGACGCTCATTTCAAGGGTACGCTACGGCGCGGTTTGCGGAATGCTGAAGGTTGACTTGAAGACCATCAACGAACTTATGGTTTCGCTTCAGCCGGCTACCATCAACGCCTTTGTCGGCAGAACTCTCACCAAGGACGAGAGAGACGTCGAGAGGGCAAATATTGTAAGAGACAGACTGTAAAATTGAATATTACAATTTAATAAGAAAGGACTGATTTTTATGTTCAAATTCACAGGCTTCACCGAAAAGGCAAACGCCGCGCTCAATGCCGCGGTCAAGGCTGCCGAGGAGTTGGGACACACCTATATCGGAAGCGAGCACCTGCTTTTAGGTCTTATTGACGATACCTCGACGGTTGCCGGTACAGTCCTTACAGACAAGAAAATAGACTATAAAAATGTTCGCGAGTATATCGCTCAGACCATAGGTACGGGCTATCCCACCAAACTGGGCGTACGCGAATTCACCCCGAGAGCGAAGAGGATTATCGAGACCGCGCTTTCCTTTGCGGTACAGACCAATTACTCGCTTGCGGGCACCGAGCATATACTGCTCGCCATACTCAACGATCCGTCCTGCTACGCTTCAAAAATACTCAAGCAGGCGGGACTTACGGCAGACGAGCTTGCCAAAAACATTTCCGAAAAGCTTATGAACACCCCGTCACAGAGCTCTTCCAAGGGCAACGAAGCTGACGGCGAAAAGGCGATGCTTGACGAGTTCGGCATTGACCTGACCGAGCAGGCGCGTCTGGGCAAAATCGACCCCGTTATCGGCAGGCAGGAGGAAATCTCGAGAGTTATACAGATTCTTTCAAGACGTACCAAGAACAATCCCTGCCTTATAGGCGAGCCGGGCGTCGGCAAAACCGCCATAGCCGAGGGACTTGCGCTTAAAATCGTTTCGGGCGAGGTCCCCGAGCTTCTCAAAAACAAGAGACTTATCTCGCTTGATCTGACCGGAATGGTCGCGGGCACCAAGTACAGAGGCGACTTTGAGGAAAGAATCAAAAAGGTTATCGACGAGGTGAAGAAATCCGACGATATTATCCTCTTTATCGACGAGGTTCACACCCTTATCGGCGCGGGCTCGGCAGAGGGCGCGGTTGACGCCGCGAATATACTCAAGCCTTCGCTTGCAAGAGGCGAATTACAGGTAATCGGCGCGACAACCATTGACGAGTACCGCAAGCATATCGAAAAGGACGCGGCGCTCGAAAGACGTTTCCAGCCCGTCAAGGTCGGCGAACCGTCTAAGGAAGAGGCCGTAGAGATACTGATGGGACTTCGCGACAGATACGAAGCGCATCACAAGCTGAAGATTACCGACGAAGCTATTAAGCAGGCGGTTGAGCTTTCCTCGCGTTATATAGGCGACCGTTATCTTCCCGACAAGGCTATCGACCTTATCGACGAAGCGGCGTCCAAGGTAAGACTTCGCACCTTCACCGCTCCCGACGAGATAACCCAGCTTGAAAAGCGCAAGAAGGAAATCGAGGCCGAAAAGATGTCGGCGGTTAATTCTCAGGACTTTGAGAGCGCCGCGAAGCTTCGTGACGAGGAAAAGGAAATCACCGAAAAGCTCGACACCGAGAAGGAAAAGTGGCAGCAGAAGGCCGATGCCTCCAAGGGCGAGGTTACGGGCGAGGAAATCGCCGAAATCGTGTCCTCGTGGACGGGTATTCCCGTAAAGCAGCTGACCGTTCAGGAGAGCGAGAGACTGCTTAAAATGGAGGAGATACTGCACTCGAGAATTGTCGGTCAGGACGAAGCCGTTAAGGCGGTTTCAAGGGCAATACGCAGAAGCCGTACGGGACTTAAGGATCCCAAAAAGCCGATAGGCTCGTTCATATTCCTCGGCCCCACGGGCGTAGGCAAGACCGAGCTGTGCAAGGCTCTGGCAGACGCGCTGTTCGGCGACGAAAACGCCATGATACGACTTGATATGTCCGAATATATGGAGAAGTATTCCGTATCGCGACTTGTTGGCTCGCCTCCCGGTTACGTCGGTTACGACGAGGGCGGTCAGCTGACCGAGAAAATCCGCTCGAAGCCGTATTCGGTAGTGCTCTTTGACGAGATTGAAAAGGCGCACCCCGACGTGTTCAATATGCTTCTGCAGATACTTGACGACGGCATACTGACGGACTCTCAGGGCAGAAAGGTTGACTTCAAGAACGCGGTTATAATTATGACCTCCAATGTCGGCGCAAGGCTTATCACCGACAAGAAGGGCGCGTTCGGCTTTGCCGACGGCGAAAAGGAAAAGGACGTCAGTGCCGAAAAGATAAAGGAAGCGGTTATGGGAGAGCTTAAAAACACCTTCCGTCCCGAATTCCTGAACCGTATCGACGATATCATAGTCTTTGACAGGCTTACCAAGGACGACATCGAAAAGATTGCCGCAAACCTTGTAGGAAACCTTAAAAAGCGTATAGACGAGCTTGGCGTTGATATTGATTTCACCGACGGCGTTATAAAGAAGGTAGCCGAAGCGGGCTTCGACGAGGTCTACGGCGCGCGTCCCTTAAAGAGGGCAATTCAGTCCGAGCTTGAGGACCTTATATCCGAGAAGATGCTCGCAGGCGAAATCGTAAAGGGTAACAGCTACACCTGCAGGCTCAACGGCGACAAGATAGTCTTCAAGGAAAGGAAAAAATAACCGTTAAGGCATAACAAAAGGGCAGTCGAAAGACTGCCCTGATTTTTTGTGTTTTTTTATTCTTCGTCGCCGATATTGTCGGTAACGAGTACCTCTTTTTTCTTCATATAGCACGAGAAGATTCCGTCGACAAAATCACCCGAAGGCTTCTTTGAAATGAGGCTGATAATCGGTACTATTACAAGGCCCGCAACCATCGCGAATGCGCCGCAGTTGATGGGCGACTGGAGTATTGTCGGGAAATGCGGTCTTACGAGCATATTTGCAGTCATAAGCACGCTGCCGAAAATGAAGCATACCCAGCAGGAAAGCTTCGTCGTCTTTTTCCAGTAGAGCGAGTATAAGAACGGTGCGAGGAACGAGCCCGCAAGCGCGCCCCACGAAACGCCCATAAGCTGAGCGATGAAGTTGGACTTCGTGTTGTACTGGAACAGTGCGATTACCGCCGAAATAACTATGAAGAAAACAACGAGTATTCTCATTGAGAGAACCTGCTTTTTCTCTGACATATTCTTGATGATATTGTCCTTGATAAGGTCGAGCGTCAGCGTTGACGAGGAAGCGAGAACGAGCGAGGAGAGCGTGCTCATTGAAGCGGAGAGAACGAGTATAACGACGAGGCCTATAAGTATCGGCGAAAGGCTTGAAAGCATAGTCGGTATAATCGAGTCGAAGCCGTTTGCCGCAACGTCAATCTGAGCCGAGAAGAGTCTGCCGAAGCCGCCCAAGAAGTAGCAGCCGCCCGCAACAACTATGGCGAAGAAGGTCGAAATGATAGTGCCCTTCTTGATGTCGCTTTCGGACTTGATGGCGTAGAACTTCTGTACCATCTGCGGAAGTCCCCACGTACCCAGTGAGGTGAGTACGACTACGAAGCCGAGGCTCAGCGCGTCGGGACCGAAGAAGGAATTGAATACGCCGGGAGTTGTCGAAACCGACTCGTCAACTATCTTTGCAAGGCCGTCAAGCGAGCCCGTGAAGCCGCCGTTGACCTTGAGCACGGCCGCGATAACAACCACGATACCGAAGAGCATTATAATACCCTGAATGAAGTCGTTGATGGCCGTTGCCATGTAGCCGCCCGCAATAACGTAAATGGCTGTAAGTACGCTCATAATGATAATGCAGACCGAGTAGTCAATATTGAACGCCATACCGAAAAGACGGGAAAGGCCGTTGTAAAGCGAAGCGGTGTAGGGGATAAGGAAAATGAAAACTATAATTGACGACGCGACCTTAAGTCCCTTGGAATTAAAGCGCTCGCCGAAAAACTGCGGCATCGTTGCCGAGTTCAGGTGCTGAGTCATGATTCTCGTTCTTCTGCCGAGTATTACCCACGCCAGAAGCGAGCCGATAACGGCGTTGCCTATGCCTATCCAGGTGGAGGCGATACCGAACTTCCAGCCGAACTGACCTGCGTAGCCGACGAAGATAACCGCCGAGAAGTACGACGTACCGTAAGCGAAAGCCGTAAGCCACGGGCCGACGCTTCTGCCGCCCAATACGAAGCCCTTGACGTCAGTTGCATGCTTTCTCGAGTAAAAGCCGACGCCTATCATTACGCCGAAAAACACGACAAGCATTATGATTTTCAATGCCATATCCATTTGAAATCTCTCCTTAAACCGTTTGTTTTCTCTTTACCGCTTTTATGCGTTAAAGCGTTTATGTGCTACAGTATATCAAATGATAACCGACTTGTCAATAGAAAAAACAAAAAAGATATAAATCTTTGCCGGCTGTATTGATATAGCAACAAATCGGAGTCTGTCGATGCGATTGACGGCGAGCATTCAGCGCCCCTTGTTAAAGGGGAGAGGGCC
>JAUMVO010000039.1 GCA_030530095.1 Clostridiaceae bacterium
ACAGACGCAAGGAAATGCTTCAGGATATCGCAATTCTTACCGGCGGTCAGGTTATCACCTCCGACCTCGGTCTTGAATTAAAGGATGCTGACTTAAGCTCACTGGGCAGAGCAAAGCAGGTTAAGATTACAAAGGAAAATACCACCATCGTTGACGGCGCAGGCAAGAAGGACGACATCAAGGCAAGAGTTGCCCAGATAAGAAGTCAGATTGAAGCTACGACCTCCGAATTTGACCGTGAGAAGCTTCAGGAAAGACTTGCCAAACTCGCAGGCGGCGTTGCGGTTATCAGAGTAGGCGCTGCTACCGAGACCGAAATGAAGGAAAAGAAGCTTCGTATCGAGGACGCTCTCGCAGCTACAAAGGCTGCTGTCGAGGAAGGCTGCGTTGCAGGCGGCGGTGTTGCGCTTCTTAACGCAATCCCCGAGGTTGCAAAGCTGCTTGAAACCGATGACGCAGACCTTAAGACAGGCGTAAGCATCGTTCTCAAGGCTATCGAGGAGCCTGTACGTCAGATTGCTCAGAACGCAGGTCTTGAAGGCTCTGTTATCGTAAACAACATTATGTCCTCAAAGAAGAAGGGCTACGGCTTTGACTTTGCAAGCGAGGAATACGTTGATATGTTCAAAAAGGGCATACTTGACCCCGCAAAGGTTACACGCTCGGCACTTCAGAACGCAGCATCGGTTGCGGCTATGGTACTGACAACCGAATCACTTGTAACCGACATTCCCGATCCTCAGGCTGAGGCGGCTGCAGCGGCGGCTATGGCTCAGGCAGGCGGCGGAATGTATTAATTCCTTCGTACAGCGAATAAAAATTGTTTATAAAAAGGCAGACGGATTTCCGTCTGCCTTTTGTTTTTGCATAAATCCTTTTACGGTAATCTGAAGCCTGCGCAACGGTAAATCCGATACCACTCCTCGCGAGTGATTGTAATGTCCGCGCCCGCGCAGATTGCTCTGATTCTGTCGGGATTCATTGAACCCGAAATAATCTGGATTTTAGCAGGATGGCGTAAAATCCACGCCGCCGCTATTGAGATAGGCTCAACACCGTACTTTTCGGCAAGTTCGTCGAGCGTTTTGTTAAGCTCGGGGAATTTTTCGTAATCGCCGATAAACGGCTTCTTGATAAAGCCCTGCTGGAAAGGCGACCACGCCTGAATTGTGATGCCCTTCAGCCGCGCATATTCGAGGGCGCTGCCGTCGTGCATAACGGACTCGTCATCCTTCATGTTGACGTTAAGTCCCGAGGTTACAAGTCCCGACTCGGGAATTGAAAACTGAAGCTGGTCAATAATAATCGGCTGTTTCACGGCTGTTTTAAGAAGCTCAATCTGATACGGATTGTGATTTGAAACGCCGAAGTGCTTTACCTTGCCCTCACTTTCAAGAAGCGAAAATGCCTCGGCAACCTCCTCGGGCTCCATAAGCGTATCGGGACGGTGAAGCAGAAGCACGTCGATATAATCGGTTTGAAGGCGCTTGAGCGACGCGTTGACAGAGTTTATGATATGCTCCTTCGAAAAGTCATAAAAGCCGTTGCGTATTGCGCACTTGGTCTGTACGGTAATCTTATCGCGAAGCTCCTTGTGCGCGGCGAGGTATTCGCCGAAAATTGCTTCACACTCGCCGCCTCCGTAGATGTCGGCGTGGTCGAAGTAGTCAATACCGCACTCGAGAGCCGTGCCGATAATGCGGTCAACTCCCGCTTCGGCGCCCTTTAAGCGCATACAGCCCATAGCGATTACGGGCGCATCGATACAGTTACCGATAGTAATACGTCTCATATTAAGCCTCCTAAAATAAATCGGCGGGAGCAAGCCCCCGCCCTACTTCTTTTTATTTCTCAAACTCGTACCGTCTGATTATTGCGTCAATCTCATTTGCGACAACGGTAAAAATGTCCTTGCCAAGCTGTTTGAACTGCTCGTCGTTTTTCTTGTTGCAGAGCATCGCAAACGCCTTGCCTATCTCACAGACGTAGTTTTCCTGCTTGATTGCCAGATAATAGAAGCTGTACTCGATACCGTCGGAGAAGGTCGTGTAAAAGTCCCCCGCCCTGTCAACGATTATGTCGTAAATCGCATTCGTCGCCGTGCTCTTGATAAGCGCGTTAGGCAGAAGGCGGTTGATACAAACCTCAGCCGTAAAGAAAACGAGTATCTTAATCTGGAATATTATCTTTTCGGGATAGTCGAGTGAGCCTACCGCGCCTTCGAGCGCCGCCTTCATCTCGTCGGTGTTCAGGAAACGCTCGGCAAGATATGTTCCCATATCCTTCGCCTTCTGCAGATTGCCGTTGGCGCGCTGCTCATTCATCTCGTCGATAAGCGCAAAGCTGTCGTCGTTTTCACGCTTAGACTTGCTGACAAAGATTTTAATATCGTTATCTTCCATAATTACTCTCCGTTTTTATTCGGCGCTTTCGGCGGCGGCCTTTGCCGCCTTCTTCTGCTGACGCTTCATCTTGGCCTTATAGCTGATAAGCTTGGCAAGCGCGTCATCGGGCGTGCCGATGTCGCCGATGCTGATGGGCTCGGTATTGTAACGGCCGCGGAAATCAGTTCCGCCGGTCATAACGAGCTTATTTTTGGTCGCAAGCTTCTTGAGCATAGCCTGCTGCTCCTCGTCTGCCGAGGGATGCCATACCTCGATACCGTCAAGTCCGCATTCAATAAGACGGTCGAGAGAATCAAGATTGTCAAAGCGGCAGGGCGACGAAAGAACGGCAACGCCGCCCGCGTCGTGAATAGCCGCGATAACTGTTTCGAAGTCCTCATACTTAGGCTCGGAAATAATATTGACGGGCGACTCCTTATCGAAAAGCTCGTGATAAAGTTCGCCGTTTATCTCAGTTGTAAAGCCGCACTCCATAAGTGCCTGCATAATATGCTGCTTATAAATATTGGTTGAGCCCGTCGCGCATTTGACGATAAACTCGGTTGAAATCGGGAAACGCTTGGCAGCCTTGAGCATCATTATATGAGCCGCTTTCTTGCGTGCGAGCGCATTACGGTGGCAAAGTCCCTCAAGCCTGTCGGGCATATCGCTTAAGTAGCAAAGCAAAGGCGTACGCTTACCCGTCTTGGTATCCATAGCAGATATCTCGACGCCGGGTATTACGTTTACGCCGTAGCGCTCACCCATTATCTTACCGCGTACTGTTCCCGCCAAACAGTCAATATCGGTAATGGCGATTGTGTCGACTCCCCTCTTTTTAGCCAACAAAATCAAATCCTCAAGTCCAAGCGAACCGTCGGAAAGCTTTGTGTGACAATGTAAATCTGCGTTCACTGCATGTGTCCTCCTCTGAACTATTTCATGCCGATTATACGAAAAACTCAAAAATCGCTGAAAACGAGCGTAAAATCCCGCGATAATAGCATATTGTTATTATACTAAAATAATCGGGACAATGTCAAGTATTTTTTTAACTAAAGACAAATTAATTGTTGACAAGAGGGGCAGAAATTTGTATAATAACATTTGCGCTTCGGGCGTAAAACAGAATATGCTGCTATGGCTCAGGCGGTAGAGCGCATCCTTGGTAAGGATGAGGTCACCAGTTCAAATCTGGTTAGCAGCTCCAGGAAAAGCACCCTGTAGGGTGCTTTTTCGATTTAACGGTTATATGTTTACTCCTCTAAAAAAGCAGACCCTGATAGGTCTGCTTTTTGTCTTATTTATTTTATCCCTGCGGGGTTTCGGCAGGTGCTGCGGCCGCTGCCGCTGCTTCTGCCGCCGCTGCTGCGGCTGCCGCCTGTTCCTCTGCGGCGGTGGGCTTGTTGACGATATTCGTCAGCGCGTTCATATAAGTTTTGTTCGACGGAGCAAAAACGTAGTTAATAAAGAGCACCTCGTTTATGCCGTTGTCAATTACAAACTGCGGAAGGTTCATATCCTTGACGCCGTCCTGACGGGGATCAAGTACAAATACCTCGTTATAATTCTCAAGCAGGAACGGAACCATTGCGTTGCCGTAGGATTCCTTTATAACAAGTATTTTTCTGCCGTTCTGGTTGCTTGTAACAATTCTCTCGAGCGCCTTGTCACCCTGTATAAAGCACATATACTTGGAGCCGCGCGCGGTGATGTCGGTCGAGATAATTCTCAATGCTCTGCCGTCGTTCATTGCGGCGTTCGAGAAATACTGACCTTCAGCGGAGACTATCGGCATAAAGTACTCAACGTAATCGGGATTGTCAACGAGCACCTGCGCCTGAGTGTAGTTGTACATAGTGCCGACGAAGTTATCAAGCCTGCCGGTTTCGTAATTCTCCAGCGGAGTGCAGTTGAAACCGTTTTTATTACAGAATGCCTTGTACGCGTAATACGCTCCCCTCGCCGTCCAGTGATGGTCGGTGCGGAAATAGATATACTCGTTCGTGTGCTTCGAAAGCTCCGTGTAAGCGTCAATGGACGTAACGCTCGGCGAGAGCGCAGAATAGGCAATATTGATGCCGTCGGGCTGCGAATGGCTGCCCGTTCTGTATTCGTCGGGACCGTAGAAGGCTATCTGTATGGGAGCCAGAAGGCAATAGACCTTCCTGTCGGGGACCTTCGCCGCAAAGGTATTAATAACGTTTGCGTAGTTCGTCAGTCTTTCCTTAGCTATCGAATACATTTCCATAGCCGAATTTGAGGTAACGACTATTGACTTGGTAACAGTCCACTCGCCTATCGTCGGCAGCTCTGTAGTCTGCTCGACCGTTGTCGTCTCGGCGGTAGTTGCCTCGGTTGTTTCTACAGGCTGAGTTTCACTGACGGTCTGCTCGGGAACGGTAGGCTTGTTGCGCCACTCCTTAAACTTTCCGCCGGCGAGGAACACCGCGGCAATTATTACAATCGCGGCAGCAATCATTTCAATAGTGCCGATTATTTTTTTTGAAGCCGTAATTTTCATTTTCAGACCTTTTCTCCCGTCTGGGCATTGATTATGTTCTTGAACACCGCTATATGAGTGCCCGAAATATACTTGTCTATATGCATACTTCCGAAGAACCAGCGCCGGAACTTACAGTTGTTTGAAAGCTCGCCGAAATAGGCGTTGAGCGCGGTTACACGGAGGTTATCGTAATCCTTGAGCTGCAAGAAGCCCTTGATACGCGTCGGAGGCTCGTGAGTAACGACGTAGTCAACCTTATAACCGTATTTCTCAAGATTCTTAACTCCCTCGGCAAGCTCGTCCTGCGTGGGAATCTCATCCTTTGACCAGCCGTTTTCCTCGGTGCGGATGTCGATGTCGGGGCTCTCGCCGCCGCCCATCGTGAACACGGTCTTGCCGTCAATCGAAAAGACCTGACCGCGCATAAGGTGATAGAGATTGTCGTAAATCTTATGCACCTTGCCGCCGTTCCACTCGCTTACCTCGTAATTGTTGAGAAGTGAAAAATTCTCGTGTGTGCCGTCGATAAAGCAGATATTATATTTTCTCTTGCCGAGCTGACGTATAATCTTCTGCTCACGCTTGGAATCGTCCCATATAAAGCCGAAGTCACCGCAGACTATAAGGGTATCGCCCTCCTTCATAAAGCGGAGCTTTGAAGGCGATAGTCTGTCGAATTCGGCATGGGTGTCGCCGGTGATATAAATCAATTTTTTCACATCCTCAAAAAAGAATTGATTTTTCCGAATTATCTGTTATAATAATTTTGCTAATATATTATATACTCATTTTATTCTGTTTTCAAGGGGGAGATTGTTTGAAAAGAATTATTTCTTTTTTGATATGTCTCGTATTAGTATTTTCTCCTTTTACAATAATAAACAGCTATGCCGATTATAACGCCGAGCTTGAAACGAAGGCGGACATCGTTCTGCTGTTCAGCCTTGACGACGGTACGGTTATATTCTCAAAGAATGCCGACAAAACAGCTGCTCCCGCTTCGCTGACGAAAATCACAACGGCGATACTCACTATCGAAAACTGTGAGAATCTGGACACGGTTATCACCGTTCCCTCATACTGCATAACACTGCTCAACGGCACGGGCTCGTCAATGGCGGGCTTAAAGGCAGGCGAAGAAGTTACTGTCAGACAGCTGCTTTACTGTATGCTCGTCAAGTCCGCTAACGAGGCTGCGAACATACTCGCCGATTACATAGGCGGCGGAAGCATCGAGAACTTCGTAAGCATGATGAACGACTTTGCCGCGCGTGTAGGTGCCGAAGGTACGCATTACGTCAACGCACACGGCCTTGACGCGGAAGGTCAGTACACCACCGCAAACGACCTTGCAAAGATTACGAAGTACGCGTTGAATCTTCCTGTCTTTACGGAAATCTGTACCACATACAAATACACAATGCCGGCTACAAATATGAGCAATGAACGCAATTTCGTATCGACGAACTGGGTTATCAATCCCAACTTCAAGACCTACTACTACGAATACGTTCAGGGCATCAAGACCGGTACGACCTCTAACGCGGGACAGTGTATTATCACCAAGGCGAGCAAGGACGGTTATAATTACCTGTGTATCGTCATGGGTGCGCACGCCGAGGACGTCAACAACGACAACAACCCCGACAATATGGCTTTTCTTGAGACCAAGAAGCTTTATAAATGGGTGTTCGAAAACATACGCCTTGAAAAGATAGTAAACACAACCGATATTGTTACGGTTGTAGATGTAAAGCTTGCATTCGGCGTTGACCACGTAAGGCTCGTTCCCGCAAACGACGTTACGGCGCTCGTTCCCGTAGGAACGGATTCGGGCAGCGTACTCGTTCAGGTAATTGAATCGGAGACACCTGCTCAGATAAAGGCTCCCGTAAAGAAGGGTGAGGTGCTCGGCAAGGCAAAGGTGCTCTATGCGGACACCGAGCTGGCAACGGTCGACCTTGTAGCCGCCGAGGACATCAAGGTCAGCGTGATACTGTGGGCGCTCGACGGGCTTTACAACATAATCTCCTCGCCAATTTTCATTATAATAGTTGCGATGATACTCGTTGTGGTAGTTATACATTACTTCACATCGGCAAATCCGCGCCGCAGGAAGAA
>JAUMVO010000016.1 GCA_030530095.1 Clostridiaceae bacterium
GATACGGTACGCCTGCCATTTCAAAAATACTTAATGAGGACGGTGTACCAAGACGGCACGGCTATGAAAAATGGTTGCCGAGTTCAATCAACTATGTGTTGAACAATGAACGCTACATGGGAGATGCACTCCTGCAAAAAAGTTATACCACCGAAACTCTGCCGTTTCGGAAAGTGAAAAATGATGGTCGGCTGCCGCAATACTATGTGGAGAACAGCAATCCTCCCATCGTCAGCCGAGAAACCTTTCATGCAGCACAGAATCTGCTGCACTCACGGCAGACGGAAAAATGCAAGCGAAAGATGTATCCGCTATCAGGAAAGCTACGCTGCCCCGAATGCGGCAGAGCATTCCGCCATCAGGTTGTAAACGAAACAGCCCAGTGGATATGTACCTGCCGATCATCGGGTGCGACCGACTGTCAGCACCGCCATGTGCGAGAGGAAGCTGTATATGAAATCTTTACCGATATGGTTATCAAGCTGAAAACTTATCAAAACGAACTGCTCGGTACGCTGATTCACCAAATGGAACTCATGCAGGACCGTACAAGCCGAAATCAGGAACGCATACGGCAGATAGACAAAGAGATTGCCGACCTCGGTGCAAAGAATCATATCATTGCACGGTTGCATACAAGCGGTGCATTGAACGCTGCCGAGTATGCCATGCAGACTTCGGAAATCGGCAACCGACTCACCGAGCTGCGTATAGAACGGCGGCAAAAGCTCACTGAGGATGAGGATGACCAACGGCTCGCCGCCATCAAAGACTTAAACGGCATACTCGAAGAATATGAGCCGACCGCCGAGTTTGACAACGGACTGCTTGACGAAATTATTGAGAGCATCACGGTGGACAGCAGCGAACAGCTCACATTCAAGCTCCTCGGCGGTATTGCACTGACTGAGCAAATCCCAAAGAAAGGACGGTGCAAAACGACATGAGCAACAGAACACTGCCTTACGGATACTGCTATAAAAACGGCATAATTGCAATAGAGCCAAAGGAAAGCAAGGTGCTGAAACGAATATTCTCCGCATACCTTAACGGCGATTCGATGTTAACCATTGCCGAGCAGTTAAACAGAGAAAAAATCGAATACACAAGCGGCGTTATCGGTTGGAACAAAGGACGGCTCAAGCACCTCATTGATAACCCACGGTATCTCGGCACAGAGGTATATCCGCAGATTATCGAGCAAGCGGCTTATGAGGAAATACAAAGGACGAAGCACAGCCGTAATACCCAAAAGGATACGGATAAGACACAAGAGATATTCAGACTGACCGTTCCCGTCCGATGCCCGACCTGCGGAAGCCTAATGCGACGCAGACATGACAGCCGATGCAAATGCCAAGAGCGTTGGACTTGTGAAAACAAGGACTGCCGTCTGCGGATAGAAATATCCGATGCCGAACTTCTGGACACACTCTCCGACCTACTCGGTACGGTAACAGCCGACAGCATCACAGTGCCAGCAGAAAAGCCCTACGAGCCAAGTACCGAGGTAATACGGCTGAACAATGAAATCAGCAGAATGCTTGACGCTGCTGAAATAGACAAGGCTATCCTACGAAACAAAATGACAGAGTGCCTAAGTCAAAAATACAGCGAGCTTGGCAATGAGTGCTGTGCCGTACAAAGGCTGAAAACCGAACTTGACAGCACAGCGGATATTACCGAACGGCTGAACCGCACGGTCAGCGAAATACGCCTACACCTCGACAAAACAGCAGACCTCATACTGCTGAACGGTCAGATTATACGAAAGGAGAAAATCCATGCAACAGACAGCGGTCGCTCCACAAAGAGTGGTGCGGGTAATAGAACCGACAATATCGGTCAGAGAGAGCATCAAAAACCATTACCGAGTCCTGCGTGTCGCAGCATACTGCCGAGTTTCCACGAAGCAAGAGGAACAGCTCAACAGTTATGAGAATCAGGTGGAACACTACACCGAGCGCATCAATTCCGAAAACGGATGGACGCTTGAAGGTATCTACGCCGACAAGGGTATCTCCGGCACAAGCGTGAAAAACCGAGATGAATTCAACCGTATGATCCGCCGATGCAAACAAGGCAAAATCGACATGATCATCACGAAATCCATTGCAAGGTTTGCGAGAAACACGGTGGACTGCTTGAAGTATGTCCGGCTGCTCAATGACCTTGGTGTGGATGTCTACTTCGAGGAACAGGGAATCCACAGCAATCAGCCCGGCGCCGAGTTTTACATCACCATCTACGGCAGCATTGCCCAAAGCGAATCGGAAAACATCAGTGCCAATATCAAATGGGGCAAGGCTCAAAGTGCTAAGGAAGGTAAGGTTATATTCCAATATAAGAACTTCCTCGGCTACCGCAAGGGCGAGGACGGGCAACCCGAAATCGTCCCCGAAGAAGCCGAAACAATCCGCCTTATATATGACCGCTTCCTCGCAGGCGACAGCTTAAAGGGAATTGCAGAACTACTTGAAGAAAAGGGCATCAAAAGCCCGACGGGAAAAACTCAGTGGCAGTTTTCAACGATACAGTCAATTCTCTCCAATGAAAAGTATAAGGGCGACGCCATTATCAACAAGACCTACATTACCGACTGCATCAGCAAAAAGGTCAGAGTAAATAACGGCGAACGCCCGAAATACTATGTTGAGAACAGCCACCCTGCCATTATCGACTCAGCCACCTTCGGCAGAGTCCAAGAGGAACTCGCAAGGCGTTCAGGTAAGCGCAAGGTCAGACAAAAAGCCAAAACCGAGCAAGGCAAATATTCAAGCAAATACGCTATGACAGAACTGCTCGTCTGCGGCGAATGCAAAACACCATACCGCCGATGCACTTGGACGGCAGGCGGCAAAAAGAAAATCGTATGGCGATGTATAAATCGTCTTGACTACGGCAAGAAATACTGCCACAACTCGCCGACCATAGAAGAAAGCATATTGCAAAAGGTTGTTATGACGGCAATCATGGAAACCGCCAATCAAAACACCGAGGTACTGCGAACATTGAAACTGCATATCGGTATGGGATTAGAGGGAGAAAAGAGCAATGACAACAGCCTCGACCTGCAAGTGCGGATTGCCGAAATTGACGCAGAGTTCAGAAAAATGATTGATCGAGTATCCACAGAAACAGTGGAAGCCTTTGACGAGGAAACCGCAACTCGGCTCATGAACGAAAAAAGCCGTCTGCAACAGCAGCTCGACAACATAGCCGACGCTGAGCAACGGCGAGAAAACGCAAAATCCCGACTCGATGATATCTATACTATACTGGACGGCATAAAAAACCATCCGATAGAATACGATGACCAAATCGTCCGCCAACTGCTCGAATTCATAGTGGTTGACTCAAAAGAACAGGTCACCGTAATATTCAAAGGCGGTCTCAAATCGGTGCAGCCGCTGACCGAATGACAGCGGCTCACCTCCGCCCTTAACCTTGAAAGTTCAAGATTTTTTGTAAGGGTACAAATACCAACCTAAAAAGGCGAAAAAATCTTTTTTATAGTCCTCTCACATATCGAGTATCTATAATGGACTTGAGTTATGGAAGTTATGGATACTCGATTTTTCTTTATTCAGCACGTTTTCACAGCCGTCGGTGGTGAGTAAGTGCGCATTTGTTAGGAGGAAATAATATGAAAAAGACGATTGCGTGTTTGTTATCACTTTTATTTACGTTATTAGTTTTTTCTTCATGTCAATCAAGTAATAGTAACTGGGGAAGTTTCACGTCTGAACGGACTGAAAGCTACGATCACAAGTATTTTGCAAATCAAAAAGTTTCGGATTCAAATATTGTAGTAACGATATACAACAACGAAACAAAAACCGAAGTTTTTTCGTTTACTCCGGCAAGGTCACGTGACTTTTGGGGTATCTGTTGGGAGAGCGACACGTATAACATTTGGATACAATCAGGTGATATCGGGGTTTTGTGTTATCAGTATGATAATGAGACATGGATTCTGAATAAAGATGCACAAAGACCTGCCGACATTATTTCAAAATATGATTAACAAGTCCGTTATCTATATTCGCAACAAAAGCAACGGGGAGTCTTATGACTCCCCGTTGCTTTTTTATTGATACAGGCTTGAAATGAAACACCGTTTTTTACCATTTATACTCCGTTAATTCTCCGTTGATTTCCCATTTATACGGCGTGTGATTTGAATTCGTCCGCAATGCTTTTCATATCTCCGTCCTTTTAGTTTTAAGAATAAAGCATTGTCATATCGTCAAAGGAATAATTAATCAATGAAAAAACGCTCTCATTGAGAGCGTTTTTTGTTATTCCAGCGCTTCGGCTGCCTTTTTCAGACTGTCGATAATCGCAATATGCTGCGGACATGCGCCTTCGCACTGACCGCATTCGATACAGTCGGTTGCTTTGCCGCAATCTGCGGTTGCGCTGAGGTAAGCCTTCTTTGCCTCGTCGAGCTGACCGTTGCCCAGCTGAAGATTGAGCGCAGAGAAAATATCGGGTATCGGAATCTGCATCGGGCAGCCTTCCGTACAGTAATGACAGGCGGTGCAGGGGATAGTCGAGGACTGACCGAGTATCCTCTGAGCCTTGCGTATGATTTCCTGCTCGTCTTCGCCCAGGGGTTTGAAATCCTTCATATACGAGAGATTGTCCTGCATCTGCTCAACGTTTGACATACCCGAAAGTACGGTAAGTATTCCGTCGAGCGAAGCAGCGAAGCGTATAGCCCACGATGCTGCGGACATATCGGGAGAGTATGCCTTGAACATCTGCTCAATTTCCTTGTCGGGCTTTGCGAGTGAGCCGCCCTTGACAGGCTCCATAACGACTATCGATTTTCCGTGCTTACGTGCAACCTCGTAATTTGCCCTTGAGGTTACCTTCGGGTTTTCCCAGTCGGCGTAATTGAGCTGAAGCTGAACGAATTCAACGTCGGGATGCTCGGTCAGAAGCTTGTCGAGCAGCTTCGGTCCGGCGTGGAATGAGAAGCCGACGTGCTTTATAAGTCCCTTTTTCTTCTGCTCCTTTACGAAATCCCAGAGGTGGAATTTGTCGTATTTTTCGTAATTGTTCTCCATAAACGCGTGGAGCAGATAGTAGTCAAAATAGCCCGCGCCCGTTCTTTCAAGGCTTGTGAAAAATTCCTTTTTTGCGAATTTTTCGGTCGGTGCAACTCCGGCGTTCAGCTTGCTTGCAAGAGTAAAAGCCTCACGGGGATAGCGGTCAACGAGCGCCTTTTTCGTCGCCGATTCGCTGCCGAGATACACGTAAGCGGTATCAAAATAGGTGAAGCCCGCTTCAATGAACATATCGACCATCTGCTTTGTCTGCTCAACGTCGATTATAACGCCTTTTTTAGGCAGTCTCATAAGTCCGAAGCCGAGCTTCGGGATATCCTTGCCGAAATAATCAGCCATATTATCGCCCCTTTTCTGAAGGTATGTTTATGCTGTAATTATATCAAAAAATGAGAAAAAATACAATGAAATAATTATTTCAATTCACTTTGACTTAATCTGTCGATTTACATACAAAAACACCCTTGGATTTCCAAGGGTGTCATTTGTTCAGCTATTAAAACTTGCCTGCCTTTGCAGCTTCCTCAATGGAAACAGCAACGGAAACGGTCATACCTACCATCGGGTTGTTGCCCGCGCCGATAAGTCCCATCATCTCAACGTGAGCCGGAACTGACGAAGAGCCTGCGAACTGAGCGTCGGAGTGCATTCTGCCCATGGTATCGGTCATACCGTAGGAAGCGGGGCCTGCAGCCATATTGTCGGGGTGGAGTGTTCTGCCCGTGCCGCCGCCCGAAGCAACTGAGAAGTACTTCTTGCCTGCTTCGATTCTTTCCTTCTTGTAGGTACCTGCAACGGGATGCTGGAAACGTGTCGGGTTGGTCGAGTTGCCGGTGATGGAAACGTCAACGTTTTCCTTCCACATGATGGCAACGCCTTCCTGAACGTCGTTTGCACCGTAGCAGTTGACCTTTGCTCTCGAGGAGTTGGGGTCCTTTGAGTAGCACTTGCGGAAAACTTCCTTAAGCTCGCCTGTATGATAATCGTATTCGGTTTCAACGTATGTGAAGCCGTTGATTCTCGAGATAATCTGAGCAGCGTCCTTACCGAGACCGTTAAGGATAACTCTCAGGGGCTTCTGACGAACCTTGTTTGCTTTCTCGGCAATACCGATTGCGCCCTCGGCAGCTGCGAATGACTCGTGACCTGCGAGGAATGCGAAGCACTCGGTGTCCTCTTCAAGAAGCATTTTACCGAGATTGCCGTGGCCGAGACCGACTTTTCTGTGGTCGGCAACAGAGCCGGGGATGCAGAAGGCCTGAAGTCCCTCGCCGATAGCGGCAGCTGCGTCGGCAGCCTTGCGGCAGCCCTTCCTGATAGCGATAGCGGCGCCTACGGTGTAAGCCCACTTTGCGTTTTCAAAGCAGATAGGCTGAATATTCTCAACCATGTGATATACGTCAAGACCTGCGTCCTTTGTAATCTGTTCAGCTTCGTCGATTGATCCGATGCCGTACTCAGCGAGCTTGGAAAGGATCTGCTTTTCTCTTCTCTCATAAGATTCAAATTTAGCCATTATTCTTTCCTCCTCAATTATTCTTTTCTCGGATCAATGAACTTGACGGCGTCTGCAACTCTGCCGTACTGTCCCGATGCCTTCTCAAGTGCGGTAGCAGCGTCGTTACCTGCCTTGATGAAGTCCATCATCTTGCCGAAGTTTACATACTTATAACCGATAATTTCATCGTTCTCGTCAAGTGCGAGATCGGTGATATAGCCGTCTGTCAGCTCAAGGTAACGCGGACCCTTTGCGAGTGTGCCGTAGGTTGTTGCAACCATTGAACGCGCGCCCTTACCGAGATCCTCAAGACCTGCGCCGATCTGAAGGCCGCCCTCTGAGAAGGCTGACTGTGTTCTGCCGTAAACTATCTGTAAAAACAGCTCTCTCATAGCTGTATTGATAGCGTCGCAAACGAGGTCCGTATTAAGAGCCTCAAGAAGTGTTCTGCCGGGGAGAATTTCGGACGCCATAGCCGCCGAATGAGTCATACCCGAGCAACCGATTGTTTCAACAAGAGCTTCCTGGATGATGCCGTCCTTGACGTTGAGCGAGAGCTTGCAGCAGCCCTGCTGGGGAGCGCACCAGCCGATACCGTGAGTATAGCCGGAGATATCGGAGATATCCTTAGCCTTAACCCATTTTGCTTCTTCCGGTATGGGAGCTGCGCCGTGAGCTACGCCCTGGTTAACACAGCACATACCGTTAACTTCCGATGAATAGACCATAAAAGTTGTCCTCCTTATTTTTTCAATCCGTAAAGGAAAGTTTACCGTTTCAAGGCGGCGATTTCAAAAAGCGCACACCTTCAAGTTATTTTATCATAACGCACGTGCTTTTTCAATAGAATTTGATAATTTTTTAACGGACAAAATTTACAAAAAGCATTAAAGCCGTGTAAAGGGTAACGACTTTACACTATGGCGGAGAAACGAAGGGAAACTGCAAGTTGAAAAAACAAATCATATGTGCTAATATGATTTTGTTCGGTTCGTGAAAGGGGAGAGGTAAGCCATGGAAGGATATTTCGGTAAAATAGGTTCTTCGTTTTTGTCAATGTGGCATTCCCGCGAGGGTATAAATCTTAAAAGTATCCGTTTGTCAAGGATGTGCTATATGCTGGCATATACTTTTGAGCTGATACTGTTTTTGGTTCGTGGTCACTTTATGCCCGTGGGCGCGGACGTATGCGGCGTTTCGGGAGGCACGATAATCGTCGCCGTACACGGTATTACCTCGGTTGTTGTAATGCTGCTGTGGTCAAAGCGCTTCAAGCCGCTTGTATGGGCTTCGGTGTCGGTGATGGTGCTCGGCTTCGTGCCGTACATACTGTTGCCCGAGTCTGACTTAAGGCTTGTGTTCGCAATAGTTGCCTACGCAGGACTCGGCGGTGCGGTTACCTCGGCAAGGTGCGGCTTCGCCTTCGCCGTCAATAATGCAGAGCGTCTTGTCGGAATGGTAATAATGTTCTTCTCATGTGCGGTTGTGCGCTATATCGATGCCGACACCGCCAATCCCGTTTTCTGGGCGCAAGTGCTGCCGATGCTGCTTGTAATTGCGCTTAGCATTTGCCTTATCATGTTCAGGGAAAAGGACCTTGAGGTCAGGGAATCCTCGGACAAAGCTGACGCCGGGGCTATGTACTGGGCGCTGGCATACTTTATGATGTACTTCACCGTTGACGGTTATATGTGGGGAATACTTGACTCGGACAACCGTGCCGAATATAAATTCCTTCTGGCAGGTCTTTTTATAGCGGGTGCGGTGCTTGTGCTTATGATGACTGTGCTTAAGCTCAACGTGTGGCACGTCTGGAATTTCTTTTTTGCCGTCACCGTTGCGATGGCGCTGTTCACGGTCTTTGCCGACAGAATCGGCTCGCGCAAGCCTCAGTATTTCTTTTCGGGACTTGCCGACATCGGCTGGCCGCTCAGTATTTATATGCTTGCCTGCGTTCAGCGGCGCTTTGCAAGCTATAAGCTGCTGAAAAAATGCACGCTTATTTTTGCGATTGCTTCGCCGATACTTTACTTCTCCGACGAATTTTTTGAGGATTTTTATCCCGAGCTGTCGCCGATAGCGATGCTTGTCACCGTAATGGTGTTTACGGTGCTTGCGCTGATGCTGTCGCCGATAAGCTATAAGCAGCTGTTTTCGCTTAAATGGATAACTCAGCTGAACGCAAACGATATGGAGCTTATCAGGGAAAAGGTTGACGAGCGGGACAAATTCGGAGAATACGCTCTCACCCCGAGACAGAAGGAAATTGCAACGCTTCTGCTCGCCGCAAAAACACGCCGTCAGATAGCGGGCGAGCTCGGAGTTTCCGAATCAACTGTCAAAAACCACACCTCGGAGCTTTATAAAAAGCTCGGAATTAACAGCAGAGTCGAGCTGTTTAAAATTTTCGGCGTTGATGAAAACGCAGACGAATGAAAGATTGATTTAAAATATTCCCCCGATTAAAATCGGGGGTTTTTGCTGTGTTTTTGCGAAAAAAACGGCAAACCTACCCAAATGTCCTAATTGATATAGGACATTCTTTTTTATATGATTAAGGTGTAATATTATAATTCACTTTGATATGAGGTGGGCTTATGAGAAAAACAGCATTGACAAAACTTATATCTGTTACGGTGAGCGTGTTGCTGATACTGCTATCATTTCCGTTTTCGGCGTATGCGCTTGACGAAATCAGCTACATTGACGAAAACGGCGAAACGCAGACTGTTACGAGCTATGCGGTTGTTGACCTTATGGAAAACAGCGGCGACATTTCGTTAATAAACGGCTGGAACGTCGTTACACACGACGTGACGGTCAGCGGAACGGTATATTATAACGGTTCGCCAAAAATCCTTCTCTGTGACGGCGCTACTCTCACGGTTGAGGGCAGGATGGTTCCGGGCGGCGTTGCGCTGACGGTTTACGGTCAGTCGGGCGGCACGGGTACTCTCGACGTCAACAGCTCGCTTGCGTCGGGCAGCGGCATCTCCGCTTCGCCCATAACTATTAACGGCGGTACTGTTATCTCAAGAGGCGGCGGCACAGGCGCAGGCATAAGCGGAACAGTTGTTATAAACGGCGGTACGGTTACGGCAACGGGCGGCGCTTCGGGCGGCGCAGGTATAGGCGGCACGGGCGGCTCGGGAGGTATGAACTACGGCACAACTGCCGACGTTACCATCAACGGCGGTACGGTTACGGCGACGGGCGGCAGATGGAATCCCGGTATCGGCAACGGTTACGGATGCTCGTATATGAGCGGCTCGGTTATAATCAACGGCGGTACGGTTTCGGCAACCGGCGGCGTTTATGCTGCGGGTATCGGTACGGGACAGTACGGCAGAGGTATGAATATTACCATTAACGGCGGTACGGTTAACGCTCAGAGCGGCACACTCGGCGACGGCATAGGCAACGGTCAGGCTCAGGCGGGTCAGTACTATGACGACAAGCTTGGCACAGTTATTATCAACGGCGGTAATGTGAGAGCAACGGGCGGTCAGTACGGCATCAGCGGTACAACGGTTACACTCAGCTGGACCGAGCTTACCGATACGATTTATGCGGGCAGTTATTACTGTCCGAATACGATTGAGATTCAGAAGGATTTCGTAAAGCAGAATACGCATATACTCGTAACGCCGGACAATCTCGGCAGGTATTCTACAATCTGCGCTTATGACGGTCCGTACGTCTACGTTTCATTTGCGGACTATGACGGCTCGGCGCTGAATATTGACAGTCAGAAGCTTGCGACGGGCGGCATTGCAACTCAGCCGGTCAACCCCGTAAGAAGCGGACTTACCTTTAAGGGCTGGTATCTCGACGGCACGTTGTTCGATTTCACCTCATCCGTTGAAAACGATATTAAGCTTATTGCTCACTGGACGTCGGATACTCCGATTTCATACATTGACGAAAACGGCGATACACAGACCACCAATGACTATATGCCGCTTCCTTCTGCGGCTGACGCACTCACGCTGACGGGCGGTATGTATGCCGTAACGGGTAATAGCACGGTTTCACAGAGAATTGTTATAAACGGCAGCGTCGGCATTATACTTGCGGACGGCTTCACCCTGACAGCTCCCAAGGGCATTAACGTTGAGGAAGGCAACGCCGTGACGTTTTACGGTCAGAGCGCAGGCACGGGAACTCTTGTGTCGACAAATGTTGACAAGGGCAGGGCGGCAATCGGCTCCGACGCTCATTCAGATTCGGAGAGAAAGCAGGCTGGCGCAATCACCGTAAACGGCGGTACGTTCAACGTCAGAGGTGGCGATAACGTTCAGGGAATTACCGGCGGCGGCGCAGGTATCGGCGGCGGTCAGCAGACAGGCCCGGGTAACATTACAATAAACGGCGGTACAATTACCGCAAGAGGCGGTACGGATGCGGCAGGTATAGGCGCGTCTGCCTGGGGCAAAGACGGAACGATAACGATAAACGGCGGTACGGTCAACGCATACGGTACAAAATCCGGCTCGGGTATCGGCGGCAGTATAAACTCGTCCTTAACTTACATTTACATAAACGGCGGTAACGTTACCGCAACAGGCGGCAGTTCGCCTTATGCAAGCGGCATCGGTGCATATTCAACCGAACATTTCACGCATATTTATCTGAGCTGGGCGACGTTCGGCTCAGACAGTATCAGCGCAAACAAATATATCGGATATCTGCATTTTACAAAGGACTTCAATCTTGAAGGTACCGATACAAAGGCAACAACCGACAACATAAACGGTCAGACCATAGTTCCGAGAATCGGCTATAACGTTTCGTTTGTTGATTCGGACTCAGTCACCCCGATTTACGACACGCTTGACGTTTCGCAGGGCTCTGCGGTTGCAAAGCCTGAGGATCCGTCAAAATCCCGCTGCGCCTTCACAGGCTGGAAGTTAAACGGCGTTGATTACGATTTTACGACGCCGGTAACACAGGACATCACTCTTGTTGCAAGCTGGATTGACTACGGTCCTCTTGATTATACTGACGAAAACGGCTCTGTTCAGACCTGCACCGATTACACGGTTATCACGGCGAATACCGATACCGTCCTTGAAAGCGGCTGGTATGCGGTACCTGATGACGTTACCGTTTCCGAAAGACTGACGGTAAGCGGCACGGTTAATCTTATACTTTGCGACTCCGTCGAGCTTGATGCGGTCAAGGGAATAACCGTTCCCGAAGGCGCAACGCTGAATATTTATGCCGAAACGAGTACAGGCGCTCTTACGGTTTCAGCTCCTGACGATAATGATGCGGGTATAGGAGGACAGAGCGGCGCTTCGGCAGGTAATATCAATATCAACGGCGGTATCATAGAGGTATATTCCGGTGTAAATGCCTCGGCAATCGGCGGCGGCGAAAGCGGTTCAATCACCTTTAACGGAGGTATCATTACCGCTAACGGCAACGTCGGCGCAGATGCAAACGCGTCAGACGGCAGCGGTTACAGTATAACGCTTAACTCAAACAGCAGCGATGCGGTTTACACCTTCGGAACACTTCTAAAGGGCAATATAACTCTCGAAAAGGATTTCTTCTATCAGGGGACAACCGATCTGGTTGATACAACCTATATTCCTTACGGCAGCACGATAGTTCCCGCAGGCGATTTCCTTGAATACTATGACGAATTCGGCGTAAGAAAGGCTTGCACGAATTACACCGTGCTTGAAAGCTCCGACGCAATAGTCAGAATGCAGACAAGCGGATGGTATGCGGTAACGGCAGACACCGTTATTAACGCAAGACTCTCCGCAGTCGGCACGAATCTCAAGCTCATAATCTGTGACGGCGCAACTCTCACGGTCAAGGATATCCGTCTTTCGTCTTCAAACGTTAATCTGACAATCTACGGACAGAAAGAAAACACGGGCGTTATCAACGCTCTCGGAAAGACCTCGGGCTATGCGGGTATCGGAACCAACGGCGGTACGGTTAATATTTACGGCGCCGTAATTAACGCCGAGGGCGGTAATAATGCGGCAGGTATCGGCGGCGGTCATACAAACGGAAACACCAATGACGGACAGCTCGGAACGCTGAATATCGCAAGAGCGACGGTTACCGCTGTCGGCGGCAACGGCGGCGCAGGTATCGGCGGCGGCAATACGTCAATCTGCGGAACGGTTAATATTATGAGCGGTACCGTTACTGCAACGGGCGGCTCTGGAGCCGCAGGTATCGGTAACGGCTATGACTGCACGGTCTATACAAACGAGCAGTTCAATATCACAATAAGCGGCGGTACGGTTAACGCAACCGGCGGCGCGATCTATCAGGTGCAGAAACCGGCAGATGCCGTTTCGGGAGGCGCAGGTATCGGAGCAGGCGCGGCGGCGTCAAGCACTTACGGCGCAGGAACAGTCAATATCTACGGCGGCAACGTTACCGCAAACGGCGTCTATAACTCACACGACATAGCTCTTTCAGCGGGTATCGGCAGAGGAACAAACGTCAGCACGTCGTCGTCAAGACAGATAACCGTAAACTTCAGCTGGACAAACGGAACCGACAGCTATTACGCGTCCTCATACAGTGTGTATCAGATCAATCTTATGAGCGATTTCCTGCTTGAGAAAACACTTGAAGACGCAACCGTCTCAAATATCGGCGGAAAAACAATGATTCCCAAGCTTAATAAGGGCGATATCAGCCGAAGCGGTATAATTGATCTTGCGGACTATGCTCTTCTTCGTGCTTATCTTGAAGATGAGCAGAACAATGCGCTTGACAACTATCAGTTTGCTCTCGCTCACATTGACAGCGACGAAGCGGTTGACGCATTCGATCTGTTCTATCTTGACAAGATGTTGAACGGTTTGGCGTAATTACCGCAAAGACAAAACAGAATAAACAAAAAATCACCCCGATTCGGGGTGATTTCTTTATATGTATTCTCTCAATAGACAATTTAAGTTTTATGTGATAAAATAAAATATAATGTAATTTATCGTGAGGTAATTGACGGTATGATTCTGTATATCAACTGCTGCGTGCGCGAAAATTCCCGTACCGACAGACTCGCGAGGGCGGTGCTCAAAAAACTCGGCGGGGAGTACGAAGAACTTTATCTTCCCGATGAAAACCTTCAGCCGCTTTCACGGGAGCTTCTTAAAAGACGGACTGAGCTTATTGAAAACGGTGATTATTCGGACGCAATGTTCCGCTATGCAAAGCAGTTTGCGGCGGCTGATAAAATAGTCGTTTCCGCACCGTTCTGGGATTTTTCGTTTCCGTCGGTTCTGAAGGTCTATATTGAGAACATCTATGCCGTGGGAATTGTATCCCGTTACACGCCCGAAGGTCAGCCTTACGGACTTTGCAGGGCGGATGAGCTTATTTACGTTACGACTGCGGGCGGTCCTTACGTGCCCGATTACAGCTTCTGCTATATCAAGGAACTGTGCGAAACCTGCTTCGGGATTGCGAAGGTTACTCTTGTCAAGGCTGAAATGCTTGACGTCGACGGCTTTGACGCCGAAAGGATTATTGAGGATAAAATTAACGAAATAAACAGGGGAACAGCGTTATGACGGAATATATTATCTTAATGCCGCTATTTATCCAGATTATAGGTTTGATTTACGGCGTAATGACCGACAAATATCTGCGCCGCTCGCAGAGATTTCTTATGATGAACGTCATTACGCTCATAATCCTTCTTATCGGACAGAACTGTGCGGAATACGTGCTTAAAACCACTGTATCAATGCCGTATTTAAGAACACTTGTCAGTATTTTCGGCTATATTCTCCGTCCGACGATACTCGTGCTTTTCGCCAAGATAGTCGTGCCTAACCGGAAGCATTATCTGGCGTGGGGTATGCTGGCGGCGCACTCTCTGGCTTACCTTACCGCGACCTTTTCACACTGGGTTTTCTATATTGACGAGAATAACCGTTTCCACAGAGGCTCCATCGGCTACACGGCGTATTTTATGAGCTCACTGTTGCTGATTTATCTGGTCGTTGTAACAATTTATGAATACCGTCACCGTAAATCCTCGCTCGTGGTAGTGCTGTTAAACGCCGGCTTTATCGTGATTTCCGCTCTTCTGGAGCTGACTCCCGCTTATTACGATTACCCCGTCAGCTACCTTACTATTGCCGTAGTCAGCTGCTCGCTGTTTTACTATATCTGGCTGCATCTCGAGTTCGTCCGTGACCATGAGGACGCGCTTATGTCCGAGCAGCGCATAAAAATAATGATGAGCCAGATTCAGCCGCATTTCCTGTACAACACGCTTTCGACTATTCAGTCGCTTTGTATAACCGACCCGAAAATGGCTTTCAGCACAACGGAAAAATTCGGCACGTATTTAAGGCACAACATTGATTTCCTTGAGCAGCCCGAGCTCATTCCGCTCGAAAAAGAGCTTGAGCACACCCGCATTTACGCGGATATTGAAATGATACGTTTCCCGAAAATCAGCGTTGAATACGACGTTCAGGCGGATAACTTCAAGCTGCCTCCGCTGACAATTCAGCCGCTCGTCGAGAACGCCATTCGTCACGGCGTCCGCGGTATGGACGACGGTAAAGTCACCGTTACCACTAAGGAAGAAAACGGTTATTATAAAGTCATTGTCAAGGATAACGGCACAGGCTTTGATCCCGATACGCTCGGCGAGCAGGAGGGCACGCACATAGGCGTTGCCAACGTCCGCCAGCGAATTGAGGATATGTGCACGGGTACGCTTGAAATTGACAGCGAAGAAGGAAAAGGAACGGAAATTACAATCAGCATTCCGAAAACGAGAAGGAGAAAATATGAAAATTATCTGCGTTGACGACGAAGAACTCGTCCTTAATATGGTCGTGTTCCTTTGTGAACAGATGCCTGAGACTGAGTCGGTAAACGGCTTTTCCGACTCGCTGAAGGCTCTTGACTGGTTAACGGAAAACAGCGTTGATCTGGCTATTCTCGATATAGATATGCCGAAGCTTAACGGCATAGCTCTTGCACTGAGAATCAAGGAGATAAGGCCCGATACCGCCATTATTTTCCTGACCGGTTACTCTCATTATGCCGTTGAAGCCTTTAAGCTTCATGCGCAGGGCTATCTGATGAAGCCTGTCAATTATGAACAGCTCAGAAGCGAGGTCGAATACGCTATGTCCGATAAAGCGACGTCGCAAAGTTCTCACATTTTTGCGCGTACCTTCGGTGAATTCGACTTCCTTATCGACGGCAATCCCGTACGCTTTTCGCGTTCAAAGGCAAAGGAGCTTCTGGCGTTCCTTATCGACCGCAACGGCGCAGGCGTAAAGCGAGCAACCGCCTTTGCGGCGCTGTATGAGGACGCGCCGTACGACCGTAAGATGCAGAAGCAGTTTGACGTTATAATCCGAAGCCTTAAGGACACGCTCAACGAAAACGGAATAGGCGATATACTTGATATGAAATCGGGCGAGCTTCGTCTTAATACCGATATGTTTGAGTGCGATTTGTATAAGCTTCTCAGCGGCGACGTTGATACAATCAATTCCTTCAGGGGAGAGTATATGAACTCCTACGAATGGGCGAGCATTACCGAAGCGGACCTCGCGTATAAATATCAGAAATAATTATACGCGTAGATGGACATTTGTTGGACATCGCTTGTTATTATATGTCGCATATTGTATTACGGAGGAACCTGAATGAATAAGATTTTCAATATCGCGGTACCTTTCCTTGCCATAATACTTGGCATTGTGGCTATGGTAGCGGGCATAGTTCAATTTGCGAACAGGGACAAGTACGACACAACGGTTATCGCAACCGTCGTTGAAGTCCGTGAGGAATGGGAAAATGCCGCGACCGAGGACGATGTTGACCGCCTTGTAAAGACCGCTTATATAGAATATGATGTTAACGGCGTTAAGTACGGACCCGTTCTCGCTCCCGTTCAGAAGGACTCGTATGAAGTCGGCGACAAGATGGAGATACGCTATCAGTCGGAAAACCCCGAAAAAATCTCCGATCCCAACGTAGCCGAGACGGCTGCAATCTTTATCGGACTCGGCTTGATTGCAACCCTCGCAGGCGCTTTTCTGGCGTTCAAGGCTATTAAAGCAAAATAATACACAATAATATAAACTGTTTATTATCTGCAGGGCACGGTTCTCCGTGCCCTATTTTTTTACATATTTCACAAATGTTTTCACTAATTATGTACGGAATTCGTCATTTTTTTGTCCTAAATGCCCAAATCCGTTGGACATTTGTTGGACGGCCTTAACTATAATTGTATTGAATCGTAATTGTTTTATTATCGATTATTGGGATTTGACCTTTCACGCGGTCAGAGCGTGAGCAGACGACACACAGAAAAAGGAGTGTTAATTATGACGAACAACACATTCGCAAGAAAAGCATTGAGCGTTATCGTAGCGGTATGTATGGTGCTCAGCATCCTTCCCGTTTACGTAATCAATTCTTCGGCTCAGAGCGTATCGGTCAGCACGCTCGCACAGCTGCAGGACGCTCTTGCAAATGAAGCATATGACGAGATTATCGTCACTGCGACAATAAACCTTCCCGACGGAGCTGAGATTTACGGCAACGGAAAGACCGTCCGCGCTCAGGTTACCGGCGTTGATGAGCAGGGTATTGTTCAGACCGGTTCAAACTACAACGTTTTCAAGACAGCTGCAAATGCTACCGTTCATATCTACGATATGGTAATCATGGGCGGTTCGGTTACGGCTGTTGTAAACCAGACCGGTAAGCTTTATCTCGACAACGTTACAATCACCCGTTCAGGCTCGGCGACCAATCCCGGCGGCGGTATAGTAAACGGTGTTCAGAACATCAGAAATAATAAAAACACGTCACATAAAACAGCTTATGTTGTTATGACGAATTCTTCTATCGTCCGTAACGTTGCCAAATGGGGCGGCGGCTTCCTTAACTACGGTACGCTGATTATGGACGGCTGCTCACTTTCCGAGAACCGTTCAATTAACCAGAGCGGCGGCGGCGGCGCAGGTGAGAATGAGGGCTATGCCTACCTCAACAACTGTACGGTAGCTAACAACACCTCTTCCGAAATCGGCGGCGGCATCAACATCTGTAAAGCCGGTGAGCTTTACGTTATGAACTGCACCTTCACCGGTAACGTTACCTACAACAACACCAACGGCGGTTCTACTTTCGGCGGCGCGGTAGGCGTTAACGACAGCTGTATCTTCAAGGCAGTTAACAGCATTTTTGCTAACAACTACTATATCAACAAGAGCACCGAAACAGTTACCCCCTGCGATATCGGTATGTACAACAGCTCAAATATTTATATGTACGACTCAATCGTAGGTACGGTAGCCGGCGGCACACCGCACAACGAGAACTGCTCAAACGAAACCGACGGACTCTTCGCGGCATACGTAATGGGTAACGTTCTTGCCGGCGATGGCACCGAGTCAACATCGGACTTCAGTAAGCCCGCTGTTGTTCAGAACGCTTCGGGCGAGCTTTATACACCTCTTAACGGCGACTATCAGGGCGACATCGAAGGCGTTCCGACGTACTTCGATTATTCCGATCTTGATAATATAAGAATGTATTTCACCGACGAAGACGGTACTGATTCAACCTTCTTCGCAGGAAGCGGCACTCAGCCCACTGACATTCCCGTAGGCGACGCTCTCGACGATACCGACAGAGATACAACCCTCATCGGCTCGTCCAACTCACTCGGCGAGGGCAAGGCTATATATACCATTAAAGTTGTTGCTTCGCAGCACGGCAAAATCAAGGGCGGTACAATCTACGGCGACTCCTATATCGTTGTTTCCGACGGTTCGGTTGTCAGCGTTGAGGAAATCGTTACCGTAACTCTTGAGGCTACTCCCGACAGCGGATATTACTTCGACAAGTGGGTAGTCCTTGAAGGCGCCGGAGATAGCAGTGAGCTTGCTCAGCTTGCTGCTGAGATTGAAGCTCTTCAGGCTCAGGTAACAAAAATCAATAACGCTGTTTCCGAAATGGCGGATCAGGCAGATAATGTCAATGATTATATTGCCTATGCCGACAGGACATCAAATTTTTATACCACTTATAAAAGGACTCTTGTAACCAATACGAACACGCTTGTTAACACTCTTAACGGCTACAAGACTTCGTTCTCGTCATACAGCGACGTTGTCAGCGCTATAACATCGGCGAATCTTTCAACAAAGTCCACCTCCAGCAACAACACCATCAGAAGCACAAAATACTCAACTTGGTGCAATTCCGTTATAAACACTGCTACAAGTGTTACAGCGCTTCTTAACGCTCATCTTACTGAGGTTCAGGCTCAGATAGCTGCGAAGCAGGCGGAATATGACGCTGCAGTTGCTGAGGCAATGGCTGATACAGGCTTAAAGACCGGCAACAACCCGATGGAGTTTGTTGTTGACAGAAACATTGAACTTAAGGCTGAATTCGTTGCTCAGGCTCCCGATTACACGGTAACCTTCCACTCGAACACCGAGCCGGAAACCACCGTTACCCAGACCTTTGCGGCAGGTCACTACACCGCAAACCTTACGGCTAACACCTTCACCAACGACGGTCAGCCCTTCCTCGGCTGGTCAATGGTATATTGCGGCGACGTTGAATATGCTGACGGCGTAAGCTACACCGCAAGCGGTAACGCAGACCTCTATGCACGCTGGGGCTACACCGTTGACTACAACGCAAACGGCGGACGTAACGTTCCCGATTCACAGATTAAGAATCCGGGCGAGGCGCTCAACATTTCATCCGTAGCTCCCACCAGAGACGGTTACACCTTCAAGGGCTGGGGACTTGCTGCTGACTCGACCGAGGCTGTTCTTCAGCCGGGCGGCGTTTACGGCGTTGATAAGAATATAGTATTGTATGCAATCTGGGAACAGCTCAAGGTTCCGGAAGTTCTTAACACAACGCTTGCCGACGGTTATCTCAACGTTCCGTATTCGGGCGCAATCGAAACCGACCAGGATGCGATTATCATTCTTGCCGACGGTTCAACTCTTCCCGCAGGACTTACAATCGGTAAGGACGGCACTATCACCGGCACACCGACAGCGACGGGAACATTTACCTTCGACGTTTCGGTATATAATAAGGATGACACATCCCTTGCAAATGCAACAACTACTACAATTACAATAACAATCACCGATCCCAAGACGGCTCTTCAGGAACTCGTTAACACAGCGAACGCTGTTGATCAGGACGACTACACTCCCGAAACCGCACAGAATCTTCAGGACGCCATTGACAACGGCCAGTCGGTTCTTGACGACGACGGTGCAACATTAAGCGAAATCAGCGACGCTATCCAGGAGCTTCAGGACGCTCTCAATCAGCTTGCGCTTGACAAGTCGGCTCTTGCAGCCGCTATCGCTCAGGGCGAGGCAATCACTGACGACGCAGCAGAGGCTGCCAAGTACACAGCCGATTCGCTTGCAGTTCTTGAAAACGCTCTCAACGCCGGCGAAATCGTTTATGAGAACACAAAGGCGACAGCGGAGCAGATAGCTTCTGCTACTCAGGCAATTCTTGACGCTATCAATTCTCTTAAGCGCAACGTTGACAAGGATGACCTTCAGGAACTCGTTGATCAGGCTAACGCCATAAATCAGGACGACTACACCGATACAACGGCTGATGCTCTTCAGGATGCTATTGACGACGCTCAGGCAGTGCTTGACGATCCGAATGCTACCGACGACGAAATCAGCAACGCTTACGAGGCTCTTGAGGATGCAATCAATAACCTCAAGCCCGATAAGACCGAACTTGCAGAGGCTATCGCAGACGGTAACGACGTAGTAAACGGCGACACCTCGGCTTACACATCTTCAAGCGTTCAGGCTCTTGAGAATGCAATTGACGCAGGTCAGGACGTTTATGACGATCCCAACGCTACCGTACAGGAAATCAAGGATGCAACCGATGCTATCAGAAACGCTCTTGAAAACCTCCTTGAGGAAGCGGTTAACAACGCAGAAGACATTATTAACAATAATTCCGACGATTACACCGATGACAGCATCCAGGCTCTTGAAGACGCCATCAGCGATGCCGAGGATGTAATCAATAATCCGAACTCGACACCCGACGAGATTAAGGACGCTATCGACGCTATCGAGGATGCAATCAACAACCTCAAGCCCGACAAGACCGAGCTTGCAGAGGCTATCGCTGAGGGTACAGAGATTGTAAACGGCGATACATCAGGCTTCACACCTTCAAGCGTTCAGGCTCTTGAGGACGCCATAGCACAGGGCGAAGCGGTTGACGCAGACCCGAATGCAACGGTTGAGGAAATCAAGGCAGCAACCGAGGCTATCAAGGACGCACTTGAGAATCTCCTCGAGGAAGCGGTTGACAACGCAGAGGATATTGTAAATAACAATTCCGAAGATTATACTCCCGAGAGCATTCAGGACGTTCAGGACGCTATCGACAATGCCAAGGACGTAATTAACAACCCCGATTCCACTCCCGACGAGATAAAGAACGCACTCGACGCTATCGAGGATGCGGTAAACAATCTCAAGCCCGACAAGACAGAGCTTGAAAAGGCTATCGCAGACGGTAACGAGATCGTAAACGGCGACACAGATAAGTTCACTCCCGAGTCAGTTCAGGCTCTTGAGGACGCCATAGCACAGGGCGAAGCGGTTGACGCAGATCCCGATGCAACGGTTGAGGAAATCAAGGCAGCAACCGAGGCTATCAAGAATGCTCTTGAAAATCTCCTCGAGCAGGCAGTTGACAACGCAGAAGATATCATTAATAACAATCCGGACGATTACACCGAGGACAGCATCCAGGCACTTGAAGATGCTATCAGCGATGCCCAGGACGTAATCAATAACCTCGATTCAACACCCGAGGAAATTGCAGATGCTATCCAGGCTATCGAGAATGCAATAAACAACCTCATTGACAGAAGCAAGCTTGCAGACGCAATCGCGGACGGCAACGACGTACTCGGCGGCGACACCTCAGCTTATACAAGCGAGAGCGTAGACGCTCTTGAGGATGCCGTAGCGGCAGGCCAGACTGTTTACAACGATCCCGATGCAACTCAGGCTGAAATCGACGCAGCTACTCAGGCTATCAGAAACGCTCTTGAAAATCTTCTTGAAGAAGCTGTTGACAACGCAGAGGATATTATCAATAACAATTCAGACGATTACACTCCCGACAGCATTCAGGACGTTCAGGACGCTATCGACAATGCCAAGGACGTAATCAACAATCCCGATTCCACACCCGATGAGATCAAGAATGCACTCGACGCTATCGAGGATGCAATCAATGCTCTTGAGCTTACCAAGATTACTCCCGATGCGACCTCCGAGATTATTGTTGACAGAGAGACCGGTACCGAATATACCTATATGGTAGGTCTTGACCTTAGCGCCAACTCTGTTGCCGATATCAAGGCTCAGCTTGAAAATGACGATACCACGATCATCATCCTCAGAAATGACGTTGAGCTTGACGAGAATGAGCTTGTAGGTACAGGCTGCATCGTTAAGTGCGTATCAAAGGCCGATCCGTCAATCGTATATGAGGTAGCAACGGTTATCCTCTATGGCGACGTTAACGGCGACGGACTTGTTGACGGTACCGATAAGTCAATGGTATTTGACGATGCCTTCACCGGCGGCAGCAATATAGATGCCGAAACTGTATTCTATATCGCGGCTGACCTTTCCAAGGACGGAGTTCTCGATGCGTTCGACTACTTCGACCAGGACGGTATTATCACCGGTGAAAGACCGTTTGACCAGACCTTAACCCTTTACAAATAATCTTAGATAATATCGTCGAATCCCAATGGAAAAACCCGAGGCGTAAGCCCCGGGCTTTTTCCTTTATAAAATACACTTGCAAGATTGCGCAATATATATTATTATAGTATATGTAGAAATTTATGCAATTACTATTGCTTAGGAGGAAAAATGTTATGGCATTGAAACACGAAGACCTTATCGCCAAAATGACGCTCGAAGAAAAGGCGAGCATGTGCGACGGTCTTGATTACTGGCACAGCCAGCCCGTCGACAGATTGGGCATACGCTCTGTCAGCCTCAACGACGGCCCTCACGGCATACGTAAGAAGGGCGACCCCGACGCAGCGAAAAAGGGCGAGACCGACCTTCTCAAGGGTGTTCCCGCTATCTGCTTCCCGACAGCATCGGCAACGGCGTGTTCGTGGGACGTTGATCTTATCAGAACGATGGGCGAGGCCCTCGGCGACGAGTGCCGTAAGGAAAAGGTTTCCGTTCTCTTAGGACCCGGAACCAATATCAAGCGCTCACCCCTCTGCGGCAGAAACTTTGAATATTTCTCCGAGGATCCCGAGCTTGCGGGCGAGATGGCAGCCGCATTTATCAACGGCGTTCAGTCCAAGGGCATAGGCACCTCGCTTAAGCACTATGCCGCAAACAATCAGGAAACCCGCCGTATGACCGTCAACACCGTTGTTGACGAGAGAACGCTTCGTGAAATTTATCTTCGTCCGTTTGAGATCGCTGTCAGAAAGGCACAGCCCTGGACGATAATGAACGCATACAACAGACTTAACGGCTACTACTGCGCTGAGAACAAGTGGCTTCTTACCGACGTTCTGCGTAAGGACTTCGGCTATGAAAATCTTGTAGTTACCGACTGGGGCGCGGAAAACGAGCGCGTACCCGGACTTATTGCCGGTCAGGAAATCGAGATGCCTACATCCTCGGGCGACGGCACAAAGCTTATCGTCGAGGCTGTCAAGGACGGCACACTTGACGAGGCTGTGCTCGACCATGCGGTAGACCTTATACTCGATATGGTTGACAAGTCGGTTGCAACTCTCGGTGAGTACACTTACGATCCAGCGGAGCATCACGCACTCGCAAGAAAAATTGCTTCACAGTGCATGGTACTTCTTAAAAACGAGGACAACATTCTCCCGCTTAAGAAGGACGCTAAAATTGCCGTTATCGGCGAGATGGCGAAGAAGCCGCGTTATCAGGGCGCAGGCTCATCGCTTATCAATCCCATTCAGCTTGACTGCGCTTACGATACGCTTAAGGAAATGGGCGTTGACTTCTCGTATGCGCCGGGCTTCGTTACCGATAAGAAAAAGAAGAAAAAGGTCAGCGAGGACGCTCTTGTTGAAGAGGCGGTCAACACTGCGAAGGATGCCGAGGCAGTTCTTATGTTCATCGGTCTTACCGACGAGTACGAAACCGAAGGCAGCGACAGAAAGCATATTAATCTTCCTCCGCTTCATAACAGACTTGTTGAGGAAGTTCTCAAGGTCAACAAGAACGTTATCGTAGTCCTTTCGGGCGGCGCTGCGGTTGATATGCCGTGGGCTGACGACGTTAAGGCTATACTCAACGGCTTCCTTACCGGTCAGGCATCGGGCAGCGCGGCGTGCGACGTACTTTTCGGCGACGTTAATCCGTCGGGCAAGCTCTCCGAAACCTACCCCTATGCGCTTGAAGATAATTCGAGCTACAAGTACTTCCCCGGAACGAGTGTTTCCGTCGAGTACAGAGAAGGCGTTTACGTCGGCTACCGTTACTACGATTCAGCCAAAAAGGATGTTCGTTTCCCGTTCGGCTTCGGCCTTTCGTACACGACCTTTGAATATAGCGATTTAAAGCTTTCCGCTGACTCAATCAAGGACAGCGACACGCTTACCGTAAGCTTTAAGATTAAGAACACCGGCACGGTTGACGGCGCAGAGGCTGCCCAGCTTTATGTTTCGGACGTTGAGTCAACCATCTACCGTCCCGTCAAGGAATTAAAGGGTTTCAAAAAGGTATTTCTGAAGGCAGGCGAGGAGAAGGAAGTTTCCATCGACCTTGACAAGAGAGCCTTTGCCTTCTATAACGTTGACGCTCACGACTGGCAGGTTGAGACGGGCGAGTTTAAGATTCTCGTCGGCGCGTCGAGCCGTGATATCAGACTTGAGGCAAGCGTAAACGTTGAGTCAACGAGCAGCTATGCAATACCCAATTACAGCACTCTTGCTCCCGCTTACTATACCGCAGACGTCAACAACGTAACCGACGAGCAGTTCCGCACCGTTCTCGGTCACGAAATTCCTCCGACCGAGAGGGATAAGTCAAAGCCGCTTACGATTCTCAATACTATTGAGGACGCGGCTGACGGCAAGTGGGGCGGACGTCTTAACAGAATGCTTAAGAAGATGCTCGGTGAGGACAATCTCGCTTCAGCCGTTGCGCTTCAGCTTCCCATCAAGAACTTTATCTCCATGAGCTTCGGCATCTTCTCGCCGAGAATGGCGGAGGGCCTGCTCGTAATTCTCAACGAGGATAAGTTCGGCAAGGGCATGCGAATGATAATCGGCGGCTTCTTCAAGGGCGGCGGATTCAAGCAGCTCGGCAAGTTAAAGCAGATTTAACAGCAGATAATTAACGGGTATCCTTTCGGATACCCGTTTTAATTTTTTATTATTTTATTTTGATTCCCAGTCCGTAATCTTATTATAGAAGCTGAGTGTTCCGTCATCGCCGAATACCGCCATAACTCCCTGCTCCTGTCCCGTGACGAGTATCGGGCAGTGGCAGATTCGCGTAAGCCTACGCGCTGTCGGATCGGTGCAGTAATTGTTCGTAATTACGGCATAGTCGGGGTTAAGCGTTTTAAGCCAGCCCGAAGTTGTCGAGCCCGAATAGCTGTGATGACCGACCTTGAGTATATCGACCTTGCCGATTTGCGGCGCGAGCCTTTCCTCGTCGCCCGTGTAGTTGTCAATGTCGCCCGCGAGGAATGCGCGTTTTCCGTCCTTTTCAACAAGCACGCCCATTGAATTGTCATTCTCGCCGATGTCGCTAAGCTTCGTTTCCGGCTCGGTGTTGAAGAGCGTAATCTTAAAGCTGCCGAGCATAAATTCGGTTTCCTCAATGTCGGCAATAATCGGCACGTTCTTAGCGTTCAGCGCATTGACCGTTTGCTCGTAAACCTCTTTGTTGTCCCACTCTACGATTTCGGACGAGCGTATTCTCGACTCATCGTAGCGCTTGAGATAAGCTCTGTCGATTACTATGTCATCATCCTCAATCACGGTGTCAAAGCCGCCTATGTGGTCGGAATGGGCGTGAGTGCCGAGTATGAAGTCAAGATGCACCTTGCCGTCGGATGACCTGCAGTTCTTCTTTAAGTAGCCGAGCACCTCGTTCTCATAGCCTCTGAAAACAAGGTTGGGGAAGTCCCTCGGATTGTCGCTATCCTCGGCGCAGTCAACGAGGGCAAAATGTCCGTCGCTCTCGATAAGTATCGCGTCGGAGCTACCCGTGTTGAGAAAATGAATTGAGCTTTGATGAGCATTGTCTCCGAGCGCGGGAATGTTCGTTTTCTCACGGATTTTAATCATTTCCCTGTTCGGCCTGACATACATTATAAATATTATTGCGTAAGCGGCAGCCAGCGCCGCAACAGCTAAAATCAGAATTGCCTTAACCCATATTTTCATCTGTATTCCTCCCGTGAATTGCTTTCGGCTTAATTCTATCACACAACCCGAACTGAAGCAATAATGAAATCGCAAAAAGAAAACGGACGTTATTAACGCCCGTTTTTTCTCCGTAAACTTTTTCAATTCGTCTTTTAATCTCTGTATTTCGCTTTTAGCATTCCTGCGACTGATGCCATGTAAGGAATAAACGTCAGCGCGATGTTTAAGCCTACGGATTCATGCAGATTTTCTGTGAAACGCCATGCTTGATGATTGTAAATAAAATCAAAAACGCCGTTGAGTGCGGATGTCCACCACGATACTGCCTGATACGCAAGCTCACCGTTGGTTCTTTCTTCAAAAGTGTATAACAATATCATCAGGATAACATGAGGCAAAAGGAAAAGAATAGCTCCCAATACTCCGCTTATTTCACATTTTATTTGTTTACCGAACATGTAATACATAATAAGTAGCAAATAGTTCATTAAACTGATAATTATTAAAAGAATAAGAACGTTTTTGTTATACAGAGGAATTTCTTCCGTTTCCGGATCATAGAATACGATTTGTTGCAAAATTCCGCTTCCGTAAGTAATAAAGCAGAACATAAGGTTAAGACCTGCCCACAGAAAAGATATTCCTACTCCCGAAAAGAATAACGTAAGCACGTTTTCACGGACGTTTATATTATGCAACTTGGCAAGCTCTTCGGAAACCGTCTCGGGCGGTCCCATTTCTTCAACCGCTTTTTCCTCGGCATCTTCTTCCGACATTCCATTGTTAATGTAAAAATCCATAAGCTCGTCGATATGTGCGGCAAGCTCTTTTTCAATTTCCCATTTTTCCTTTTTGCTGTCGATTTTCGACACTATTGCGGCAATATATGCGAATTTCTTCATAACAACTCCGAATGATTATTTAAAAACAAAGCGATACGGTTTTGAAACTTGCGTATGCGGCAATTACCCAAATGCCAACACAGATTATTGCCAACAGTCCGTTATAAGGCGACGGACAGTCATCCTTTTCTCTCGCAGTTACGTCAATTATTGACAGAATAAGAACAATAATCGGTTTGGCGCAAAAACGCGTAAATCCATCAGTCATCATCTCAAAACCTAAATAAATGCCTGACAAAACATCCATTATTCCACCGAGGAAAAATGTAAAATAAAACACAATGGCAATTAAGAGTCTTATTAAACCGATTGCCGTTAAAACCAAAAGGAAAGTACTGATTGGACTTGGATGAAGTTGGGACATTTTCTCTGCAATCAGTTCGGGACCGCCCATATCCGAAACAGCGCGTTCCTCGGCTTCTTCTTTTGAACTGCTTCTGTCGAGATAGAATTCAGTCAGCTCGTCGATATGCTCGGCAAGCTCCCGTTCGGTTTCCCGTTTTGCTTTTTTATTGCTGATTTTCGACACAGCCAAAGCTATGTATTCGTCTTTTCTCATAACTTCTCCGTGATTATGCGTAATTGAGCACCTTTTTGACGGATGCGGAGAACGCCTCGAATTCTTCCTTCTTCTCGGCAAGCTCCTTAAGTCCTTTTTTCGTTATGTGGTAGTACTTACGGTTTCTTCCCTCGAATTCCTGCCAGTAGGATTCAAGCATTTTTTCCTTTTCAAGCGCGTGAAGGATAGGGTAGAGCGTACCCTCGCTCATCTGAAACTCGTTCTGCGAACGCCTCTCAAGCTCGCGGATGATTTTGTAGCCGTACAGGTCGCCGCCCTTGAGCACGCTCAGAACAAGCAGCGACGTACTGCCCTTTAACAATTCCTTACTGTATTTCATAAAGACACCTCGTATATCAATGTATATACATTGTAACACAATGCATATTTTTTGTCAATTGTAAATTTGAGTTTATCGCTGAGTTTGATTGAGCAAAACAGCGCCCCTTGTTAAAGGGGAGAGGGCCAGCGAACGCTGGCGAGGGGATTCAAGAAAGCTTGATATAACAATAAAAGGAATCCCTCCACCGCCGTACGGCGGTCCCCCTCCCTTTGACAAGGGAGGCTGGTGTTCTATCAAGCTTTCGCTCGCTAAACTCCGATTTGAAAATTAAATATTATAACGGGCGATTCGTGAATCACCCCTACGATAAGTTTGATATACGCCGAAAGCAATACAATGGGGTGCGGGTGTCCCGCCCACAACTTGCCGAAGGCAAATTTCACTCGTCCACAGGACGAATTTCACTGCCGTAAGGCAATTTCACTCTTGCGAAGCAAGAATTTCACTTCGAGGTCAAAGACCCCGATAAACTCCGATTAATATAAAAAACGGGTGCGTTTAAGCACCCGTAATATAATTCTTATTCCGCATCAGTGTCGGAAGCAATCTGCTCAACGTTCTTGAGCGCTTCCTCAGCCTTTAGCCTTGCCTCCTCGGCCTTTCTTGCCTTTTCCTCGGCTTCCTGCTGAGCCTTCTCGATGTCGCGCTTAATCTTTTCCTCGCGCTCGGCTTCCTTGCGCGCCTTTTCGGCGGCTTCCTTTTCGGCTTTCAGGGCTCTTTCGGCTTCCTTCTTTGCCTCGCGTGCCGCTTTTTCTTGAGCCTTCTCAGCCTTTTCCTCTGCTTCCTTCTGAGCTTTCTCGGCTTCCTTGCGTGCCTTTTCCGCCTTTTCCTCAGCTTCCTTAGCTGCTCTTTCGGCATCCTTGGCTGCCTTCTCTGCGTCACGCTGAGCCTTTCTGGCTATTTCCTCGGCTTCCTTACGCGCCTTTTCTCTGTCCTTGGACTGCTGATACTTTTCCTCTCTCTGCTCACGCTCGTGCTTAATCTCTTCCATATCGAGATTGTCCGTGCCGCCGTCGCGCCAGGTGTGCATAATTTCGGGTGCCTCGAAGATTTCGTCGAGCTTCTTTATAAACGGAACGATATCGCCGAAATCAAGTGCGCGGTGGTCAAATACGATAGTGAAGGGGAGTACCTGACGGATTGCGATTTCCTTCTCGTCGTTTTCGTTTACAATTACAACGGGTTTATCCTGAACCGCGCCGACCGCTATCGCGGTAACCTGCGGCGGGATGATTTCAATAAGCGCCGCCGCGCCTCTCTGCTCACGGTAAACCGAGCCGATATTCGAAATGGTAATCGAACCCTGCTCAATGTCGTGCTTGGTAAGACGGTCTGACTCGGGTATTGCCTCGTAAGCCTTCTTTTCCTTGCCTTTTAGCGTCTTAACCTTGTGCTTGCCCGTCTTTGAACCGATAAGGCGCTGAAGCGTCTGCTTGATTTTGCCCTGACGCAGTCCCGTCAGCGTGTTGTCAAGCGAAACGTCAAACATAACCTCGTTTAAGTCGGTGTTCTTCATTCTGCGGTTGACGTCCTTGATATAGTCAACCATCTGGTTTAAGTTCTTCGACTCGAAATTGTGAAGATTAATCGTCATCATTTCGCCCGTGGGAAGCACCATGGGCATTGAAATATTGATTTCGCTCAAGGTGTTGATAACGCCTCTTACGAATTTACGGTCAAAGTCGATATGCGCGTTCATCGCAGGGCACGCCTTGAGTCCTTCGCAGATAACCTTGAGCATAAGGGTGTTGACGGTGATTTTGTTTTCCTTTTCAACGCCCTCGTTGAGTCGTTTGTATTCTATCATAAACTCGGTGACGTCAGGCTCATAGGTATATGTAACGTGGGGGATATTCTGCCAGGATTCGGTAGTCATATTAGCTACGATTTTACGCTGAATTCCGAAATGCTCGGTTTTAAGAATTCTTCTCTTTTCTTTTTTAGCCATTGTTATCCTCCTGAATAATTCTTGGTGAATACAGATTCATTATAATATAAAATTATTAAAAGTAAAATATTTTGGAACTATTTTTACAATATTTTAACAATTAATTCAAAAGCCCTTCGCAAAATGCGAAGGGCTGAAAGTCCGTAAAACTGTTTATTTAACCGCTGTCTTATCAATCCAGTCGATTACGTCCGAGATAACCTGCTCTTTATCAAGCTCGTTGAGTATTTCGTGACGGTCGCCAGCATAAAGCTTCATAAGCGTATTTGTGTGTCCCGTTTCCTTAAGTTGATCGAACACCTGCTTAACACCCTTGCCGTATGCGCCTACGGGGTCGTCAGCGCCCGCGATAAGAAGCATCGGCAGCTCCTTGGGAACGGTGTTGAACCAGAGCTTTGAGGAAACCTGCTTAAGCACGGAGAACAGACCTACGAAGCCGTTTGCCGTGAAGCAATAGCCGCAGTATTCGTCGGCAATGTATTTGTCAACGATTGCCGTGTCCTTGGTCAGCCAGTCGAATTCAGTTCTCTGCTCGGTCTTTTTGTTATATGAACCGAAAGCCATTGAATTTAAGAAGCTTGAACGTACATGGTCGCCCTTTGACTTCTCAAAATGCTTTGCAAGTGTAATTCCGAGACTTGCCGCGGGATTGGGACCGGCAGTGCCGCAGAAGATTGCGCCGTCGATTTCGTGACCGTATCTGGCAGTATATTCACGTGCGAGGAACGAACCCATCGAGTGACCGAAAATAATGAAGGGAAGCTCGGGGTATTCCTTCTTTGCAATTTCCGTCAGCTGCTTCATATCCTTAACGAGAGCGTCATAGCCCATAGGTCCGAAGAAGCCTAAATCCTCCTTGGATGCAACGGACTTGCCGTGGCCGAGATGGTCGTTGATAAATACGGCGTAGCCGCGCTCGGCGAGTGCCTTGGCAAACTCAGCGTAGCGTGCGGAATGCTCAGCCATACCGTGTGCAATCTGAACAACGCCCTTGACATCCGAAAAGCTTGCGGGAACCGCGCTTGTGGCGTAGATGTCGCAAAGTCCGGAGGACGATTTGAAGCTGTATTCGTGAACTGTTAATTCCATATATAAGCCTCCTTAAAGCTATATATTAAACATCCTGTCTATTCTATCATATTTTGAAGGGTAATGTAACAATTTAAGCAGATATTTGTCGTTTTGCATAAAGCAGGGGAGCCTGAATTGTGCAAAAAAGCAAAAACCGTCGGAACTTTCCGACGGTTTGTTAAAACCTTAAATTACATCTGAGGAGGCATGCCGCCCTGAGCGTTACCCGCCGCCATCATCTGCGATAAGAAACCGGGCTTCTTCTGCTTTTTGGGCTTGTAAGGGGGAGGATTCTTAAGCTTTTCCTTAATCTTTTCGCCCTTGCCCGAAGCGAGATACTGATTAATAAGCACAACCAACTCGTTCATATCGTCGCACATATATTCCTTTGCTCTTGAGATGAGTTTTTCCTCGTTGTTCATCTTGCCGAGGATTGTAACCGCGATAACGCCCTGAACGTCCGAGGTGCCGTCCTCAAAGCACTCGTTAAGCGCCTTGAAAACCTTCTTCATTTCGGAGTCGCTGCCGTATCTTATTGTATTGATAATAGGAGCCGCGCCGTAATTCTCAAAGAATTCCTCCGCCAGAAGTTCGCCGTACTTATCGTAATTCTCCTGATAATAGGGCTTGAGCTCGGGGTAGATAGCCGAGATGCGGCTTGCAAGCGTGTTCGGGTCATAGAACTGAGCACCCGATTTAACCGCAGCCTTCGAAACCGTGGCAGGCTTCTTTGAGCCGCCCTGAGCGGAAGCTTTTGACGAGCCGAACTTCGACTCGACGGTATCGTTAAACTCGTTGCAGAGAGATTTTAGGTCTCTCTGGTCAAACTCGTCGAGGTTGAAGTAGTTGGCGCTCGCCTTCTTGAAGTCATCGTCGGTAGCCTCGTCGGCATTTACGTCGGTATAGTAAAGCACTGCCTGATTGCCGAAGATATCAACTCTGATTTTACCTTTGTCACCCGCGAAGTCAACGTACGAATGCTCACCGTCGGTAACTACGGGATTGTTTGCGTTTACAACGGCAAAGCCGTTTTCGCCCATAATATCCTTAGTGCCTGAAATTATGGCAGCAAAAGCTTCGTTTAATTGCATATCAAAACCGCCTTTAGAAAAATGTCGCTTAATAATATACCATAAGCCCGACAAAATATCAAGCAAATTAATAATTGATTAATATAAAAGTATATGATATTATATATTGAATACAAATTTTGGAGTGGTAGTTTTGAAGAAAGCACTTGTACTTTTCGGCGGCGTATCGAGCGAGCATATGGTCTCGTGCGTTTCGGCGAGTTACGTTATAAATAATATTCCCCGCGACAGATATGAGGTCTGCACCGTCGGCATCACTCTCGGCGGCGAGTGGTATCTCTACGAGGGACCCGTCGAGCTTCTGCCCGAGGATAAGTGGCTTGAAAGCGGTAAGATTACCAAGGCGGTTATTTCTCCCGACGCCAACGACTCGGGACTTATCGTTATGCGTGAGAGCGGCGTTGAGAAGATTAAGATTGACGTTGTGTTCCCCGTACTTCACGGTAAAAACGGAGAGGACGGCACTATGCAGGGACTGCTTGAATTAAGCGGTATCCCGTACGTCGGCTGCGATACGCTGAGCTCCGCGTGCAGTATGGATAAGGCGGTTACGAACACACTTGCGGACAACGCAGATATCGCTCAGGCAAAATGGCTGTCAATTATCAAAGAGGACTATGTAAAAACAAAGGATGCCTTCCTTAAAAAAGCGGAGGATTATCTTAAATATCCGATTTTCGTAAAGCCCGCCAACGCAGGCTCGTCAGTAGGTATCTCAAAGGCTGCCGACAGAGCTTCGCTTGAAAAGGCTATGGACGTCGCCTTCAGGGAGGACCGAAAGGTCGTGCTTGAGGAATTCATCGACGGCTACGAGGTTGAGTGCGCGGTGCTCGGTAACTATGATGCGAAGCCGATGACCGTCGGTCAGATAAAGCCCGCCAACGAGTTTTACGATTACGAAGCGAAATACGAAAACGACGCAAGCGAGCTTTACATACCCGCAAGGATTACCGAGGCACAGCAGCAGGCGGTTAAGGACGCGGCCGTACGCGTTTACAATGCACTTGGCTGTTCGGGACTTTCGAGGGTTGACTTCTTCGTCACCAAGACGGACGGCAAGGTTTATTTTAACGAAATAAACACCATGCCCGGCTTCACGTCAATCAGTATGTACCCGAAGCTCTGCGAGCACAGCGGTATTCCTTATGCTGAGCTTATCGACCGACTTTTCACACTCGCTGTTGAAAGGAAACAGAGATGATTGAAACCAACGCAACCCTTGCCATAAAGGGTACGCAGACCGCCGACGGTGAGACGGAGGTTACCGAGCTCAATGTTGTCGGCCGACTTGAAAAGACCGACAGGGGATATATTATCGAGTACACCGATTACGCTTCGGTTGACGATAACCGTACGGTTATTTCGTTTAACGATGATACACTGATTATGACTAAGCTCGGCGAGATTAATACCGAGATGCTTTTCAAGGAGGGTATGCGCACCAACTGCGACTATCAGACTCCCTACGGCAATTTTGAAATAGGCATCTATACGAACAAACTGAGCATTAAAGCAGATAAAAAAGGCGCAAAGATAAAGCTTGAATACAATATCGACTTCAATTACGGCTTTGCCGCCGTGAATAAATTGGATATCAAGGCTGAATATACTCAGACAGACAAGGAGACAAACAATGTCCTTATTAGTTAAGAAAACCGAAAAAGAACTTAAAACTCTTGTGCTCGACGCGCTAGGCAGAGCTATTGCCGCGGGTGAGCTTCCCGCCGAACCGATTCCGGATTTCATAGTTGAAATACCGCAGGACAGGCTTAACGGCGATTATTCGACCAACGCGGCGTTCGTCTGCGCCAGGGCATTCCGTAAAGCACCCAGACAGATTGCCGAGATAATTGAGAAGAATATTGAGCTTACAGGCTCGTACTTTTCGACGTGTTCTGTTGCGGGAGCGGGCTTCCTCAACTTTATTCTGTCCGACGAATTCTACGCCGACATCCTTCTTGATATAAAGGAAAAGGGCGACGAATACGGCAGAAGCGATTACGGCAAGGGTAAGAAAATCAACGTTGAATTCGTTTCCGCAAACCCGACGGGCCCGATGCACATGGGCAACGCCAGAGGCGGCGCGCTGGGCGACTGCCTTGCGAGTGTGCTTGATATGGCGGGCTATGAGGTTTCAAGGGAATTCTATATCAACGACGCGGGCAATCAGATTGAAAAATTCGGTCTCTCACTCGATATTCGCTATCAGCAGCTTTACAAGGGCGAGGATGCCGTCGAGCTTCCCGAGGACAGCTATCACGGCGAGGATATTATCGACAGAGCGAAGGAGTTTGCCGCGATTAACGGCGACAGCTACATTGAAAAGAGCGAAGCCGAGAGACGTGCGGCTCTCGTTGCCTACGCTATGCCGAAAAATATAGAAAAAATGCACGAAAACCTCACCAAGTACCGTATTGAATACGATACCTGGTTCCACGAGAGCGAGCTTCATAAGGGGGCTATCGACGAGGTTATAAAGATACTTTCAGACAACGGCAGGACCTATGAAAAGGACGGCGCCGTATGGTATAAGAACGCTGAGGTGCAGACTGAGCTTCTCAGAGCTGCAGGCAAGAGCGACGGGGAAATTGAAAAGCTCGAATTAAAGGACGACGTGCTTATCCGTCAGAACGGCAACCCGACCTACTTTGCTGCCGATATAGCCTACCACAGAAACAAGCTCGTAACACGCGGCTTTGATAAGGCTATTGATATATGGGGAGCCGACCATCACGGCCACGTTGCCCGTCTTAAGGGCGCGCTTGCGGCGATAGGACTTGACCCCGAGCGTCTTGACGTTGTGCTTATGCAGCTCGTCAACCTTAAAAAGGACGGCGAGGTTGTAAAGATGTCAAAGCGTACGGGTAAGGCAATCACGCTTGTCGATTTGCTTGAGGAAATCCCGATTGACGCGGTTCGTTTCCTTTTCAATATGCGTGAGCCCGGCTCACAGATGGACTTTGACCTTGACCTTGCAGTTGAGCAGTCGTCGCAGAATCCCGTTTACTACTGTCAGTATGCAAATGCGAGAATCTGCTCGATTCTTCGCAAGCTTGATGAGGACGGCGTGACAGTAAGGGATGCCGAAAAGGCTGAGTTGATGAAACTTACCGAGCCCGAGGAAAAGGAGCTTATCAGACATCTGTCGATGCTCACCGATGAGATTATACTTGCGGCGAAGAATTACGACCCTGCAAGAATAACCCGTTACGCGGTAACGCTTGCAACTCTTTTCCATAAGTATTATAATGCATGCCGTATAGGCGTTGAGGACGAGAGTCTTATGCAGGCGAGGGTAGAGCTCTGCAAATGCGTTAAGAGCGTTATGGCGAACATCCTGACCTCGTTCAAAATCACCGTTCCCGAAAAGATGTAATAATAACAAACCAACCCGAAACCGAGGCTCAATTCCGACCTCGGTTTCTTTTTGTATTGTCAAAATGAACATATATTCACCGAAAAAATTGTGAGGCTAACAGATGTAGTGTTTCCGACCGAGTTCAACACATATATAGTGTTATTATTATTGAGGAGGGTACATAATAGATGAAAATTATCTATTTTACCGCTTTTAATAGATGTTTTTTATCTATTTCGGCATTTTGAACATATATTCACCGAAATTTTCTATTTGACAATAGTTTATATTATGGTATAATGAGGGTGAATGGAAATTCACTTTTTCAAAAAATCTATTGAAAACGGAGGAAAAATCAATGGACACCAGATTTGCAATCGCTGAATACCATGACGCGAAGGCTATCAACAGAGAGCTCGACGAGCTCATCAAGAAGCCGATTTACACTATCAGACCCGACGCTCTCCAGAAGTATGAGGATGAGTATTACGGCCAGAAGTGTGTTAAGTCAAAGGAAATTATCGACGAGGCAAGATCGATAATTCCCGGCGGCGTTCAGCACAACCTTGCTTTCAACTATCCCTTCCCGCTCGTATTTACGAAGGCTGACGGCGCATATCTCTATGATATCGACGGCAACAAGTATTTCGACTTCCTTCAGGCAGGCGGCCCGACAGTTCTCGGTTCAAATCCGAAGGTTGTACGTGAGCAGGTTATCGACCTTCTGAACACCTGCGGTCCTTCAACCGGTCTTTTCCACGAGTTTGAGTACAAGCTTGCAAAGAAGATTGCCGATTCTATCGAAACGGTTGATATGTTCCGTATGCAGGGCTCGGGTACTGAGGCTTGTATGACGGCTGTCCGTGTTGCAAGACTTGCAACCAAGAAGAAGAACATCATCAAGATGGGCGGCGCTTATCACGGCTGGTCGGATCAGCTCGGTTACGGTATCCGCGTTCCCGGCTCTAAGTTCACTCAGGCAAGCGGTGTTCCGCTTTACATCTTCAAGCACACTCAGGAATTCTTCCCCGGCGACCTTGAGGACCTTGAGAGAAAGCTCTGGATGAACCAGTTCAGAGGCGGCACTGCTGCAGTATTCATTGAGCCCGTAGGTCCCGAGAGCGGTTCTACTCCCGTTGACTTCGACTTCAACAAGGGCGTTGAGAGACTTTGCCGCAAGTACGGTGCTCTGCTCGTATTCGATGAGGTTGTTACAGGCTTCAGAATCGGCATGGCAGGCGCACAGGGCTTCTTCGGCGTTTCACCCGACCTCACAATCTTCGGTAAGGTTATCGCCGGCGGTTATCCGGGCGCAGGCGGCTTAGGCGGCAAGAAGGAATACATGAAGTATCTCGGCGCAGGTCTTGACGCTACAGGCGAAAAGATCAAGAAGGCATT
>JAUMVO010000040.1 GCA_030530095.1 Clostridiaceae bacterium
GCAACTGCCGCCACAATAGTTTCCGGTTCAATGGCAGAGAGAACAAAATTTGCTTCATACTGTATTTATTCTGCAGTTATTTCGCTTTTTGTCTATCCCGTCGAAGCGGGCTGGGTATGGAATTCTCAGGGCTGGCTGGCACAACTTGGATTTCACGATTTTGCAGGCTCGGCGGCTATACATTCGGTCGGAGGCGTAACGGCGCTTATAGGCGCAATAATGGTAGGACCGCGGCTGGGAAAGTATCAGAGAGACAAACAGAACAAGGTTTCAAAGGTCAACGCAATTCCCGGACACTCGATTACGCTTGGCGCGCTCGGTTGTTTCATATTATGGTTCGGTTGGTACGGATTTAACGGTGCGGCGGCATGGGACAGCAATTCTTTAGCATCAATTTTTGTAACAACTACTATTGCTCCCGCAGTTGCGACAGTTACCACAATGATATTCACGTGGATTAAAAACGGCAAGCCCGACGTTTCAATGTGTATCAACGGTTCGCTTGCGGGACTTGTCGGAATCACGGCAGGCTGCGACGCACTTGATGCGCTCGGTTCGGCAATAGTAGGTATTGTTTCGGGTGTGTTGGTGGTAGTTGTGGTTGAACTGCTCGACCTGAAATGCCATATTGACGATCCCGTCGGTGCGGTCGGCGTACACTTTGCAAACGGCGTATGGGGAACAATAGCGGTCGGACTGCTTGCAAATCCCGAAGCGCCCGCAGGACTTGAAGGTCTGTTCTATACGGGTAAGCTAAGGCTTCTGGGCGTTCAGACGCTCGGCATTTTCTGCATACTCGCATGGACTGCGCTGATGATGACGGTTACCTTTGCACTTATAAAGAAGACCGTCGGACTTCGGGTTTCTCAGGAGGAAGAAATAAAAGGTCTTGACAAGACCGAGCACGGACTGCCGAGCGCTTATGCGGACTTCTTACCGGCAGTTGAAAGCATTAATTACGGCGACGAACCCGCGCTTGCGGTTGCGGGCGACGTGCCGGTAGCAGAGGCAATCCCCGTCAAGAAGGTTCCGTCCTTTGACGAAAATACGCCGAAGTTCACCAAGGTTGAGATTATATGCAAGGAATCGCGTTTCGAGGCGCTCAAGGCGGCTATGATAGATATAGGAATCGCGGGTATGACCGTTTCGCACGTCCTCGGTTGCGGCTGGCAGAAGGGAACGCCGGAATACTACAGAGGTGTTCAGGTTGAGGCGAGTTTATTGCCCAAAATACAGGTTGACATAGTAGTCAGCAAGGTTCCCGTCAGAAGCGTTATCGAAACCGCCAAGAAGGTGCTTTACACCGGCAACATAGGAGACGGAAAGATATTTGTCTATGATGTTGAAAACGTTGTTAAGGTGCGCACGGGCGAGGAAGGCTACGACGCCTTGCAGGACGTTGAATAAGAATTGAAAGGTTGTTGAAAATGACAAATCAGGTTGCGGATTTCTTTCTGACTGATGAGATTAAGGATATCATTGCTCACGATCATCCCTCGCAGAATTACGAGGAGCTTTACAAAAAAGCGTTTTACGATTCGGGCAGTGATAATTGCAATGAGTATTCAATGAATACAACCTCATGGGATTAATAACCGATTTTTGCGTTTGAGAAAAGACGAGTAGCGCGGTAAACGTTTTCAGAGAGTACGGACAAGGTGTGAGCCGTATAACGAAGCCGTGTGAATAACACTTTTCGAGCCGCGGCTGTGCGTCAAACAGCAATTAAAAGAGAAAAAATTACAGGTGGCACCGCGACTGCAGCATCGCCCTGTTATAGGCTGAATACTTTTTTCGGAGGTATTTATTATGTGTTCTATTATGGGTTACTGCTCGAGCAGTGCCTCTGTTGATGTTTTTAAGAAAGGCTTTGAAAAGACCAAATCGAGAGGCCCCGACGATTCGAGAATTATCGACACGGGCAGGGGACTTTTAGGTTTTCACCGTCTTGCGATTATGGGACTGACGGACGAGGGCATGCAGCCTTTCGAACTTGACGGCAGCTACGTTGTCTGCAACGGTGAGTTGTACGGCTTTCATAAAGAAAAGGCGGAGCTTATCAAAAAAGGCTACACGTTCAAAAGCGACAGCGACTGTGAAATACTCTTACCGATGTATTTCGAATACGGCGTTGATATGTTCAAAAAGATGGACGCGGAATTTGCCCTCATAATCTACGACGGCAAAACGGGCAAATACATAGCGGCGCGCGATCCCATAGGCATAAGGCCTCTGTATTGCGGTTACGACAGCGAAGGCACGATACTGTTCGCGAGCGAGGCGAAAAACCTTGTCGGACTTGTCGGCAAGGTGCTTCCGTTCCCGCCCGGTCATTACTATAAGGACGGCGAATTCGTCTGCTACAGCGATATTGCAAAGGTTGACAGGGTTTGCTATGACGGGATTGAAACTGCGTGCAGGCACATACGCGAAAAGCTCGTTGCGGGCGTTGAAAAGCGGCTTGTTTCCGATGCGAAGGTCGGCTTTCTGCTTTCGGGCGGTCTTGATTCCTCGCTTGTCTGCGCTATCGCGGCTAAAAAATCAGCCGAGCCGATAAGGACGTTCGCCATAGGCATGAGCGAGGATGCAATTGACCTTAAGTATGCACGTCAGGTTGCCGATTATATAGGCAGCGACCACACCGAGATTTTTATGACTCCCGACGAGGTTATTTCCTCGCTTGAGGACGTTATTAAGATGCTCGGAACGTTTGATATAACGACAATTCGCGCGAGTATGGGTATGTATCTTATCTGTAAGGCTATTCACGAGACAACCGATATACGCGTGCTTCTCACGGGCGAGATTTCCGATGAGCTTTTCGGATATAAATACACCGATTTCGCACCGTCAGCCGAGGAGTTTCAGGCGGAAGCGCAGAAACGCCTCAGAGAGCTTCATATGTACGACGTGCTTCGCGCCGACCGCTGTATTTCGGTAAACTCGCTTGAAGCGAGAGTTCCGTTCGGCGACCTTGATTTTGTAAAATACGTTATGGCGCTTGACCCGAAAATTAAGATGAATATTTACGGAAAAGGCAAGTATCTGTTAAGACACGCCTTCGAGGGACTTGACTATCTGCCGGACGAAATCCTGTGGCGCGAAAAAGCGGCGTTTTCGGACGCGGTCGGTCACTCGATGGTCGATTACTTAAAGGAATTTGCCCAAACTCAATACACGGATGAGCAGTTCGAAGCGGGCTGTGAAAAATACGGACACGCAAAGCCGTTTACCAGGGAATCTCTGCTTTACAGAGATATTTTTGAGAAGTATTATCCCGGCCAGTCACAGATGATAGTTGACTTCTGGATGCCCAACAAAACCTGGGAGGGCTGCGACGTCAACGATCCGTCCGCAAGAGTACTTTCAAACTACGGAGACAGCGGAAAATAGAGAGGAGAGAACAAGAATGACGAAATACGTATTTGTAACGGGAGGCGTTGTTTCGGGACTCGGCAAGGGTATCACCGCCGCGTCGCTCGGACGGCTGCTTAAGGCGAGAGGACTGAAGGTTGCAGCGCAGAAGCTCGACCCGTATATAAACGTCGATCCCGGCACCATGAGTCCTTATCAGCACGGCGAGGTTTACGTTACCGAGGACGGTGCCGAGACCGACCTCGACCTTGGTCACTATGAAAGGTTTATCGACGAGGACCTGAACAAATACTCCAACCTTACGACCGGTAAGGTCTACTGGCGCGTGCTTAATAAGGAGCGCCGAGGCGAATATCTCGGCTCGACGGTTCAGGTCATTCCGCATATCACGAACGAGATTAAGGAATTCGTTTATTCCGTCGGCAAAAAGACAAACGCCGACGTCGTTATCACCGAGATAGGCGGTACGATAGGCGACATTGAATCGCAGCCGTTTATCGAAGCGGTCCGACAGATTTCGCTGGAGGTCGGCAGGGAGAACAGTCTGTTTATCCATGTCACGCTCGTTCCGTATCTGCACGGCTCCGAGGAGCATAAATCAAAACCCACCCAGCACTCCGTCAAGGAGCTTCAGGGTATGGGCGTTAACCCGAATATTATAGTGCTTCGCTGCGACGAGCCGCTCGAGGAGTCGATTTTCAACAAAATTGCTCTTTTCTGCAACGTCAAGAAGGACTGCGTTATCGAGAATATCACGCTGCCCAATCTTTACGAAGCTCCGCTAATGCTTGAAAAGGCGAACTTCTCGTCGGTTGTCTGCCGTGAGCTCGGCATTGACGCGCCCGGGCCGGACCTGACGGAATGGACGGAAATGGTCGATAGAATCAAGTCGCGCCCGAACTATGTCGATATCGGTCTAGTCGGCAAATACGTCGAGCTTCATGACGCTTATCTGTCCGTTGCCGAGGCGCTCAGGCACGCGGGCTATTATCACAACACCCACATAAAAATACATTGGATTGACTCTGAGAATATCACCGCCGAAAACGTTGACGAAACGCTTTCGGGGCTTGACGGAATTATCGTTCCCGGCGGCTTCGGCAACAGGGGTATTGAAGGCATGATACTTTCCGCGCGATATGCGAGGGAAAATGACGTTCCGTACTTCGGTATCTGTTTGGGAATGCAGATAGCCGTTATCGAATATGCGAGAAACGTTCTCGGCATAAAGGACGCGAACTCCGGCGAGTTTGACGAAAAATGCGAACACAAGGTTATTGACTTTATGCCCGGTCAGAGCGACGAAATTGATAAGGGCGGCACACTTCGTCTGGGCGCGTATCCCTGCATTATAAAAGAGGGGACGACCATGGAACGCTGTTACGGCACACGTGAAATCAGCGAACGCCACCGCCACCGTTACGAGTTCAACAACGACTACCGCGAGGCTATGGCTCAGGCGGGGCTTACCTTAAGCGGCAAGTCGCCCGACGACAGCCTTGTCGAAACGGTTGAGCTTTCGGACAGGCCGTTTTTCGTAGGTGTTCAGTATCATCCCGAATTCAAATCAAGGCCGAACAAGCCGCATCCGCTTTTCAAGGGCTTTGTCAGTGCTGCGTTTGAGAAAATGAAGAAAGAGAAAGAATGATTATGGCTGATACGGGTATTCACGAGGAATGCGGAGTTTTCGGTGTTTTCAGCGAAAAACCGACCGATGTTGCGGGTTTATCTTACTACGGTCTTTATGCTTTACAGCACAGAGGTCAGGAGAGCTGCGGCATAGTTGTTAACGACGACGGAATTTTTGTTTCATATAAGGATCTGGGACTTGTCAACGACGTGTTTACGGCAAGCGTACTTGCGAAGTTCCCTAAGGGCAACATAGCCGTCGCACACACGCGCTACGGTACGACGGGCAGAACCGACAGGAACAACTGTCAGCCCATCGAGGTAAATCATCAGAAGGGCAGAATGGCTCTTGCCCACAACGGCAATCTTTCCAATGCCGCCAAGCTTCGCAGCTCTCTTGAAATGAACGGCGCGATTTTTCACACGACAAGCGACACTGAAACAATCGCATATATTATTACAAAAGAAAGGCTGAGTGCTCCTTCTATCGAAGACGCAGTCAGCAAAGCTATGTTTACGCTTGAGGGCGCATATTCGCTTGTTGTTATGTCGGCTCAGAAGCTTATCTGTGCGCGCGATCCCCACGGTTTTCGCCCGCTTTGCTACGGACAGACGGCTGACGGCACTTACGTCGTCGCGTCCGAGAGCTGCGCAATTACGGCTGTCGGCGGCAAGCTGATAAGAGACGTTGAGCCGGGCGAGATTATCGTATTCTCCAAGGGCTCGGTCACGTCGAGAAAAGAGCATTGCAACAAAGCGGAAAAGAAAACCTGCATTTTTGAATATATCTATTTCGCCCGTCCCGACTCGGTTGTTGACGGCGTAGGTGTTCACGCTTCGAGAGTTAAGGCGGGCAGAATACTGGCGAAGGCGCATCCCGTTAAGGCCGATATAGTAATCGGCGTTCCGGATTCGGGGCTCGACGCTGCGATAGGCTACAGTATGGAGTCGGGAATTCCGTACAGTATGGGATTGATTAAAAACAAGTATATCGGCAGAACCTTTATCGCGCCCGACGGAAGACTTGACAAGGTTAAAATCAAGCTGTCGGCAGTCGAGAGCGAGGTTAAGGGGAAAAGCGTAGTGCTTATCGACGACTCGATAGTGCGCGGTACGACCTGCGCGAGGATAGTGAATCTTCTGCGTCAGGCTGGCGCCAAGGAGGTGCATATGCGCGTCTCGGCTCCGCCGTTTCTCAACCCCTGCTACTACGGTACGGACATAGATTCAAGGGAAAATCTGATTGCCTGTAAGTACAGCTTTACGGAAATTACGCAGCTGATAAACGCAGATTCACTCGGTTATCTGCCGCTCGAAAGTCTGCCCGAGCTGACAGGCAGTAAGGAGTTCTGCAGCGCTTGCTTTGACGGAAACTACCCAACCGAAATCCCGACCGACACGCGCAAGGACCGCTTTGAGCAGCAACTGTCGAAGAAAAAAGCTGAAGATAAAACAACTGCCACTTAATAATATAACACAACAAGATAAAGATGTTATTAGAATCAGCTAATAGGATGGATTTCAAAAACGCTTTAGAAATCGTTTTTCTGAAGGGGGTTAAATATTGTTTATATGCAATGGGCTGCACCGGGGTGGCGCAAATTATTGCATATCTATTGATTATAATCGGTCACAAAAAACAAGGGAGAACCAATTTGGTTCTCCCTTTAAACTTTTGTTATTATCTCAAATGGCTGTTTGGTAAATTGTCGTTTTTTGACCAACCATTTGACCACTCATTTT
>JAUMVO010000041.1 GCA_030530095.1 Clostridiaceae bacterium
CCCACAACTTGCCGAAGGCAAATTTCACTCGTCCGCAGGACGAATTTCACTGCCGAAAGGCAATTTCACTCTTGCGCAGCAAGAATTTCACTTCGAGGTCAAAGACCTCGATAAACTCTGATTTGTTTAATAAAAAAACGGGCGGAAACCGCCCGTCGGTTATTCAAATTCAATCAATCGAGAATGATACCCATTACGCCTGCGGGAGCGAGAACTGCGTTAGCCTCGTCGGTGTCAATGTGCATGGCAAGCGAGAACTTCGGGCTTACTCTTACAACAGTGTCGCCGAATATGAGCGAGCGCTCGTCGGACTTGATTTCAACGGATACTATCTGCTTGTCCTCAAGGCCGTACTTCTCGGCGTCCTCGGGAGTCATGTGAATATGACGCTTGGCAATGATAACGCCTTCCTTAAGCTCAACCTCGCCCTTGGGGCCTACAAGCTTGCAGGCGCCGCTGCCGGCGATGTCGCCCGACTCTCTGACGGGAGCCTTTACGCCGATTGAACGCGCGTCGGAAGCTGAAATTTCAACCTGGCAGGCAGGTCTTACGGGACCGAGAATTGATACTGCCGGGAAGCTTGACTTCTCGCCGATAACCTGAACTCTCTCCTCGCACGCGAACTGACCAGGCTGAGAAAGGTCCTTTTTCTTTGTAAGCTCATAGCCTTCACCGAAAAGGATTTCGAGAGCCTCCTGAGTTACGTGAACGTGTCTTGCCGATGTTTCGACCAATACTGTTTTTTCCATTTTTGTTTCTCCTTATGATAAATAATAATAAAAACCGATTTGTACCGAATTATACACCCGAATATGCGTTGAAGCCGCCGTCAACGGCTATTGTCGTGCCGGTGATGAAGCTCGAATACTCCTCGTCGCAAAGGAAGAGAAGCGAGCCTTCAAGTTCCTTCGGCTCACCGAAGCGCTTCATGGGTGTTGCGGCTAAAATCTTGCCCGTTCTCGCAGTGGGAGTGCCGTCCTCGTTCCAGAGAAGCGACTTGTTCTGATTGGTTGAGAAGAAGCCGGGCGCAATCGAGTTGACTCTTATTCCGACCTCGGCAAAATGCACCGCCATAAACTCGGTAAAGTTCTTGACCGCCGCCTTTGCCGCAGAATACGCGGGAATTTTGGTCAGCGGACGGAAGGCGTTCATCGAGGTAATCATAATAATACAGGTGTTCTCCTTCTGCGCCATATCGGGTGCAAAAACCTGAGTGGGAATAAGCGTGCCAAGGAAGTTGAGATTGAACACGAACGAAATTCCGTCGGGATCAAGGTCAAAGAAGGTCTTGATATCGTCATTCTTTTCAACGAGGTCGATTTTTTCAAGCGTTTCCTTGGTTGTCGTGCCCTTGGGATTATTTCCGCCCGCGCCGTTGAGAAGTATATCGCAGGTGCCGAGTTTTGAATTGACGGTTTCCCTCGCCTGACGCATGCTGTCGGTGTCAAGCACGTTGCAGCCGACCGCAATTGCAGTGCCGCCTTCGGCAGTTATTTCGTCGGCAACCTTCCGGGCCGCCGCTTCGTTGAGATCAAGTACGGCAACCTTTACGCCCTGACGGGCAAGAGCCTTCGCAAAATCGCCGCAAAGCACTCCGCCGCCGCCGGTTACAACCGCAACTCTGCCTTTAAGATTTTCGTGTATCATAATTATCTCTCCCTGCTGTTAATCTTCAAATTTTTCTCTGTTTATCCAAAGGCCGAGAGCGGGGTTGGGAATGAAATAAATCTCCTCGCCGTCAACCTCATTATAACCGTATTTAAGTATTTCGGGATTGTATTTTTTTGCCGTTTTGTCGTAATCCGCCGCATTGAAGCCTACAGCGGCAATTTCCTCTTTACTGATTTTTTTAACCGCGTAGGTGATTGAAAATCTGCCGTCCGACGAGCCGTGAATAAGATGCGCCGCCGCGCCCATATTTTCGCGAAGGTCGGCGTTTTCGGGCTTTCTGAATTCCTCAAGAGTCTTTAATCTGCCCTTATAGCCGTATTTGCGTATAAGCTCGTCAACCTTTCCGTCCTCGCCGAAACGCTCAACGCCGGGAGCAAGTATTATAAGCTCGCCGCCGTCAGCCATAGCCATTCTCGTGCGGTAAACCGCCTTATTGCCGAGCCACGTGCTCTGGAATTCGTCGGGGTCAAGATAGACCACGCATTTTTTAAGTCCGTGCTCAACGAAGTCGATATTTTTCTGCTGAGCGAGTTTTACGGCATTTGTCAGGCATTCCCTGCCCTCGCCGATGAACAGACCGTGAGTGTGTATATCTCCGCCGGGAGCGGTCGTAACGGTCAGCACGAACATAATCGGACGGTCCTTTAAGAAATGCTCCATACCGTAGTCGAATATTCTGCGCACGGGTGTATGGTCCTTGCCCATCATACGCTCCATACCGTAAACCGCGCCTATCATATGAGAGGCGTTTATCATTTCGCTGCCGCCCACGCCGACAAACAAATTTTTCGCGTGGTTTGCCATGCCGATAACCTCGTGCGGAACAACCTGACCGGGTGAAATGATAAGGTCGTAGCTTTCATCCATAACAAGGCGGTTGACCTCAGCCGTGACGGGTTCCTTCCAGAGTCCCTCGGTAATGTCCGATATGAACTCTGAGGGAATTTCACCCAGCTTCACAACGTCGGTGCGCCAGTTGTGAACTATCATCCTGTCAAACGGAACGTCGCCGAACATAGCCTTCCACTGAGTCTCGGTCATGGCAACGTGCGTACCGAGGGCGGGCATAATATCAACCTGAACGCCCATACCGGTCAGCGCGTGATAATAAACGTTTGTAATAAATCCCGCTTTTGAATGAAAGCGTGTGAAGTCGGGCGGAAGAATAAGAACCTTTTTAAGCGAACGTCCCTCAAGAGACAAAAGAAGCGCTTCTCTTATTTCCTCTTCGGAAAGTCCGTTTTCACTTCCGGCAATTCTGTAAATGTCGTTCATGGTTATTTCTCCCACAGAAAATGATTGATTGCATACGCCACGCCGTTTTCGTCGCAGTCACTTGTAACGAAGTCGGCGGACCGCTTCACCGCATCATAAGCGTTGCCCATCGCAACGCCGATTCCCGCCGCTTCAAGCATTGTAATATCGTTTGTATCGTCGCCGAAAGCCATAGTGCTTTCAAGCGGTATTCCGAGATATGCGGCTAACTTTTCAAGCGCGACGCCCTTGGTCGCTTCACGGCTGTTTATCTCGATATTGTTGACTATCGAGGTTGTAATAACGAGGTCGGGAAACTCCGTCGGGAGCATTTTCAGCACCTCTTCGCGAAGCTCCATATCCTTAAAGAATGCCTGAACCTTCTGCACGCCTTGAGCCTTATTTGCAAGATACGCCTTAAGCTCGGGCACGGGAGTGCGAAGCTTTTTAATCATCTCAAGAGAGTGAATATGTGCGGCGTATCTGTCCGCCTTGTTGTAAAACTCCTCGGTCATCCAGCCCCAGCCGTCCTGATAACAGTCGTAAATCGTGTCGAGCGTGTCAAGGTGTTCCATAACCGAAACTGCGCGCTCCCACGGTATTTCGGAGGAGCAGACGGTTTTGCCGTTTACCGCGTCATATACCTGAGCGCCGTTTATCGAAATGACGTAGCGGACAAACGGCAGCTCTCTGATTATTTCGGGCATGCCCTTATAGAAGCGCCCCGTAGCGGGAACGATTTCAACTCCCTCGCCCGCCGCCTTTTCAAGCGCCGCTCTGTTTTCGGGTGACAGCTGCTTGTCGGAATTAAGCAGCGTGCCGTCTAAATCGAGCGCTATAAGCTTAATATTATGCATTGTACTGTGTTGCCGCTGTGTCGCCGCCGTGGCCCGTCCAGTTGGTGTGGAAGAACTCGCCTCTCGGGGCGTCAATTCTCTCGTAGGTGTGAGCGCCGAAATAGTCGCGCTGAGCCTGAAGCAGATTTGCAGGCAGACGTTCGGTGGTGTAGCCGTCAAAATAGCTGAGCGCCGAGGTCATGGCAGGCGCGGGAACGCCATACTCAACTGCAGCCGCCGCAACCTTACGCCATGCGGGAACAAGCTTTTCAATCGTATCCTTGAAATAAGGATCGAGAATAAGATTCGTAAGCTCGGGATTGTTGTCAAAGGCTTCCTTGATTTTACCGAGGAATACCGAGCGGATAATACAGCCGCCGCGCCACATAAGAGCGATGCCGCCGTAGTTGAGATTCCAGCCGTAGTGAGCAGCAGCGGTACGCATAAGCGTATAACCCTGAGCGTATGAAATAATCTTTGAAGCAAACAGAGCCTGTCTTATAGCCTCGACCATCTCAGCCTTGTCACCCTTGAATTCGGGTATCTTTCTGTCAAAGACCTTTGCCGCGTGAACACGCTCGTCCTTCATGGCGGAAAGGCATCTTGCGAATACCGCTTCGCCGATAAGAGTCAGCGGTACGCCCTCGTCAAGAGCGGCGATACCCGTCCATTTACCCGTACCCTTCTGACCTGCGGTATCGAGGATTTTCTCAACAAGCGGTGAGCCGTCGGTGTCCTTATAGGCAAGTATATCTCTTGAAATTTCAATAAGATAACTGTCAAGCTCGGTTTCGTTCCATTTCTTGAAGGTTTCGTGCATCTCGTCATAGCTCATACCCAGCAGGTCGCGCATAAGCTGATATGCCTCGCAGATAAGCTGCATATCGCCGTACTCGATGCCGTTGTGCACCATCTTTACAAAGTGGCCTGCGCCGTTCTCACCGACCCAGTCACAGCAGGGCTCGCCGTTCTCAACCTTGGCGCAGATTGCCTGAAGAATGGGCTTAACATAAGGCCAAGCCGCAGGAGAGCCGCCGGGCATCATGCTCGGGCCGTTGAGTGCGCCCTCCTCGCCGCCGGAAACGCCGGTGCCGATATAGAGCTTACCCTTAGACTCAACATATTCGGTTCTGCGGATGGTGTCGGGAAAATGCGAGTTGCCGCCGTCGATGATAATGTCGCCGTCCTCAAGTAAAGGAAGCAGCTGATCAATCATAGAGTCAACCGAAGCGCCCGCCTTAATCATCATAAAGACCTTACGGGGCTTTTCCAGACTGTCAACAAGCTCTTCAAGGCTGTGACAGCCGATTATGTTTTTGCCGCTTGCACGGCCGTTTACGAAATTGTCAACCTTCGAGGTTGTACGGTTATAAACCGCAACGGTGAAGCCCTTCGACTCCATATTCATTACAAGGTTTTCGCCCATTACGGCGAGACCGATTAAACCGATGTCAGCTTTTTTCATTTTTATTTCTCCTTTATCTTTGAACACGGGCGTTGCCCTTGTAAATATCCCATACCTGTTTTTCGTCGGCAGGCTCGGCGTAGTCGTTCAGACTGCTCGCCGCAAGCACACCGCTTGCCCAACCGAACTGGAGCCATTTGTCGGGCGTCCAGTCATTGAGCACGCCGTAAAGCAGACCGCCCGAGAAGCCGTCGCCGCCGCCGATTCTGTCCATAACCTGAATAGGTCTCGGCTCCTCAACATACCATTCGCCGTCGGCCCAGAGTATTGCGCCCCAGAGGTGCTCGTTGGCGGAAATGACCTGACGAAGCGTCGTGGCGTAGGCTCTTGCCTGCGGGTATTTCTCTCTTACCTGATCTATCATAGCCTTGAAGCGGTCGATTTTTGACGAAAGCTCCGTTCCGCCCGCTTCGGGACCCTTGAAGCCTAAGCAAAGCTGGAAGTCCTCCTCATTGCCGACGAGAATATCGGCGACAGAAGCGATTTCACCGAAGGCCTTTGAAAGCTCTTCCTCTCTGCCCTTCCAAAAGGTTGCTCTGTAATTCAAGTCAAAGCTGACAAGCGTGCCGTATTTCTTGGCGGTCTTTGCAACCTCAAGACAGCACTTTGTCGTTTCCTCGCTCATAGCAGCGATAAGTCCCGAAAGATGCAGTATGCCGACACCCTCTTCGCCGAAGATGCGTTCAAGATCGAAATCGTCAGCCGAAAGCGTTCTGCCGACCTCGCCCGCACGGTCATTCCAGACTCTCGGCGCACGAAGTCCGAAGCCGGAATCGGCAATATTGAACTGATGTCTGTAGCCCCACGGGCCGCCCTGCGGGACATTCTTTCCCTCAAAGTGCATATTGCGTGCGCGAAGCTGACGCTTTATAAAATCAGCCATCGGCGAGCCCTCGACGAATTTCGTCATAACAAGGCACTCCCTGCCGAGACTTGAAGCGACGTTGAGCACGTTGGTCTCAGCCGAGGTCGCCTGAAGATAAAACAGATTGCTGTTCTGTACCGCCATACGGTCCTGCGGCGTAATGCGAAGGCCCATACTCGTAACGGTTGCAATTGCGTATTTTTTCATAACTTTTACTCCTTAATACTGATATATGCGATAAGTCGTTACGACAAAATCTCCTATTAATCCAATATAATGGTATTGTATCACTAATAGCAAGTAATGGCAATAAGCACGGCGAAATTTGTTTTAGAAATTTGAGTTTGTGGGGAGAAAGCTTGATAGAACACCAGCCTCCCTTGTCAAAG
>JAUMVO010000017.1:0-21558 GCA_030530095.1 Clostridiaceae bacterium
GCGTTCGCTGGCCCTCTCCCCTTTAACAAGGGGCGCTGAATGCTCGCCGCCAATCACATAGACAAACTCAAATTTGTCTGATTATTACATTATATCTATTGACTTATACTGTAATTGTGCTATAATATCTCTAACGCTTTAACGCATAAAAGGGTTAAAATGTTAAAATGCTTTTGCAAAAGAGGTTAAGATATGCCCATTACCGAAATTCTTAAGAAAAACGCCGAACTCTACGGCGACGAGGTTTGCCTGGTTGAACTCAATCCCGATATTCAGGAAAAGCAGAGAAGAACGTGGAAGGAATTCTCGCTTATCGAGCCGACGGGAACCGCGGCATACAGACGCGAAATTACGTGGAACGTCTTCAACGAGAAGGCGAACCGCTTTGCAAATATGCTTATGTCAAGGGGAATAGGAAAGGGCCACAAGGTTGCTATACTTATGATGAACTGCCTTGAATGGTTACCTATCTATTTCGGAATACTTAAAACGGGCGCTATCGCCGTACCGTTCAATTTCCGTTATGACACCGATGAAATCAAATACTGTGCCGAGCTTGCCGAGGTTGATATTATGGTCTTCGGCAGCGTTTTTATCGGCCGTCTTGAGCCAATAGCCGACGAGCTTGGTAAAAAGTGCCTGCTTCTCTATGCGGGCGAGGGCAATTGCCCGAGCTTTGCCGAGAGCTATTGGGAGCTTACAGCCAACGCCTCGAGCCAGAATCCCAACGTTGAGCTTACCGACGCGGACGACGCGGCCATCTATTTTTCTTCGGGTACTACCGGCTTCCCGAAGGCAATCTTACATAATCACGAGAGCCTTATGCACGCCGCAAAGACCGAGCAGGCTCACCATTCCCAGACTCATAAGGACGTTTTCCTCTGCATCCCTCCGCTTTATCATACGGGTGCCAAAATGCACTGGTTCGGCAGTTTCCTTGTCGGCGGCAAGGCGGTGCTTCTCAAGGGAACCAAACCCGAATACGTGCTGCGCGCCGTTTCCGACGAGCACTGCACTATAGTCTGGCTGCTTGTTCCGTGGGCACAGGATATACTTGACGACATTGACTCCGGTAAAATAGACCTTTCAAAATATGAATTATCGCAATGGCGCCTTATGCACATCGGCGCACAGCCCGTTCCGCCCAGCCTTATCAAGCGCTGGAAGGCGGTGTTCCCGAACCATCAGTACGACACCAACTACGGCTTAAGCGAATCCATAGGCCCCGGCTGCGTACATCTCGGAGTTGAGAATATCAACAAGGTCGGCGCTATCGGTATTGCAGGTTACGGCTGGCAGACCAAGATAGTCGACTCCGAGGGCAATACGGTTGAGCGCGGCGGTATCGGCGAGCTTTGCGTAAAAGGTCCCGGCGTTATGACCTGCTATTACAGAAATAAAGAGGCAACCGACGAATGTCTTAAGGACGGCTGGCTCTACACCGGCGATATGGCGAAGGAGGACGAGGATGGCTTTATCTTCCTCGTTGACCGTAAAAAGGACGTCATCATCAGTGGCGGTGAGAATATCTATCCCGTACAGATTGAGGACTTTTTAAGACAGATGGACGCCATCAAGGACGTTGCCGTTATCGGTATGCCCGACCCGCGTCTGGGCGAAATTTCAGCCGCCGTTATTGAGGTCAAGGAAGGCTACAGTCTTACCGAGGACGAGGTAAACGAGTTCTGCCTTAAAATCGCAAGATACAAGAGACCTAAGAAAATCATCTTTGCCGACATTCCGAGAAATCCCACGGGCAAGATTGAAAAGCCCGTGCTTCGCAAACGCTATTGCGTTGAGAATCTCGTCGCAAGAGAAAACGAGTCGTAAGGAGAATATATATGAAGGAATTAATGTTAGGCAATAAGGCGTTCGCCAGAGGTCTTTACGAGGCCGGCTGTCTTGTTGCGTCGAGCTATCCCGGTACTCCGAGTACCGAGATTACCGAGGAGGCCGCAAAATTTGACGATATCTACTGCGAGTGGGCGCCCAATGAAAAGGTTGCCATGGAGGTTGCCTTCGGCGCCGCTATGGCGGGTAAGCGCAGCTTCTGCGGTATGAAGCACGTAGGACTTAACGTTGCCGCCGATCCGCTCTACACTGCGTCCTATACGGGCGTAAACGCGGGTATGGTAATTGCCGTAGCCGACGATGCGGGAATGCATTCTTCTCAGAATGAGCAGGATTCGCGCCATCACGCGATTGCCGCCAAGGTGCCGATGCTCGAGCCGTCGGACTCTCAGGAAACGCTTGATTTCGTTAAGAAAGCGTATGAGATTTCCGAGGAGTTTGACACTCCCGTAATAGTTAAAATGTGTACCCGCGTAGCTCACTGTCAGAGCGTGGTCGAGACGGGGGAGAGGGTTGAGTTTTCAAAGCCCTACGTAAAGGACATCGCGAAGTACGTAATGATGCCCGCCAACGCCAAGAAGCGTCACCCCTTTGTCGAAGAGAGAACTAAGAAACTGATTGAGTTTGCGGAAACAAGCGGTATCAACCGCGTCGAAGAGGGCGAGGGCTCAATCGGTATCATTACCTCGAGTACAAGTTATCTTTACGCCAAGGAGATTTTCGGCGAAACTGCAAGCGTGCTCAAGCTCGGTATGGCGAATCCGCTTCCCGTCAAGCTTATACTTGATTTCGCCGCTAAGGTTGACAAGCTTTACGTAATCGAAGAGCTTGACCCGATTATAGAGAATCACTGCAAAGCGCTCGGCCTTGAGGTTATCGGTAAGGACGCGCTCCCGATAACGGGCGAGTTTTCGCAGAATCTTATAGCCGAAAAGCTCGGTATTGAAAAGCCCGAGGGACTTAAACTTGACGAAGAGCTTCCGATGAGACCGCCCGCGATGTGCTCGGGCTGTCCGCACAGAGGTGTATTCTACGTTTTAAGTAAGAATAAGATAACCGTTCTGGGCGATATCGGCTGCTATACTCTCGGCGCCGCGGCTCCGCTTAACGCTATGCACATGACGCTTTGCATGGGCGGTTCGGTTTCGTCAATTCACGGCTTTAACAAGGCTCTGGGTGAAGAGGCTGAGGGTAATACCGTTGCCGTTATCGGCGATTCGACCTTTATGCACTCGGGTATGACGGGACTTGCGAATATCGCATACAATCAGAGTAATTCAACCGTAATTATTCTTGATAACTCGATTACGGGCATGACGGGACATCAGCAGAACCCGACCACGGGTTATAACATAAAGGGCGACCCTGCGGGCAAGATTGACCTTGAAGCGCTCTGCAAGGCTATGGGCTTTAACAGAGTCAGGGTTGTTGACCCTTACGATTTAGCTGCGACGGAAGCGGCGGTAAAGGAAGAACTTGCGGCAAACGAGCCTTCGGTTATCATCAGCCGCCGTCCGTGCGTACTGCTTAAGTACGTCAAGACCAATCCGCCGTTATCGGTTGATACGGACAAGTGCCGTTCGTGCAAAATGTGCATGAAGCTCGGCTGCCCGTCAATCAGCTTCAAGGACGGCAAGGCGCATATCGACAACACACTTTGCACGGGCTGCGGAGTCTGCAGACAGCTGTGTAAATTTGACGCATTGAATTAAGGAGGGAAGAGCATGACAACAAATATTATGATAGTCGGTGTCGGCGGTCAGGGCTCGCTGCTTGCGAGTAAGCTGTTAGGTCAGATTCTTCTTTCCGCAGGCTATGACGTTAAGGTTTCCGAGGTACACGGCATGAGCCAGAGAGGCGGCTCCGTTGTTACCTATGTAAGATACGGCGACAAGGTTTATTCGCCTATAATTGACAAGGGCGAAGCGGACTATATCGTTTCGTTTGAGCTTCTCGAGGCGGCGAGATATGTTGACTATCTCAAGCCCGACGGCCATATAGTAGTAAATACTCAGCAGATTGATCCCATGCCTGTTATTGCGGGCGCGGCAGCCTATCCCGAAAATCTCGTTGAAAAGATGAAGGCGGCGGGCGTTAATATCGATGCCTTCGACGCTCTCGGAGTTGCCAACGAGGCGGGCTCTGTCAAGGCGGTCAATATTGCACTCTTAGGCAGACTTTCCAGACACTTTCGATTTACCCAGGAGGAATGGGAAGCAGCACTTGAAAAGTGTGTTCCTCCTAAGTTCCTCCTTCTTAACAAAAAGGCTTTTGAGTTGGGGAGAAACAATTAAAATCGAAAGGAATTAATAATAATGGGTAATTATTATCAGAAAGATATTGAAACAATGCCCGTAGAAGAAATCAAAAAGCTTCAGGGCGAAAAACTGAAAAAGCAGGTCAGAAACGTTTACGAAAACGTTGCGTTCTACCGCAAACGTATGGACGAGGCAGGCGTAAAGCCCGAGGATATCAACGGTATCGAGGACCTGCACAAGCTTCCGTTTGTAACTAAGGCAGACCTTCGCGACGAGTATCCCTACGGTATGCTCGCAAGACCTATGAGCGATTGCGTAAGAATTCATTCAACCTCAGGTACGACCGGCAAAAGAGTAATTGCATATTACACTCAGCACGATATCGACCTGTGGGACGACTGTTGCGCGAGAGCGCTCGTTGCCGCAGGCGGCTCCAAGGATGACGTTGTTCAGATAAGCTACGGCTTCGGTCTTTTCACCGGCGGCGCAGGACTTAACGGCGGCTCTCATAAGCTCGGCTCGCTGACGCTTCCGATGTCATCGGGCAACACCGAGCGACAGCTTCAGTTCATGTGCGACCTCGGCTCTACAATTCTCTGCTGTACTCCGTCATACGCGGCATATCTTGCCGAGAGCATTAACGAGAGAGGCATCAAGGATCAGATCAAGCTTAAAGCAGGCATCTTCGGAGCTGAGGCGTGGAGCGAGGAAATGCGAAAGAGCATCGAGACCAACCTCGGTCTTAAGGCTTACGACATCTACGGACTGACCGAAATTTCCGGACCCGGCGTTTCGTTTGAGTGCGAGGCTCAGGACGGTATGCACGTCAACGAGGACCATTTCGTTGCCGAGATTATCGACCCCGAAACGGGCGAAGTTCTTCCCGAGGGCTCGGTAGGCGAGCTTGTATTCTCGTGCATTGACAAGGAAGCTTTCCCGCTTCTGCGTTACCGCACGAGAGACCTCTGCAGACTTACCCGTGAACAGTGCTCCTGCGGCAGAACGTTTATCAAGATGAGCCGTCTTATGGGCAGAACGGACGATATGCTCATCATCAGAGGCGTAAACGTATTCCCGTCGCAGATTGAAACCGTACTTATCAATAACGGTTATCCGGCGAACTATCAGATTATCGTTGACCGCGTCAACAATTCCGATACGCTCGACGTCAACGTTGAAATCACGCCCGAAATGCTTTCCGATACAACTATGGGCATTTCCGAGAGAGAAAAGAAGCTTGTCGCCGACCTCAAGGCTATGCTTGGCATCAAGGCGGCCGTTCATATCGTTGAGCCGAAGTCCATCGCGAGAAGCGAGGGCAAGGCGGTCAGAATTATCGACAACCGTAAGATATAAGGAGGCAGAATTATGTTTGTTAAGCAGATTTCGATTTTCATGGAAAACAAGCCCGGCAGACTTGCCGACCTTTCCGAACTTCTTGCCGATAACGGCATTGACCTTCGCGCAATTTCAATTGCAGATACCAAGGAATTCGGCATTGTCCGCCTTATCGTCAACGACCTTGATAAAGCGGTCAAGGTGCTCGAGGAGGACGGCTGGGTATTCAAGCTTACCCCCGTTGTCGCGGTTATCATTCCCGACGAATCGGGCAGAATGGCTGACGTGCTTCGCGTGCTTACCGACAAGGGTATCGCCGTTGAATACATCTACGCGGTTATTTCGCACAACTCGCAGAACTGCTGCATTATCGTCAGGGTAGTCGATAAGATGGGCGAGGCTGCGGTTGAAGCTCTTGAAGCTAAGGGCTACAAATGTCTTGACCACGACGCGCTTCAGTCTATGTAATCAGTAATCAGGCGATGTAATTAATAATCAAAAAAGCGGACGGTCACCCGTCCGCTTTTTTCGTTTCGTACTGCAATAACAGTACGATAATTAACAATAATAATTATACTGTACCATATTGCAAAATCGCTTTTAATTGCAGATAATATATGCTACAATTGGCTTGTTCACAATTAAACAAATGTTACAAGTTTGTCAATAACTTGTTCACAATTTGCGGTTATTATTTAGACATTAAAAGGAGGTAAAAAACTATGGCAAACGAAAAAGTTCTTATAGTTGACGACGACCTTAATATCTGTGAGCTTCTCAGGCTCTACCTTGAAAAGGAAGGCTTTGAGACGGTAAGCGTAAACGACGGTATGCTCGCGCTCGATTCTTTCAGAAGCGAGAATCCCGATATCGTACTGCTCGACATAATGCTTCCCAATCTTGACGGCTGGCAGGTTTGCCGTGAAATCCGTAAGTTTTCCGACAAACCGATTATAATGCTCACCGCCAAGGGCGAAACCTTCGACAAGGTACTCGGACTTGAGCTGGGCGCGGACGACTACGTAACCAAGCCCTTCGAGCCCAAGGAGATTATCGCGAGAATCAAGGCCGTACTTCGCAGAACGAGCAATCAGGCTGCCGAGACCGTAAAGGCAAACGAGGTCAGCTTCGACAAGCTTGTTATCAATCTTGACAATTACGAGCTGAAGGTCAACGGCGTTCAAATTGATACACCGCCCAAAGAGCTTGAGCTTATATTCCATCTTGCGTCCAATCCGAACCGTGTATTCTCGCGCGACCAGCTTCTCGACGAGGTCTGGGGCTTTGATTACTACGGCGACTCAAGAACGGTTGACGTTCACGTCAAGCGCCTTCGCGAAAAGCTTGAGGGCGTTTCCGACAAGTGGGAGCTTAAAACCGTATGGGGCGTAGGCTATAAATTTGAAACCAAGGACTGATTAAATGTCAAAGGGAAATAAAACTTCCTTACGCAATAAGCTGCGCCGCATATTCTTTAACCGTTCGCTGATACTCAAATATTTCATAACGTTGCTTGTTCTTGAGTTTGCGATTATCACCGTGCTCGGCGTTTCCTTCAGTCTGCTTGGTCAGGGCGAATGGGCTACGAACCGAATTGCGCAGATGAGCGAAAACGTCAGAAGCGTCGCCGACTCAACATCTCAGCTTATCGAGGGCAAGCTTGAACTGAGTAACAAGAGCGCTCTGTTTATGCTGTGCAACAATATCAAAATGATTTCTCAGGCGATTAATGCCGATATTTACGTATGCAATCTCAACGGCGAGGTCGTAATCTGTAAGGACCTTATTGACGACGATTACACCGTAAACGATAACGGTACCTGTGTCGTTCACAGCGTGTATAAGATTCCTCAGAGCGTTATCAACCGCGCGGTAAGCGGCGGCTTCAGCGAAAAGAACAGCACGCTTGACGGAGTGTATTCCCGTCAGCAGCTTATCTGCGCCGAGCCCGTTACGGTTGACGGCAACGTTATTATGATTGCTATAGCGGCAACGCCCGTTTCGGCGAGAACGACGGACTATTTTCAGCGCTACGTCAAGGTGTTCCTGATAGCGGCTATTATGTCGTTCGTCATAGGCGCGATAGGCGTTTATGCGTTCACGGTCAATCTTCTGAGCCCTCTGCGCGATATGTCGAAGGCAACCAAGGCTTACGCCAAGGGCGACTTCAGCTACAGAGTACGCGTGCGCGGGGGAGGCGAGCTTGAGAGCCTTCTCAAGGCGTTCAATTCAATGGCGGGCGAGCTTGCGCTTCACGAGAGTACGCGCCGAAGCTTCGTTGCCAACGTTTCGCACGAGCTGAAAACGCCGATGACGACCATAGGCGGCTTTATCGACGGCATACTTGACGGCACTATTCCGCCCGAAAAGCAGAACTACTATCTTGAAATCGTTTCCAACGAAACAAAGCGTCTGTCAAGGCTCGTTGTTTCAATGCTCAATCTTTCCAAAATCGAAGCGGGCGAATTACAGCTTAACCCGACCGATTTCAATATCTGCAACGACATCTTCAACGTAATGGTATCGTTCGAGCAGCCCATTGAGCAGAAGAATATCGAGATACTCGGACTTGACCGGCTTGAGCCGACCTTTGTCAACGCCGACGAGGATATGATACATCAGGTTATCTACAACCTTGTTGACAACGCGGTTAAGTTTACAAAGGACGGACAGATTATCGTAAACGTCTTAAAGGACGCAAACGCCGTGCGTGTGCAGATACGCAACACGGGCGTCGGTATCCCGTCCGAAGAACTGTCGAGAATATTCGAGCGCTTCTATAAGGTCGACAAGTCCAGAAGCTTCGACACCAAGAGCACAGGCTTAGGTCTTTATATAGTCAAGACCATAGTCGAGATGCACGGCGGCACCGTAGCCGCAAGAAGCGTTGAGGATGAGTACACCGAGTTTGAATTCACACTTCCGCAAAAGGCCAAAAAATAACAAATTTGTTTAATTTGTTTAACAATCCGTTAATAATCGACGGCTATAATAAAATCAACATTTTATTGGAGGCATATTTATGAGCGAATATGACGATATGAATAACGAGGGCACGACTCCCGATAATCAGGAGCCTGAAATCCCTGAAAATACCCCCGATACAGAGCCCGAAATCAATTCCGCGCCCGAAGCACCCGCGCAGCAGGGCGAGCCTGCAGCGCCCGAGAATAAGAATCCTTATTCAAACTCTTACAGCTATGGCGCGCCGACTCCTCAGCAGCCGGTAAATCCGTATTCAAATCAGGGCTACGGCAATCCTCATCAGCCGCAGGGCTATTATCCGCCCTACAGTCAGCAGCCGCAGGGCAAGGTGAACTACGTTTACAGTGCACCTTATGCGCATCAGACTGCTGTTGCTCCCGCGCCCAAAGCCTCAAAGGGTAAAAAAGCGGGAAGGAGAGTATTCTTTACAATTATGTCCGTTCTTATCGTTGTCGCAATTCTGTTTTGCGGTATCGCAATAGGAAGAGGCGGCTCGGGCAAGACTTCAAACGGCGACAAGATTAAAAATGAAGCTCCCGTACTCGAAATCCCGACCGACAGTGAGAAAAACTCCGAAAGCAGCGAGGCTCCCAGACTTGCTCAGGGCAGCGCGAACGCCGACGAGCTTGACCCGAGAGATATCTATCAGAAGGTCAAGGACGCATCAGTCGGTATTCTTATCACCAGCGGTACGGGGCTCAATACAAGCTCGGGCGAAGGCTCAGGCGTAATCGTAGGCGAGGATAACAGCCATAAAAACACCTACATCATCACCTGCGCTCACGTTGTTGCCGACGGCGGAACCGTCAAGGTTCAGCTTTCCGACGAAAGTCAGTACGACGCATCTCTTGTCGGCAGCGATGCGAGAACCGATATAGCCGTTCTGAGGATTGCCAAAACCGGACTTACCTCTATAGAAATCGGCGACTCGGAGAATCTCGAAGTCGGCGAAACTGTCTATGCGATAGGCAATCCCGGCGGCGTTGGCTTTGCCGGAAGCTTCACGAACGGTATGATTTCGTCGATAGCCAGACCTATTCAAAGCGAAATCGGTTATCAGATGACATGCATTCAGCACACGGCTGCCATCAACCCCGGCAACTCAGGCGGCGCGCTCGTAAATGCAAAGGGCCAGCTTATCGGCATCAATTCCTCAAAAATAGCCAGCACCGATTACGAGGGCATGGGCTTCTCAGTTCCCAGCTCAACCTTCGTTAAGGTTTATAACGAGATTATCGCTCACGGCTACGTTACCGACAGACCGAAGCTCGGTATCCGTTACGTTCCCGCGGTTTCCAATACAACCTACGCTATGCTTGTCAGCGCGAACAACCTTCCCAACGGCTCTATCGTAATCGCAAGCATCGACGTTGACAGCCCGCTCGCTTCAAAGGACGTTCAGTCAGGCGACCTGGTTATAGCCTGCAACGGCGTTGAGCTTGAGGACACGGATTACCTTCCCGACCTCGTTGAAAAGTCCAAGGTAGGCGACAAGCTTACGCTTACCGTCGTACGCTTCGACAATAACTATAAGATGACCAAGTTCGATGTCGAAGTTAACCTTATCGAGGACAGAGGAACCGTTTCACAGCAGGTAGAGGAGCCCACAACTCAGGACAACTCCTACTACTATTTCGATCCGTTCGATTTCTTCGGAAACGGCAACTGAAATAACAGTTGACAATTCCGTAATTCGGTTGTAGAATATACAGGAATTAAATAAGAAACACCTTATAAAGAGTGACGGAGGGACAGGCCCGATGAAGTCACGGCAACCTGCAGTTTGCAAGGTGCCAAATCCCGCAGCAAATGCTGAGAGATAAGGGAAAACAGTTTTCTGAGAGTACCTTGTCTTGAAGCGCGAGGTACTCTTTTTGTTTCATTAAGGAGATAAAAAATATGGCAAAGCATCTTTTCACAAGCGAATCCGTTACAGAGGGACATCCCGACAAAATCTGTGACAACATTTCCGACGCCGTACTCGACGAGCTTCTTAAGCAGGACCCCGAGTCCCGCGTAGCCTGCGAGTCAATGTGCATCACCAATCAGATTATCGTTATGGGTGAGATTACCACAAAGGCGAAGGTTGATATCGAGAAAATCGCGCGCGACGTAGTCTGCGAGATAGGCTATGACAGCGACGAGAAGTATTTCAACGGCAACACCTGCAAGGTGCTCACTTTGATTGACGAGCAGTCAAGCGATATCGCGCTTGGCGTTGACCGCTCATACGAGCTCAAGGAAGGTCAGGACGAGGACTACAATCAGCACGGCGCGGGCGACCAGGGCATGATGTTCGGTTACGCCTGCGACGAAACGCCCGAGCTTATGCCGCTTCCGATTTCACTTGCTCACAAGCTTGCAAGACGTCTGACGGAAGTGCGCAAAAACGGCACTCTTGATTATCTGCGTCCCGACGGCAAAACTCAGGTAACGGTTGAGTACAATTCCGACAACGAGCCTGTCAGAATTGACACCGTTGTCATTTCCTCACAGCACAGCCCGTTTGTTGAGCTTACGCAGATACGTCAGGACATAATGGAAAATGTTATCAAGCCCATTATCCCGCCCGAACTGCTTGACGACCATACAAAGATTTACGTAAACCCGACCGGCAGATTTGTTGTCGGCGGCCCTGCAGGCGACTCGGGTCTTACGGGCAGAAAGATTATCGTTGACACCTACGGCGGTATCGGCAGACACGGCGGCGGCTGCTTCTCGGGAAAGGACGCAACCAAGGTTGACCGTTCAGCAGCATACGCTGCGAGATATGTTGCCAAGAATATCGTAGCTGCAGGTCTTGCAAAGAAGTGCGAAATTCAGCTTGCATACGCTATAGGCGTTGCGCATCCCGTATCGGTAATGGTTGACACCTTCTCAACGGGCGTGCTTGACGACGGAGTGCTTGAGGAAATCGTTAAGGAAACGTTCGACCTTCGTCCCGCCGCTATTATCGACTGCCTTGACCTTAAAAAGCCGATTTACCGCAAGCTTGCCGCTTACGGCCACATGGGCAGGGAAGAGCTCGGCGTGAAATGGGAACAGACCGATAAGGTTGATATTCTCCGTCAGAAAGCAGGAATATAAAATCAAAGCTATAAAACAGACGGGCGACCGTCTGTTTTTTTGTTGCTAAAAAATCCGTAATGTAGTATAATAATATGCAATCTTTATCGGAGAAGTATTTATGTTCAGAGTCAGAACGAAAAGTTTAATAAGCTTCTGTCTTGCAGCTGTAATTATCATCACCGTTCTGTCGCTTGTTCCGCACAATGTATATGTTACCGAAAACACGGTTTTCAAAAGCTCCGACGGTAACTGGTCTTACAGATTTACGGACGGCAACAGCGTGGGTGTCGAGATAGTTTCGGGCGAGGCAATGGTTCCTGCATACATCGGTGCCGGGGCCGAAGTTGCCGTGCCCCGTGAGATTGACGGTTACCGCGTAGTTGCCGTCGGTCCATACGCTTTTTATGAAAACAGTGAGCTTGAAAGCGTATCGCTTCCCGATACCGTAAAGCTTATCGACAGTTACGCCTTCGCTCTGTGTACGGCTCTTAAAGACGTCAGTCTTCCTGCAAGCCTTAAGACAATAAACGAGTGCGCATTTTTTGCCTGCGAATCACTTCCGCAGCTCACGCTTCCCGACACGCTTGAAAGTATAGAGGTACGCGCATTCTCGGGTTGCACAAGGCTTGAAAGCATCAACATACCCGACAGTGTAACGAGCTTCGGTATGTATGCGCTTGAAAATACCGCGATACTTGAAAATAACAAAGGCACGCTTCAGATTGACAACTGTATCGTAAGGGTTGACCGCTCATTAAACGGTGTATTTGAAATCAAGGACGGCACGGTCGTTATCGGCGGCGGCGCGTTTTCAGGCTGCGGCGGTCTGACGGGCGTTACGCTGCCCGACAGTCTTAAGAGCATTTGCGGCAGCGCTTTCTGCGATTGCGTAAAGCTTAAAGAAATCAGTATTCCCGACAGTGTGGAAAGTATAGGTCAGTTCGCATTTGACGGCTGCTCATCGCTGACTGAAATTAATATCGGCAGCGGTGCTTCTGCAATCGGCGAGGGCGTTGCACGCAACTGCCCTTCATTAACGGGCGTCACCGTCGACCTGCATAATGACAGCTTTACCTCGCTTGACGGAGTGCTTTACAATGCGGATAAAACGGTGCTTATCACTTATCCCGCCGCGAAACCCGACAGCAGCTTCACCCTGCCTGACGATGTCGGGAGCATTAACCGTTATGCCTTCGGCAACTGTTCGGAATTAAAAACAATTCAACTTAACAATAAACTCAGAATAATTCCGGAGCACTGCTTTGAAAACTCCGAATCGCTCGAAAAGGCGATACTTCCCGATAAGCTTGAAACGATTGAGAACAGCGCGTTTTACAAGTGCCGTTCGCTTGAGAGCGTCGAGCTTCACGGACACTTAAAGGAAATCGGCAATCTCGCATTTTCACTGTGCGCTTCGCTTAAGGCAGTAGAGCTGCCCGCAAGCCTTAAAACCGTCGGCAACGAAGCTTTTTCGGGCTGCAGCTCGCTTGAATATATAACGATTCCCAACGCCGACATTCACTTCAGAAGCGGCGTGTTCAAATACTGCACCTCGCTTGAGAAACTTGAAATACCCGAGCGCATAAACGGAATTAACAGCCACATGTTCACAGGTTGCAGCTCACTTAAGGAGCTGTCGCTGGGTGACGGAGTGCGTATGATAGGCGAATGCGCGTTTGAAAACTGCGATTCACTTGAAAGCGTTATAATTCCCGGAAAGGTATTCAATATTGAACAGTACGCTTTTGCGGGCTGTTCCTCGCTTGCAGAGCTTCGCTTCGAGAGGGGAGTAAGCCTCATTAAGAGCTATGCATTTGCATATTGCAGTTCGCTCGGCAGCGTAAGTCTACCCGAAACCGTCACAAGTCTCGGCGGCGCCGCATTCTACGGCTGCGACGCGCTTGAAGAAATCACGGTCCCCGAAAGTGTGGGTATTATCGAAAATAATACCTTCGACGAGTGTGATAAGCTTACCGTTAACGGCTACGAAGGCTCATTTGCTGAGAGCTACTGTAAACAGGCGGGAATAAGCTTTGTTTTGCTCGGCTTTGCCTGTCCCGATTTTGAGGATGTAAAGCCCGAAAACTGGTATTATGACAGCGTACGTTATTGCGTTCATAAGGGCTATGCAAACGGCAAGGACGACGGGTACTTCGGCGCGTCCGACCCCGTTGAGCGTCAGGACTACGTGCTTATGCTTGCGCGTTTGAGCGGCGTTGATTTGAGCCGTTATGAAAGCTTCCCTGACGCTCCCAAAGACGTTGTGCAGGGCAGGTATTACACTGCCGCCGTAAACTGGGCGCTTGGTGAGGGTATCGCGGTCGGCTACAACGACGGACGCTTCGGCACGGGTGACCCGCTTACCAGAGAGCAGGCGGTCGTTATGCTCTACCGTCTTTCGGGTTCTCCCGAGGTTGAAAACGCCGATGAAACGCTTTCGGATTATAAGGATGCCGGATTAATCGCGGAGGACGCGACCGACGCTTTTGCCTGGGCGGTTGAAAACGGCTTTATCTCGGGACTTGGCAAAAACGAGCTCGGCGTCTATGAGCCTTGCACCCGCGCAATGATTACAACGGTTTTGATGCGTTCGGACGGGGTAGAGCAACAGTGATACGTTTTGCGGCGGGTACACCCGCCGCTTTTCATTTACAAATAATTTTCTTTACAAATATAGATTTTTATTATAGAATTATAATGATATAATCTGTAAAAATGAAATCCGGCTTTGAGGTGATTCTATGAAGATAATTAAGAGCCTGCTGTGTATTGCGTTGTCTTTGATGCTTATATTTTCAAGCGCGCTTTATTTCGTCGCTTATGCTTCCACGGCGAATTACCGCTATCTTGAACGCGGTGTGCTTACCGACGGAACGAATACGGCTTACTATTTCATCGACAAGGACAGAAAAGAGCTGTATCTCACGGGCGACGGAATTACAAACGCCAGAACTCCCGACTATCCCGACGCCGATTCGGGTCCCTTTGCGGGCAGAACCGACGTTACGAAGATTATCATTGAAGAGGATGTCGCAAGAGTAGGCGATTATGTTTTCGCAAATATGAAATCCGTTGACACTCTTGAGGTTCAGTCAAATCTCCTCTCGAGTGAAAGCAATATGTCCGGCAAGGCTATGATAGGCTGCACTGCGCTGCGTCATATTCAGGGCGAAAGCGCATTCCTTTCAACTGATGTGCTGCTTGAGGTTGTCAAGGGCGCAGTCAACGCTTTCTCGGGTAACTGGGTTCAGCTTGCTCTCAACGGCTTCAATATTGTAAGAGACGGCCTCAGCGGAAACACGCTGCCCAATGAGGAGGTTGCCGCAATCGTGAACGACTATATCGCAACCGGCGAGGAGGTTTTCCTCGGCGAGTATTCAACTCTTCAGGAAAGCTATGAGCAGAGAATGGCATGCCCGTGCTATCACGAAAATGCGTATCATCATAATTACAGCGTTTCGGTTTCAAAGGCGGCAACCTGCACCGAATGGGGCAAGCACTATTATCACTGTCCGAACTGCGGCGACGCATATTATCTCGACGATATCGAGCCTCTCGGACACAATTACGTTTCTAACGTTATCCTTGAGCCGAAATGTACCGAGGTCGGCGTTGTGCAGAATCACTGTACGCGCTGCAATTCGAACACCTATTCCGAGATAGCCGCTACGGGTCATCAGCACGGCACGTGGACGGTAACGGTAATGGCGGTTCCGGGTGCAAGAGGCACTCTTAAGATGCTCTGTGACGAGTGCAACGCCGAGATGCAGTCCAAGACCTTCAATATGGTCAACGGCGTTCTGCGTGACTATAAGGTCGGCATCGATCCCGCGAACAACACAGCTGACGGCATCAAGACTCAGCTTGCCGCAAACGGCTATATCTTCTATATTCAGAGAGGAACAACCGAGCTTAAGGGTAACGACCTTGTAGGCACGGGCGCAATTATCAACAGCATAAGACCTGCCGCGGCTTCAGTCAGCAGGGTTTCAACCGTTATTCTCTACGGTGACGTTGACGGCAACGGTATGATTAACGATACCGACAGGCAGAATATAAAGCAGTACGCCTTCTTTGACTCGGGTAGCATTCAGCCGGGTACCGATTACGAAAAAGCGGCCGACCTCAACGGCGACGGCGCGGTTGACGCGTTCGACTGGTTCCTTTGCGACGGCATTGTTACCGGCGAAAGATACTTTGACCAGACGGTTGACTACGTAAACTGATTTGTTATTAACCAAAACGAAAGGGGAGACATCATGAAATCATTTGAGCTTATTGTTCCATGCTACAATGAGGAAGAGTCCGTAAATCTGTTTTACGAAACGGTTTCCCCGATACTTTATTCAATAGATGCCGACTGCTCGTTCATTTTCGTTGACGACGGCAGCCGCGACAATACGGCAAAGCTTATCAAGGAGCTTGCCGAAAAGGACGCGAAGGTCAAATACATTTCCTTTTCCCGTAACTTCGGCAAGGAAGCTGCGATGCTTGCCGGACTTCGTATGTCCAAGGCGGATTACGTCGGCATAATCGACTCCGACTTGCAGCATTCTCCTGAGCTTATTCCCGAGATGTTCAGGGCGGTTACCGAGGAAGGCTACGATATCGCCGCCGCAAGACGGCTTGACCGCAAGGGCGAGGCTAAAATCAAGAGCGCGTTTTCGCGTTCGTTCTATAAGCTGATTAATAAGATTTCCGATGCGAATATCGAGGAGGGCGCGCAGGACTTCCGCGTAATGAACCGCAAGGTCGTGAATGCCATCGTTTCAATGCCCGAGTACAACCGCTTTTCAAAGGGCATATTCAGCTGGGTCGGCTTCAGGACAAAATGGTTTGAGCACGAAAACCGCGAAAGAGCGGCGGGCAAGACCAAGTGGTCGTTCTGGAAGCTCTTTACCTATGCCGTTGACGGCATACTCGGCTTCTCGACCGCGCCGTTGAAAATCTCGCTAATTGTCGGAACGTTCACGAGTATTATCGGATTTATCTATGCGCTTTATACTATAGTCAAAACGCTTGTTTTCGGGTCCGACGTTGCGGGCTACCCGTCGATAATCTGTGCGATTCTTATAGTCGGCGGACTTATACTCATATCGCTTGGCATAACGGGCGAGTATATAGCCAGAATGTATATGGAGGTCAAGAACCGACCCGACTATTTAATAAACGAAACCAATATTATTCCCGACGAAAAGGGAAACGAATGAGTTATTAATTTACGGAGGTAATGAAATATGAAGGAAATTACAAAAGACATGACCATAGGCGACATCCTTGACGCCGAGAGAGAAACGGTACCGTTCTTCCTTGAGATGGGTATGCACTGTCTGGGCTGCCCCGCTTCAAGAGGCGAATCCGTTGCCGACGCCTGTGCGGTTCACGGCGTTGACGCAGACGAGCTTGTAAAGAGAATCAACGAATTCCTTGCAAGTAAGAACTAATTAAACCATTGAACGTAGGGCGGGGGCTTGCTCCCGCCGTTCTTTTGCAAATCGATTATGATTAAACTTACACAACGATTACAGTGCGTAGCCGGTTTAGTCGAAGAATGCGACAGCTTTCTCGATATAGGCACCGACCATGCGTATCTGCCCGCTTTTCTTATTGAAAGCGGCGTCGCAAAACGCGCTATAGCTTCGGACATAAATCCAAATCCTCTTATGAACGCCGAAAAGACGCTTGAAGCTGAGAAACTGTCCGATAAAATTGAGCTTCGGCTTTCCGACGGTTTTGAAAATATAAAGCCCGGCGAAGCGACCGAAATTGCCGTTGCGGGTATGGGCGGAATTGTGATTGCCGAAATGCTTGAAAAAACCGAATGGCTTCGCGACGCGAAATACCATCTCGTTTTGCAGCCTATGACTCATTTTTACGATGTGCGTAAGGCTCTTAGCAAATACGGTTTTGAGATACTTGAAGAAAAGGCTGTCGAGGAGGGCAAACGGGTTTATCTCGTTATATCGGCACGCTTTTCGGGTAAAACCGAGGAAAAGGACGAGGGCTGGTACTATTTCGGCAGCCTTCTTCAATCCGGAAACGAAGCGGACAAGAAATATATAAAGAAGGTTGCAACTTCTCTTAAAAAGAAATACAACGGCTCAGGCGATAAGAGTGCAGGGGAGGCTTTGAAATGCTTAAAGTGATTGACGTATTCAACTATCTTGACAGTATAATTCCGTTCTCGACTCAGGAGGAATGGGACAACAGCGGCTTTCTCGTCGGCGAAAGCGACGGGGCGGTTACTAAAATTCTTGTCTGCCTTGACGTGACAAGTTCGGTTATTGACGAGGCAAAAAAGCTCGGCTGTGAACTTATTGTTTCCCATCATCCCGTGATTTTCGGCGAACTTGACAGCATTACCGACAATTGCCTTGCCTATAAATGCGCAAGAAAAGGCATCTCGGTTATATCTTCGCACACCTGCTACGATTTTGCTGACGGCGGTGTAAGCGATATACTAGCCGAAACGCTCGGACTTACAAACATCCGAAAGTCCGCCTCGGGACTTTACACGCTCGGTGAAACAGACTGTAAAACTGTTTTTGAGCTTGCAAAAAAGGCAAAGGCGATTTTCAACACCGATATTTCTTATTCTCTCCCCGACAAGCCGATCAAGACCGTATCCGTCTGCGGAGGTGCAGGCACGGGATTTTTAGGCGAAGCGGCAAATGAGAGCGACGTGTTTTTTACGGGCGAGAGCAAGCATCATGCCTTCATAAATGCCGCTGAGGACGGACTTGCGCTTATCTGCGCAGGACATTATGAAACCGAGGTTATTGCGGTTAAGCCTCTTGCCGAAAGACTTAAAAATAAATTCACCGACACAGAGGTTTTCGTTGCAAACGAGACCTCGCCTATAAAACATATCTGAGGAAATTATGGCACTTGACGGAATTACCCTGCGCTTCTTAAAAGACGAGTTGAGCGAAAAGTTGACAGGCGCGAAGGTCGAAAAAATATATCAGCCTTCGAAATGCGAACTTGTGTTCCTTATGCGGACACGGGCAGGTGCTTTCCGTCTTTATATGTCCGCTCAGGCAATTTCGCCGAGAATCAATATATCCGAGCTTTCCTACGAAAATCCCGCCAAGCCGCCGATGCTCTGTATGCTTCTGCGCAAGCGGCTGACGGGCGCGGTACTGACGGATATCACTCAGATTTCGCTTGACAGAATACTCTGCCTTGACTTTGACGCGACCAATGAAATAGGCGACCGTGTTAAATTAAAACTTTATGTCGAGATAATGGCCCAACGCAGCAATCTCATACTCGTTGATGCCGACGGTAAAATCATAGATGCAGTCAAGCGCGTTGACGAAACGAAGTCCACCTTCCGTGAGATTTTACCCGGCGGAACCTATCTTCTTCCGCCGTCTCAGAATAAGCTCAATATACTTGAGGACAGTTCAGCCGATATAGCCGAAGCGGTCAAAAACTGCAAAAATCAGCTTCTTTCAAAGGCGCTTCTGGGTGTTATACTCGGCATTTCGCCCATTGTTGCGCGCGAGCTTGCGTACCGCTGTGTGGGCGACGATATTATGTGCGACCTGCTGACGAAATACGACCTTGAAAAGCTGGCGGGCGAGCTTGATGCCGTTAAAAAACAGCTTATCGAAAAAGCTCCAAAGCCCTTCGTCGTGTTTGACAGCGAGGACAAGCCGCTCGACTTTTCGTTTACCGAAATTACGCAGTACGGCTCAATGCTCAGGACAAAAGAGTATGATTGCTTCTCAACCCTTCTTGACGAGTTCAGCCTTGAAAAAGAACGTGCATACCGCATCAAGCGCAGGGCAGGCGATATCTACAAGCTTCTGGGCAATGCGCAGGAAAGAATTTCAAAAAAGGTCAACCTTCAGCGTATTCAGCTTGAAAAATGCGCCGACAAGGAAGAACTTAGAATAAAAGCCGAGCTTATCAGCTCAAATCTTTACCGCCTTGAAAAGGGTTGCGCGTACTACGATATCGAAAACTATTATGACAACAATAACGTTCTGCGAATTGCCGCTGACCCTGCACTGACTCCCGTGCAGAATTCGCAGAAATACTATAAGGAATACCGTAAGGCGGTCACCGCCGAAAAGCTTCTCGGCGACCTTATCGAGAGCGGGGAGCAGGAGCTCGACTATATCGACACCGTGCTTGACAGCCTTTCACGCGCCGACGGTGAGGCTCAGATTGACGAGATACGCCGTGAGCTTATCGACGGCGGTTATATAAGGAAACGCCATAAGGACAAGGTGAAGGCGCCTAAGCTTCTGCCGCCGTATGAGTTTACGACAAGCGACGGCTTCAGGGTGCTCGTAGGCAGAAATAACGTACAGAACGATATTCTTTCTCTGAAAACTGCCAAGAATTACGATATGTGGCTTCACACCCAAAGTTTTGCGGGCTCGCATACGATAATCGTTTCCGATAACCGCGAAATTACACAAACCGCGATAGTTGAAGCGGCGGCGATTGCGGCGCGTTTCAGCTCGGCGGGTGAGGCTAAGAAGGTCCCCGTTGACTACACGCTTGTAAAGAATCTCAAAAAACCGAAAAACGCCCGACCGGGCAAGGTGATATATCACGTTTACAATACGGTTTACGTTGAACCGAATAAGAGTATAGAAATATAGGTGACATTATGAAAAGAACAACCTCATTATTATTGACCCTGATTATGCTTGCTGTTATCGGCATTCCCGCTTATGCGGCCGATTACAAGTGCGAGCTTGTCGCGTCAGAAACCAAGGTGAATGCTGGCGATACGGTCAAAGTTGACGTCAGAATAAGCGATGGCTTGTCCGGCATCAACGTGATAATCAATTACGATATTGATAAGTTCGAACTGATCGACAGTGAATCGTCGGACAGAATGTGGGTAGTCGGCAACACGTCAGAGCAGGGCAAGATAAATCTCGTCGCCGTATCCGAAGATGTTCAGCCCGCTCAGGAAATTTTCAGCTTCAAGCTTCGGGTACTTGCAGACGGCGGAAAGATTACAATGAAGGTTAAAGAGGCGCTCGCCGAGGGCACGGCGGACGTTTCATCGTCCGTTGTGACAAACGAACTTAAAATCAAGGCAAACGGCAATGCCGAGCGTCTTACGCCGATTACAACTGCTGCACAGAGCACAACCGATAACAGCGCCGTACCGACTCAGCAGAATTCTGCAGAAAACGGCGAAAACGTAACACCCTCAAACAGTAACGGCGAAAACGTCACCGTTACCGATACCGACACGCAGACAGAGCCCGTCACCGAACTTGACGCAGACGGCAATCCCGTAACCGAAGAGGAGTTTCAGAAGCAGTCAAATATCGGACTTACCGTTGCAATCTGCATAGGCGTTATCGCGCTTGCGGCGGCAATTGCGATTATAATCAAAAAGAGAGCAGATAAGAAAGCACAGGATATTGACGTCTCCGACGAAAAATAAACAAATTACTATTGACAATTGCTTTTGATTATAGTATTATTTATCTATGTAGTTATGGGTTGATTTATGCCCTTTACTAACAGAATTCTAATTAAGGCGGTAAAACAAAATGAAAAAGATTCTTTCAGTTCTTGTAGCAGTTCTTCTCGTTTCACTTGCTTGCGTTCCTGCTTTTGCAGCTGATACGGTCACCATTAATCCTTCAGCTACCGAAGCTGCCGTAGGCGATGAGATTACAATCTCCGTAGACGTTGAAGCCGGTCTGACCGGTGCTAACATCGTTCTCAAGTACGATGCTGACTATCTTGAGTATGTTGAAGGTTCTGCTGCGGCTACCGACGTTATGACCACCGAGCTTAACGATACTGTGTCTGGTGAAATTGCTGCTGCAGGCGTTTGTACCGATCCCTGCGAGGCAGGTACTCTCTTCACAGCTAAGTTTAAGGTTAAGAAGGCTAACGCTCAGGTTTCTGCAGACGCTAACGAGATTCTTGACGATACCGGCGCTGATATCGCTCCCGGTATGACAATCGCACCCGTAACCATCGGCGAAAAGGCCGGCGGCGAAACCACCACATCTGCTAACGGCGGCGAGGCTACTACCTCTGCCAACGGCGGCAATGGCGGCAACGG
>JAUMVO010000017.1:21568-35229 GCA_030530095.1 Clostridiaceae bacterium
CGGGGTCGAATTTCTCTCCTGTTCTGCCGCTGGCGGCAACGGCGGTAACGGCGGCAACAGCGGTTCAAACGGCGGCTCCAAGGGCAACTCAAACAACCCCAAGACCGGCAACACTCCCGTTATCGGCGCAGCGGCAGTTGTACTTGCAGCTTCTGCAGCAGTTCTTGTTGCTATGAAGAAAAAGAACGAAGACTGATAGAATTACATTTTAATTAAATACATAAGGCGTCTTTACAGACGCCTTTTTGTTTTGCTTATAATAATAACCCGCAGTAGTGATTACTGCGGGTTTAATTCTTAATCCAGATTTACGTCGAGCGCCTGCCTGATATCGTTGCCGATAAAGTCAAGTCTGTAATAGTTGTAAAGAATTCTCGAGGCGATTCTTTCGTTGTAAGTCTTTTCAAGTTCATCTGCCTTGAGGTTGGTGCTTATTATTGTCGGGTAACCCTTTGCAAGCCTTGTATCGACTATGTAGTAAAGCTCCGAAACCGTAAACTGCGTAACGAACTCTGCGCCAAGATCGTCGATGACGAGCAAATCGCAGTTGATAAGCTTTTCCTCGGTAGTGCCGTCGGGGTTTTCACTCCTGCCGAAGCGTTCACGCTCAATCATACCGAAGAAATCATGAGCCGAACCGTAAACAACGCTGTAACCCTTTTTGATTACCTCAGCCGCAATTGCGAGCGAGAGATGCGTTTTTCCGAGTCCCGTGTTGCCGAACATATAAAGACTGTACGTGTTTCGGTCAAACGTCTTTGCATACTCAACGCAGAAGTTATAGATGTCAGACATCTTCTGCTTTGCGGAATCTCTGTAAAGGCTCAGATCAAAATCCTCGAAGCGTGATAACTGCAGGGGAGTCTTGACTGAGAGCTCGTCAGCAGAGAGCTTGTTGAGAAGCTCCTCAAAGCACTCGCAGATAACCCCTTCAACGTAGCCTGTGTCCTTACATTTCTTACAGTGATATGCGGGCTCAAGATAGTCCTCGTCAAATCCGTTTGCCGTGAGAAATGCCTTTTTAGCTTCCTGAAATTTAAGATTGTCTTTTTTTAGGCTTTCTATATATTCCTTCGGCTCCTTACAACCCATAACAGCCTTGATTGCGTCAACTCCCGTCTGCGAGAGTTTTGACTCAATCTCACCGTATTCGGGATGCGCTTTTATGAATTCTTCTTTTCTGGACTTAGCTTCCTCTTCGGCTTTTTCTTTTCTGCCTGCGAGGGTTGCCAGAGCCTTTGAAACCGTGGATGAAGAGTAAGTCATCAGCTGTCACCCCTTTTGTTCGTCTTCTTTTTGAAAACAATCTTTTTGTTTTCGTCGTCAGCCATAGTCTTGTTTATATCGTACGAAGCGCCGCCGTCGTTCTTCGGCTTTGCCTTCGCCTTAGCGGCATTATCGACGTCCTCGGGCGTTTTGTAACCGTTTTCATGCCAAGAGGAAATTATCTTGTCCATATAGGCAAAACTGATTTTGCCCGTCTTTTCAACGGTGATTTCATACGCATACACCATCATTTCGACGGATGTTTTGTACGAATCCCATTTTATGAAGTATTCTTCCTGCTTTGAAGTCGCCTGAGGCGCCGTAAGACCGGTGAGCATTCTGAAATCGTTGTAGATGCTCTGGGCACGTGAATGGCTGTTTATGTATTCGTCAGCCTGCTCAAGCGTGGAAATCTCGTTTTTATACCAGCTTTTCGCAACGCCTAAAATAAATGCGTTAGAGGTCTTTCCGATATCAACGCAGTACTGAATAAGCCTCAGTATAATCTCAATCGGCAGGCCGTAGCCGTCCACCATCTGAACGAGCCGTGCGTTCATATCCTGTCCCGTCGTTCTGCCGAGCATGAACTGAACGTGATTGATAAGCTCCTCAATCTTTTTGTCCTCGTTCATTCTCGTAACAACCTGCTCGTAGGTCGGAAGCACAAGCTCTTCTTTTATTTCGACCTCTTTCTTTTCGGCAGGCTTTTCAGCCTTTTCAGCCTTATCTTTGAGCAGGTGGGAATCACTCGTAACAGGCTGGGCGGCAACTGTTTCGCCGTCCTTTACGAGTACGCCCTCGTTAACCCAGTAGTCGAGCGCTTCCTTAACATCTGCCTCGGACGAGCCTATGCTCTTTGCCAGCTCGGATACAGAAAAAGCACCGCCCCGGTAATTGAGTATCCAAAGCAGTGATTTTACGGCGCAGAAGGACGCCATTTTTATGTACTTGTCAACTATGTCCCTGGGCACTACGAAAACCGAAGCGTAAAGGGAAGAATTGAGTGAATACATAACTTTTCCTTATATCTTTTTCTTACAGAAATCATTAAGCGCGCATTTTTCGCACATGGCCTTTCTCGCCGTACAGACGGCTCTGCCGTGCAGTACGCAGCGGTGGCAGAAGTTGTTGCTCTCGTCTGGCGGAAGCAGCTTGCGAAGCTCGGTCTCAACCTTTTTCGGGTCCTTCGTCGAAACAAGACCTATGCGGTTCGCAATTCTTATTAAATGCGTGTCCGTAACCACAGCGCCCGGCTGACCGAAAACGTCGCCGAGTATAAGATTAGCGGTCTTTCTGCCGACGCCCGGAAGGCTTGTCAGCTCCTCGATAGTCGAGGGGACTTCGCCGCCGAAATCGGATTTAATCTTTTGCGCTATACCTATTATATCTCTCGCCTTGCCGTGATAGAAGCCGCAGGAGTGAATAAGCTCCTCAACGTCCTCAACCTTTGCGTTGCAGTAATCGTCGAGAGTAGGGTATTTATTAAATAAAGCGGGAGTTACAAGGTTAACTCTCGCATCGGTGCATTGTGCGGAAAGTCTCGTCGCGATAAGCAGCTCAAGCGGATTTCTGTACTCAAGCGAGCAGAGAGCATCGGGGTATGTGCTCTTAAGTGCCGCGACGGATTTCACGGCAAGTTCACTTTTAGTCATTGATATAGGGCATTGCCTCCGGCAAATCTATAAGATAATCTGCCGAAACGTTAAAATATAAACATATAGCCTGAAGGTCCTTGAGCGACGGCTCCGTAACGCCGGTTTCAAGGAATGAAATTTTTCTCTGTGTCATACCCAACACATTTGCAAGATCGGTCTGAGTAAGCGGTGGAAGCTTGGACAGACGAAGCTGCTTAAATTTCGTGTTAAAAGCCATAATGTTACCCCTGTTTCTCAATGTACAAGTGGTATTTTAGCATAAAATAATCTACGTTGCAACACTTAAAAAGTGCATTAAAAGCCGAAAAAAACAGCTAAAATTTGTGCAACTTTATTTTTATACCAAATGTAGTGTACAAGCCCTTGTTATTTATCAAAATATGACTTTTTTCTATTGTAAAAAATTTTTTTCTATGGTAAAATTATTCGTGTAAAAAACCAAAAGGAGCATAATATGTCAAAAAGTAAACTGTTAAGTTTGGCTTTGTGCGTCATATTGTTACTTTTAAGCGCATTTCCCGCCTTTGCGGACGAGGCTACGCTCGAAAGTAAAAGGGCAATTCTGCTGGGCGAGCCTACTGAGTTAATCTGCGTTTCGAAGCTCGGCGACACGGGGCGTTATCCCGAGAATTCAGCCGAGGGCGTGGCGGCGGCATTTGAGCAGGGCGCCGATATGGTGCTCATATATCTTCGCAAGACTTCCGACGGTCAGATTGTACTGTTCTCAGACGAAAACCTTAAGAGAATGTGCGCCGACGCTCAGTCAAATTCAATAGATAAAAATATAAGCGACGTAACGTTTGAGGAGCTTTCAACCTATTTCCTTCGCAACGGTAAGGGCGGCGAGCATGAGAAACTGACCGCTTACAGCGTGTCCACCTTTGACGAAACGCTTAAGCTTTTAGGCGGCGGAAAGCTGCTGCTTATCGACGGCGCTTGGGATTTCAGGGACGAGGTCTGCGAAATACTTGAGAAGAACAACGCTATGCTTGATGCCGTGATTCTCACCGATGCCCGAAAGGGCGCCATTAAGTCGTGGCTTGGCGGCAGAGCATCGTCGCCGATAGTTTTCTCGAAATATGTCGGCACGGTTATCTGGAGTTCAAAATCATATATCAGAGGCTCGGTCAACGCGGGCGCGGCGGGTGTTATGCTCGCAAGCGGCAACCCGTACTCGACTACATTTTCAACCTCGGTTGTTTCCAAAACCCGCGGCAAGCTTCGCGCAATGATTGATATGACCGACAAAAAGCTTTGCGGCAAGCGCGACGACACCGCAACCTACTGGGACGACGTAACCTCGCGCGGCTTCTCGGTAATCGTTACCGACAGGGTAGAGGAGTTGAATCTTTATAAGCAGAGAGTTGAGCTTTCGCGCCGAAATCTCTCTGAGCTTATCGACCGCGCAAAACAGCTTGACGACAGCACCTTAAGCACCTACTGGGCAAATAAGCTCAATTCCAATATACTCAAGGCGACAGACGCGCTTTCGTACAGCGTCAGCGCACTCGAGCTTGATAACTTCTATAATGAGCTCAACTCGGTCATTGTTTCTCTTTCCGACAGCAACTCAAGAAAGCGCGGAACACTCACCGTCAGCACGGGACGTATTTTCGCCGCAGCACTCGTTATAATCGCGTTTGTTGTGTTTGAGCTTTATATGGAGAGAATGCGCAACAAGCGTATCGCTCTTCGCCGCAAGGGCATTGATAAAAAAGGCAGATACAGATTAAAGAATAAAGGAGAATAGTATATGGCAAGTAAGTACTTTTGCGCAAAGGAGAACGGAAAGCTTCATTACCCGCACACCATACTGACGGGCTTTGGCTTTCTCGCTTCATCTATTGCGTGGGCAATCTACGACCCGTACATCACTAAGATTCTTAACAAGCTTCTCAACGAGAGTGCTGTTATTACAGCGTGGAGCACGAAGCTTAACGAGATGTTCCCGAAACTTGCGGAATTTGCTGCCGCAAACGGCGAGGATGTTTCAACGGCAGTCGGCGGTATTACGCTCGTACCTTTATTTATAGGCATTATAATGACGTTCGACAACATCTTCGGCGTTATTTTCCAGCCGACCTTCGGCAAGCTTTCCGACAACACGCATTCACGCTTCGGCAAGCGCAGACCGTACGTTATCTACGGCGCGCCCGTTTCGGCGCTACTGTTCGCGATAATTCCGCTTGTAGCGATTAAAATCGGTTCGCTTCCGCTTACGATGCTTTTCATTATTCTGTTCGTTTTCGTAATGTCTCTGTGGCGCGCGCCCGTCGTTGCGCTTATGCCCGACCTTACGCCCAACGAGCTTCGCAGTGAAGGCAACGCCATAATAAACCTTATGGGCGGCTTAGGCGGCGCTATCGGACTTTTTGCGGGTACAATCGTAACCGCGCTCTACTGCGCGGCAACCGGTGCTAATTCCAAGGCTGACGGCTGGGATGAATTTGTTACCTTCCCGTATGTATTCCTGCTCGGTTCGATCGTAATGATAATCGGCATGCTCGTCGTTCTCTTCTTTGTTAAAGAACCCGACAGCCGTATTAAAATAAAAGCAGAAGCCAATCAGGCTGCCGACGAGGCGGCAAGACGTCAGGCTGAAAAGGAAGCCGCAAAGGCCGAAAAGGAAGCCAGAAAAGCCGAAAAGCTTTCCTCGGGCGAGAGAAGAAGCCTTGTGTTTATGCTTATGGGACTTTTCTTCCTGTTCTGCGGAACGAACGCCGTTACGACCTTCTTTGCGTTGTTCGCGGCGGAAATTCTCAACAAGACCACCGCTCAGGCGACTATTATGACTACCGCGTTTGCGGCGGCATCGGCAGTTGCCGCAATTCCCGCAGGCTGGCTGGGTAAGAAGATAGGCCGTAAAAAGACGATTATCGGCGGACTTCTCGTATTTATCATAGCCTTCGGCGCTTACCTTGTAACGCAGAAGATGGGTATCGACTCCTTAAGCGGCGCGCTTATCTGGGTAGCGCTCGTTGTCGGCGGTATGGCTAATATGTGCATCACCGTAAATACCCTTCCGCTTGTACTTGAAATCGGCGGTCTCGATAAGGTCGGCACGTTCACGGGTTACTACTATACTGCAACCTTCTCGGCTCAGATTGCGACGCCCATTGTTTACGGTATCGTAAGAATGTTCACGGGTACGTATATGTCGCTGTTCTACTACTGCCCGATAGCCTTCATCCTTTCGCTTCTGTGCATACTCGTTGTCAGGCACGGCGAGGCAATCCCGCAGGAGGTTATCGACAAGGTCAAGGAAGAAAACGAAGACTGATAAATAATAATCATATAAAGCAATCAAAGCGGCGTGTCCCACGCCGCTTTTTGTATATACAAATTTGAGTTTGTCGGGGTCTTCGACCTCGGAGCTAAATTCGTCCTGCGGACGAGCTAAATTGCCTGACGGCAGCTAAATTCTTGCTTTGCAAGAGCTAAATTTGCCCTCGGCAAGCTGCGGGGAAGCTCCGCTTCCGAACATTTTATAACACTTAAGGCGTATATCTTACTAAGCGTAGGGGCGATTCACGAATCGCCCGTCAAAGTCTGCTATAATTCATGCGGACGCCCGCAGAGGGGCGTCCCTACGCGTAGGGACGGGTCTCCGTGCCCGTCCGTTTCTTTTTAACGAACCGACCGATGGTCGTCTCTGCAATTGTCTCGACAAACTCCGATTTGGCAAGGTTATCAATTATTATTTTACTGTTGAAAAAGGTGTTAAAATTTGGTAAAATAAAAATGTTAATAAACAAAAGGAGAGGTTTTTATGCCTAAAGAGAAAAAGACAAAGGGAAACGGTCTGAATTATAAGCGCACCTTCCTCATCGGTTTCGGCTTTATGGGCTGTATGCTTATGTGGTCGGTTTATAATTCCTACGTTCCCGTTATTTTCAGAGCCAAGCTCACCGAGCTTACGGGCGGCGGTTCGTCGCTGCCGGGCTTTTTATCGGTTGCGCTGCTCGTTAACGCGATTATGACCATCGATAACATTTTCGGCGTAATCTTCCAGCCGTATTTCGGCAAGCGTTCCGACAGCACCCATACCAAATGGGGCAAGAGAATGCCTTACATTCTCATCTGCCTGCCGATATGCGCAATCTTCTTCAGCCTGATTCCTGTTGCCGCAACGCTTAAGGCGGGCGTGCTGAGCATTATACTTATGATGACGGTCATCATTTTCTTCAACTTCACGATGTCCGTCTGGCGCTCACCCGTCGTTTCGCTTATGCCCGACTTTACGCCTTCGCACCTTCAGTCCGACGCAAACGCCGTTATCAACATTATGGGCGGCATCGGTCAGATGATAGGCTTCGTAGTCGGCACTATTGCAACGGCTCTTGTCGGACTTCTCGGCTTTACCTCAATGCAGGAGGCTCTCAAGGCCAAGACCAACACTCTCGGTCAGATACTTGCGACCAATCCCGACGGCAGCGTTGTTGTCAAGTATCTCAACGGCTTCAATCCCGAGCTTGCCGAGTATAAGGAGCATATCGCAAACTTCATCGCTTCGGGCAGAGATAAGCTTTATTTCAACGGCACTGCATTCTCGTCAGCAGGCGAGGAGAGCCAGCTTGTAGCTCAGAAGATAGCGGCGGTCGGCGCTGACGGTAATCCGATTTATGTCAACTACGCTCCGATTTTCATTGTTGCGGCTGTTATTTCGGTTCTCTGCCTTGTAATTCTTACAATATTCTATAAGAGAAATAAGCAGTATGATCTTTCAAAGGACATCGTTCTCGAAAACGATGCGGGTGAGGAAAAAGCAAAGAAAATCAAAATCAAGGACCTTCCGATTTCAAAGGATGAGAGACGAAGCCTTCTTGTTATGCTTGCGGCACTGTTCCTTATCAATAACGCCACCGAGGCTATTGTTCCCAACTTCACGAACTTCGCGCTTGACACGCTTAACGTAAAGCCGATTTACTCAACCCTTATGATGGCTGTGTTCGCCGTTTCGCTTGCAGCCTTCGGTATTCCCGCGGGCGCGATGGGCAGAAAGCTCGGCAGAAAGAAGACCATTATAATAGGTCTTGTCTGTATCGTTGTTATGTTCGCAATTTACCTTGCCGTTTCGCAGTTCGTTGCCAACAGAGCGTTCACCTGGATAGTCCTCTGGATTGCGCTTGTAGTCGGCGGCGCGGCGGTAGGCTGTATCAACATTAACACTCTTCCGCTCGTTCTTGCAATCGGCGGCAGAGATTACGTCGGCACCTTCACGGGCTACTACTACACCGCAACATTCTCGGCTGCCATTACCGGCCCGATACTCTGCGGACTTCTCATAGGTCTGTTCCACGACGACTATAACTTTATGTTCCTGTTCTGCGCGATTATGTTCGCAATCGGACTTGCCGTCATAACTCAGGTTAAGCACGGCGAATCCTCAAAGGACGAGGATACCTCGTGGCTTGACGAGGCCGTTGAAGCGGCAGGTGACTGATAGACACCAATAATATCGGCGTACCGAACGGTACGCCGTTTTGTTATCTGTTTTCTCGTTGAACCGTGCTTTCGGCCTTCATCAGAAATTCGTAAATCGGTTTCATATCAAGGAAGCGCTTACCGATTTCGGCGGCGAGTACGTCCGACTCGCTGAAAAGAAGGTCAAATTCCTGAGTGTATGCTATGGCGCAGAAATCGCGTATGTTGAGCCACGGCAAATCCTTTTCGTCTGCGTCGGGGAAGTGATTGCGTTTGTACGGATTGCCCGACAGTACAAGCTCGGGACGCTTCTTAAAAGCCTTCTTCATAGCCTCAAAGCTCTTGTCGTGCTTCAATACAAGCGTTCTGATAGCTTCCATGCTTTCGCTTGAAGCTTTGTAATAGCCGCAGCCGTAGTCTATGCCTTCGGGCGAAAACTCAAAGAAAAAGCAGGGGAGACCTTCATATAATTCCTTCGAGTGCATAAAGCCGTACCAGACGTGGTCGCGGTACAGATGCTTGTCCTTCGTGAAGCGCGTATCGCGGTAGATACGCGAAATATGCTTCGGGTTACAGCTTAAATTCGGATCAATCTTGTCAATATACGGCTGCATATTTACAACGAATTCGCGGAAGGGCTCGACTACAAGTCTCTTGTAGTCCGCCTTGTGCTCGTTATACCATGCTCTTGAATCCTTGATTTTGTTTTCAAAGAGGAAATCAAGCGCTTCGGGAGTTAATCTCATAATAAATCCACCCTTCATTCAGTCGTGTTTATTATATATTTTTTTCGCTTTTTGTTCAATATAAAATATTGAATTTTTATACCGATTGTGATAAAGTAAATATATGATAAATTTTATCAAGGAGGAAAAGGTTATGGATTTAAGCAAAGTTATAGCAAGAAAAGACGAAGCTGCTAAGTATATGATTGATGAAATCACTCATATTATCAAGAACTTCGAAAAGAGAGACCCCGGTTCCAACGGCGAATTGCAGTCATGTCAGTATATGGCGGAAGTTCTTAAAAAGGACTGCGGCTGCGACTCGGCTGAGGTTGAGGCTTTCAAGGAGAATCCCGGCTCTTTCTTCGGCTGGATTTACTTCACCATTACAATGGTTCTTGCCGCTATCGCTCTGTATTTCGTATTCCCTCTGGCTTCGGTTATACTTATTGTCTGCGGACTTCTTATCGCGTTTTTACAGTTCGGTCTTTACAAGAAGGCTGTTGACTGGGCGTTCAAGGAGAAGACCGGCCACAACGTAACGGCTGTCAAGAAGCCCACCGGCGAGGTTAAGAGAAGAATCGTATTCAACGGTCACCCCGACGCAGCTTGGGAATGGCCCGTTAACTACGCTCTTGGCGGCGTCGGCTTTGAAGGCCACGCAATCATCTGCGCAATCGGCGCTGTTTTCTTCATCGTTGTTTCAATTCTTTATCTTGTAAACTTCGGTATGACGGGACTTCTTCTTAATCCCGAGACCTCTTACGCTTCCGCATGGTTCGTAAAGGCGGCTTTCTGGGGACTTCTCTTCGTTCCGTTTGAGTTCGGTCTGTACTTTATGTGGAACGAGCACAGAATCGTTGACGGCGCAAACGACAACCTTACGGGTTGCTATATGGGTATCGCCGTTCTCAAGTACCTCAAGGATGAGGGCATCGAGCTTGAGAACACCGAGCTTGCGGTTGTTCTTACCGGCTCCGAGGAAGCTGGTCTTCGCGGTTCCAAGGCGTGGAGCGAGGCTCACAAGGACGACTGGCACGACGTACCGACGTTCTTCATTTCCTACGACACTATATTTGACCCCAAGTACCTTATGGTTAACTACCGCGACCTTAACGGTACCGTAAAGGCTGACAAGGATGTCTGCGACCTGTTTATGGAAGCGGCAAAGGCTGTTGACGTTCCGATCAAGAAGGGCTGGGTTCCTCCGCTCGGCGGCGCAACCGATAACGCAGCCTTCACTCAGGCGGGCTTCCGCTCAACCGGTATCACAGGCCTTAACCACAAGCTTGAAGATTATTATCACACCCGCCGCGACACATACGACAACATGAACCCCGACGGTCTTGCAAACTGCTTCGCAGCGAGCGTCAAGTCACTCGAGATGTTCGACGACGGCGCAAAGCAGTAATTTAATATCAACAATATCGGCGGAGGCTTGCCTCCGCCGTATTTATAGGTGAATTATGAAAACAGCAATAGTTTATTATTCAATGAGCGGTAACGTAAAATCAGTAGCCGAAAAGCTTTCTGTTACGCTCAATGCCGATCTGATTGAAATAAAGCCCGTAAAGGCTTTTCCCGACAAGGGCTTCGGAAAGTTCTTCTGGGGCGGCAAAAGCGCAGTAATGGGTGAAACTCCCGAGCTTGAGCCGTACTCGTTCAATGCGGACGAATATGAAACCGTTATAATCGGTTCTCCGATATGGGCGTCAAGTTTTGCACCTCCCGTAAGAACATTTTTGTGCGACAACAGGGACGTGCTGAGACAAAAGAAGCTTGCAGCGTTTTTCTGCCAGAGCGGCAACGGTGCCGATAAGGCGGAAAAGAAAATGTGTGCACTGCTAGGCATTGATTCACTTTCTGCTTCACTTGTTTTGATTGACCCTCTGACAAAAACGGAAGTCGAATACGAGGCAAAAATCAAAGCATTCGCAGAGAATATATAAATATGTATGGGCGATTCACGAATCGCCCGTTTTTTATCCCGCCAAATTTGAGTTTGTCGGGGAGTTTGGTTTATCGCCAAACGTTGCTTCCCCTTGTAGGGGAAGCTGGATTTTTGCGAAGCAAAAAGACTGATGAGGTCGTAGTTTACCTCATCCACCGCCTTACGGCGTTCCCCCTTCCCCTGAGAGGGGAAGGAACGAAAGAGGTTTATCAATCTCCCCGATAAACTCCGATTTGTAAAGAAAAGCCACGGTTTACACCGTGGCTTTAATTATGCTTATTGAATTATCTCTTGATGTCATCCCACGGCACGCCGTCGATGTGGAACAGCTCGTCAAACTCGTAACGGTTGTTCTCGTCTTTGCCGTGATTGGTGTACCATACCTGAGCGAAGAACGGGTTGTCCTTTGCTATGGCGTCGTAATCCCAAGCCTTGTGCGGAATGAAGCACTCGGGGCACCAGTGTCCGCCGAGAAGGATAAGTGCGGGACTTGCTTCAAATTCAGCGCCGCAGTGACCGCATTTCCACTTGAGCTTTGTGGCAAGGTCGCCCTTAACCATTGTATCCGAGAGACATTCGCCGCCTCTGAACTTCGCAGCCTGCTTCATATCGTTGATATCAAGTTCGCTCTCAGGCTTGGACTCGTCGTAGCCGTGGTCAAGCTTGAACTCGTCGGCTGCAGACGTATCCTTATCGAACTGCATAATCTCAAAGTCTTCCCATTTCTTCGGAATCTGATCGTACTCTTCCTTTGAGCCGTAGTAAGCGCTCATACGGATTGCATTATTTGTCTCAGCCCAGTCAATGGTACCGAAATCCTTGGTCTTTGCCAGCTTCTTCATAAACGGCTTTGCAGCGGCTGCAACGGCGCCCTTGGGAAGATGGCGGGGAATTCTGAAGTAGAATTCAACCTGTTCGGCAAGTCTGTCAAAGTAATCCTTGACGGGAAGATTCTCTCTGAAATGCAGATAGTTTTCAAGCTTGTCGGAGTCTGCATAGAACTGACCGTGGAAGTTCTTTGTAACGAACCAGTGCGGTTCAAAGAGCTTTTCGGGACCTGCGAGACCGAGCGTGCCGAGAAGCAGGCACTCAAACTCATAGTTTGAAATTCTGTATTCTTTACCGGAGCCGATGTTGTAGAAATGGTTCCAGAAATCCTTGCCGAGATGTCCCTGCATATCCTCGTCACAGAGGTTTGCGAGCAGTCTGCCAGAATCCTCAACCGTGCACCATTCAAGTACGCCGTTAACGGGTACGTGGAACATAATCGGGTCCATATTCTTTAAGATATTGGGATAGAGTATGCCTGACTGACGCATTGAAACCCAGTTTTTGATACCGCTTTCAACGAAAACAGCCTCAGCACGGCACTTTGAAACTGCGTAATGGTCATAAACCGAAATCTTAAGCGGGTCGCCGCAGCGTCCCCAGTGAATCGGGTAATTTCTGTCGCCCGTCTCGGCAACGGTGCCTATGTAGCAGACCTTGATATCGTCGGCGTTAGGCTGAGCGAGAACTGCGTTGCAGATATTCTGGGCAGCGCCTATGTTTGTCTTCTGAGTTCTGTAAGGCTTCCAGTCGGCAGCAGGGGATACCATACCGCCTACGTGAAGAACGTAGTCAGCGCCGTTGACAGCGTCAAGAACGTCATCATACTTCGTAAGGTCGCCCCAAACAATACGAACGCACGGATCGTTGATGTAAGCGGCGAACTTTTCACGGTTCTTCGCGCTGTCTCTCAAGAGCAGAGTGATGTTGAATTTGTCCTTTTTTGCATACAGCTCCTTAAAGCCGGCAAAGCCCATATTGCCGGAAGCGCCTGTAAGCATTACTGTCTTTTTATCAGCCATAATCTTCCTCCTTAGAGTAAAAATAATTAACAGATTAATTATACACTAAGTCTAATTATAATGTCAATAAAAGCAATAAAAAAAGCCCTCGAAACGAGGGCTTTTTAATACAAATCAGTATGTAATGGAATAATCCTTCTGAAGTCCGAAGGGAATGGACAGAGAAGCACCGAGCGCCTTCAGCGAAAGAGTCCATACGAAATAGTAGGTTGCGGAGGTAACGTTGCCGGTTGCCTTGTCAACAACTACCTTAACGTATCCGTCTCTGTGTCCTGTCTTGACTTCCTTTATCATGCTTGAAGCGGGACCTGCGTTATCGGTAACGATTGAAGGACTGATAACTGAGAATACCTTGCCGTTATGACCGTAATCGTGGCCTGAACTCTCGCTGGGATCGTCAGCCTTGATATAAAGAGTAATTGTATAAGTGCTGCCGTTATCAACAACTTCGTGTCTCTCAACATCATCAGCTGTCAGATGGCTTGACCAGCTTTCGTTCTCTACGGGGAAATCGTTAGCATTTGAAGGCTGATTCTCCGCCTTAACGCCCATGTTATTTGAAATAAGGCTGTTAGCAATACTTGTAAGAGCGCCGGGAAGGTTACCCTCAATGCCGCCTGCTTCCGTATTTTCCTCTTTGACAAGAGTGATGCTCGAAGCGTTGGGCTTAACCTTATTAATTGCCGTGTTGAAATATGCAACTACGTCGGCAACCGAGCTTGAAGCGGATAACTCGCCCGAGGAAGCGCCGCCATTGTCAGCCGGTGCAGCCGAGCCGCCGTTGTCGGCA